>JAUVJI010000016.1 GCA_030596605.1 Bacteroidales bacterium
GAAGCATATTGATCACAGATGAATCTGTAATTGGAAATGCTAATCAGGAATTGCCAACTTTTTCTAATAGTCCTGACGTTTTAGATGCAGGAGATTGTCCTGAAGTATATCAAAACGAAGTATTATATCCTGAAATTAGTTCGATTACTAATTTCATTTTTGAAGATGGCCCCTTTAATGGACAGGCTTATGCCTATCACAATTCTTGTGCGTTGTCTTTGGATAACGTGGTCTATAAATCGTTTTTCACCAGCTTTGATCTTTCCCAGTTTACAAACGATGATGATATTAATATGATAATACAAGATGCATTAGATTGGTTCGGTTATATTCCTGTTGGTATTGAACCAAATCCGACTCCTGATGAACAATTTGTTACTGTGTATCCTAATCCGAACTACGGAAAATTTAATATTGAAATTTCAAATATTGAAATTACGAATTTAAGCATACAAATATTTAATTCGCAGGGGAAAATTATTTTTCAGAAAGAATTATCTGATAATACTGAAAATATTGATATTTCTAATTATGCTAAAGGAATTTATTTATTGAAAGTAGAGGGAGAAAACAAAAGTATTTTCAAAAAATTAATTATCCAATAAGTTGATATTTATAAAAATAGACTTGTCTGAAAACAGGAAAATTGTTTTTGGGCAAGTCTGTTTCTGAAATTATACAATCTTGAAGAATGGTACTTTTCTATAATAGACATCATTGAAACACTTACTAATAGTCATAATCCCCCGAAGATGTTGGAGTGACTTAAAAAGGAAATTGACGAAAGTTGAATATGAACGTATAGAAGAAACAGAAGATCCAGAGCGGCCACGCTTGAAGGGAACTATTCAAATTTAAATAATTGATTCATAATCTTTGAGCCTGCCTCACTAGCCATAGGATTGCGAGGCAGGCTCAAAGCAGAGATTGATTGAAGACCAATTTATTTAAAAAGAATAATTTGCATTTTAAAGAAAACCAGGCCATGTGTTATTATTTCACCAAACGAAATGAATAACCATCTCCGTACTATTGTTATCTCGCCTATGACTACAAAGTCAAAAAAGTATCCAACCAGAATAGAAATTAAACTTGACAACAAAATAGCTTGGGTTGTAATCGACCAAATCAGGACTATAGACAAACAGCGAATAATTAAAATACTTGGTCGATTATCAAAACCAGAAATTAATGAAGTAAAAGCCATTTTAAAAGAGACATTTGTAGACTAAACGATAGGTATCAGTACTTATATCACAATTAGCTGCTAAGATTACAGTTAAGATAGAATCGGAATTTAAGAATCTGTGGAAAAAATAATCTTAATCTTGTGCGGCATATAAAAATAAAAATTTTCTAAAATTACTTTGAATATATACTAAAAGGATATACCTTTGTGATATTAAATAGTAATATCATGAAAAACGTATCATTAAAAATTGACGATTCAATCTTTGGAGAAACTGAAAAGATTCTATCCAGGATAAAGAAACCAAGAAACAGGTATATCAATGAAGCGATTGATTATTATAATCGATTGCAGAAGCGATTATTGCTGGAAAAGAAACTTAAAAAAGAATCTGATATGGTAAAAGAGGACTCTATGTCTGTTCTGAAAGAATTTGAGGAGATTGATTATGTCGATTAAGCAATTCGAAATCTGGATTGCCGATTTGAATCCGCAGATAGGGACAGAACCAGGCAAAACAAGGCCGGTATTGGTACTTCAGACAAATTTTCTAAATAAGATACCACATCCTTCAACATTAATTTGCCCTATTACAACAAATGTGAAAAAAGGCTCTGAAATTTTAAGGGTTCATTTAAAAAAGGGACAAGTAAATTTAAATCAAGACAGTGATATAATGATTGATCAAATTCGGGCAATTGATAACAACAGGTTAATTAAGAAAGTTGGAACTTTACGTAGAGAATCAATTGTTTTGGTAAAAGAAAATATTAAAATACTACTTGATATAGAATAATGTACGACAGCGCATCAAGCACTAAAATATTACATGCAGCAGACGAATATGTTTGCAGACAAATTCTAAAAATACCAGAAGATGAATTTATGACCGACTACAGTTCCTTTATTGACGAGGAAATTAAGAAGAAAACCGGTCCATTAAAACAGCTATGCGATAATGCTCCCCAAACGATTGGACTGTGCATAGGCCAAACTGTCAAGCCAAATACCTCCCCACTATCGGCATCCTTCTTCCCATACCAAAAGCTTTAGGTGAAACCCTTAAAATAGGAGGGGTTTGGTAACGTTTGTATTCATTTGTATTCACCAGCTTCAAGATCCTTTTCACAACATTTTCATCAAATCCCATGTTTATCAATTCCTTTGGCCCTTTACGTTGCTCAATGTATTGAAATAAAATTTCATCCAAGATTTCATATTCAGGCAGGGAATCCGAATCTTTCTGATCATGCCTTAATTCGGCAGACGGAGGTTTAATGATCGTATTATTGGGGATTATTTCTTTCTTCCTGTTAATATACTTTGCCAGTTCGAAAACTTCGGTTTTATATACATCACCCAAAACCGACAGTCCGCCATTCATATCACCATACAAAGTTCCATATCCAACAGCAGCTTCACTTTTATTGGAGGTGTTCAATAAAATATATCCAAACTTATTCGATAGCGCCATCAGGTAAACTCCCCTTATCCTGGCCTGGATATTTTCTTCGGCAATGTCGAAGGGAAGATCTTTAAATATTGGATTCAAAGTTTGACTAAAACTATTGTAAGCATTCTCAATTGAAATGGTTTCGTATGGACTTCCAAGATTTTCAGCCAGATTCCTTGCGTCCTTTACAGAATGATCGGAAGAATATTGAGAGGGCAGCAATACACCTTTTACATTGTCGGGTCCGAGTGCCTCTGCAGCCAGTACCATCGTTAAGGCAGAATCAATGCCACCGGACAAACCCAGAATCGCTTGTGAGAACCCTAGTTTATTGAAATAATTTTTGACACCCATCACAAGTGCATCATGAATAAGTGCAATTTTAGACGGTTTTTTTGTTTTTGATATTTCAGAAGGCCTTTCAATATCTTCCAGGTCGTAAACCCTTAGATCCTCTTTAAAATAATTGAGTTCATCAACAATCTGCCCCTGTGAATTCAATACCATGGACCCGCCATCGAATAAAAGTTCAGTTTGAGCACCAACATGGTTTACATAAAATAAAGGCAGTTTGTATTTATTTACATTTTGTTTGAGCTTTATCCTTCGGCGTTCAGCTTGCTCATAATGAAAAGGAGATGCGGCAATATTGATGATGAGGTCAGGATTTTGTTTGTACAACTCATCCATGGGATTCCCAACATATAACAGATCGTCTCCAATATTCCAGATATCTTCACATATTGTAATGGCCAGTCTTTTACCTTTAAAATCTATCGTATTAAAAACAGTATTGGGCTCAAAATAGCGGTATTCATCAAAAATGTCATAGTTGGGCAGCAGTGATTTATGGTGTTTGAAAATTACCTTTCCTTCAGCCAGGAAACAAGCAGAATTAAATAAATTTTTTCCTTTTACCTGGGGGTTTTTTGTTGGAGCGCCAATGATGGCAGCTATACCAAAACATTCTTTGGCAATTCGATTAACTGAATCATCGCATTTGTTTATAAAATCATCAAATTCCAGAAAATCACGGGGAGGATAACCTGAGATGGCAAGTTCGGCAAATACGATTATGTCAGCGCCACTGTTTTTGGCTTTATGGATAGCCTCAATGACTTTTTTCTCATTGTTTTCGAAATTTCCGATGTGGTAGTTTATTTGGGCTAATGCAATTTTCACCTTGGTTATTTTTAATGGAATAATTAAAACATGATACCTACATTGAGTTGAAAATAATGAAGGTGGGCTCTTTGCGTTTCAAGTGATATTTTATTCTCGCCCTTTAAAATGTTTGAAAGGCCATTATGAAAGGTTACCTCAATAATGATCGAGGTTGAGTTATCAATGAAATATTCAAGGCCGGCGCCAAAGATCAGAGACTCTTTCATAAATGTAATATCATCTTTTATGTCTTCTTCAAAATTTATTGAGTTTTGATCGTCTTTTGGGAAAAATTCATCCTTCGATTTTGCTTTTAAGTTGAAAGCCGTACCCAGGCCAATTTCACCATAATAGGCAATCTTGCCAAACTGATTTGTTCTCATTTTTATTGTCAATGGAACTTCAAGATATTGAAGTTTATGTTTCCTATGCATAATTCCAGAAACTGAATCAGTGAGAGTCATAATCGAATCAGGGTATTCCAGCTGTACATTTAAATAATCCATATTGATACCGGTTTTAAAGAAATAGTTTTCCGTTAATGTGACATCAGCTATAAAACCCCATGAAAATCCCATCTGATTACCATCATTTTTATATTCTTTGGTATCGGGAGATATCCATGCAAGATTGGGTGCAACAGTTACTCCGAAACGGAAAGGCTTTACCTGAGAGTAACAATTTACACCTAAAATCAGTATGAATAACAAAATGAAAACTTTAGCTCTCATTGTTTTTAAGATTATTGGGTAATCCTCAACAAAAATAATGATTTAAAGAAAGATAAATTTATTTAAATAATAATATTTTAATGATAAAGTTATTATTGTAGTTTTGTTGATAATACATTAAAATTGTCATTTATGAAAAAGCTATTGTTGCTCGCAATTATCGTTTGTATAAGCGGCTATACTTTTGGTCAGTTGAATTTTGGGATAAAAGCAGCCGTTACCATGAATAAGCTAACCACTGATCTGGATGACTGGGCAGATGCCGCTAAAACAAGTTTCCAGGCCGGTGCATTTGTAAGAATTGGTAAAAAATTCCATGTGCAGCCCGAAGGCTATATTACGATAAAACAAGGGGAGTTTAATTTTGATCTGCCCGAGGATATAACAGATGAAAACTCACTGTTAGAATCAGTTGATAATACAATTAAATTGACAACCTTTGATATCCCTTTGCTAATCGGATATAAATTGCTTAAGCCCAAGAAATTGAATGTCAGGGTGCAGGCCGGTCCGGTAATGTCACTTGTTTTAAATAAAAAGTATACTATATCATATGAAGGTATAAGTTCAGATGATAAAAATGCACTTGAGGAGTCATTGGATAATACAAATTGGGGACTGCAGTTGGGCGGAGGTATTGATATTCTGTTTTTAACAGTGGATGTCCGCTATGAATTTGGTCTCAGCAACTTATATGATAAACCTAGTATCGACCTGGGTGATTATTTACCAGAAAAATATAAGAACAACGTGTTTTTTGTTAGTGTTGGGTGGAAGATCATGTAATTTGCATTGAATGAAAGTATTTGATATTTTTATGAAGATGGATAATTTTCTTGAGCCAATAGCATTCCCGCGAAAGCTGGGAATCCATATAATCTGATATAGTCTGGATTCCTGATCAGGTCAGGAATGCTCTTTTCTTCGATTATTAGTTATGAGACTGCTACATGTTTTTGCAACTTTAAAGAGAACCAAATTTTTATGAAAATAAGTACCGTGCTTTTATTCCTGCTTGCCGCAATTATTTTATTTTCCTGCCAATCCGGTTCCAACCGTTTAAATGTGGATGTAAGTGATATAGAAATTGAAAATATTAAAATCCATAGATATGGCAAAGCGCTTTTCGAAGTTGACAGAAGTAATCTCAAAGAAGAATTAAAACGGTTACAACCTCAATACAGTGTTTTTCTTAATGGAAATCTGGATGACACTTTAAACATAATCCAGCTATCAGAATATATTAATGATACTTTGCTGATAGCAGTAAGTAACGACTGTTTCTTAACTTTCCCTGATTTGAATGATCTTGAAGCCGGACTAACGAATACTTTTAAATATTTAAAGTATTATTATCCTGAAAAGAACATACCGGCTGTTTTTACTTATATCTCCGGATTTGACTATGAATATCCGGTTCAATATTTTGAAGATAATCTGCTAATAGCCCTTGATATGTATTTGGGTGAAACCTATACAAGGTATTATAACCTTGGCCTTCCTAAATATATATTAAAAAAGTTCAGTAATGAATATATTATCAGGGACTGCATTTGTGAGATGGCTAAAAGCGAAATTGATTATAAAAAAATCGGGAATGCTTTGCTTGATGCTATGATCAATGAGGGAAAGATCCTTTGGTCTGTTGAAGCCATGACCCCCGGTATTAAAGAAACGATCATTATCGACTATACAGTAGAACAATTGCAATGGGCAAAGGATAATGAAGGCAATGTTTGGGCGTTTATGATCGAAAGCAATTTACTTTACTCCAAGGAAATGCAGGTTATGCAGAAGTTTATTTACGACAGCCCTTTCACTTCCTATTTCGGTCAGGAATCACCACCGCGATTGGGTTGGTGGATAGGTTGGCAAATTGTTCGCTCTTATATGGAAAATCATCCTGAAATAAGCCTGATTGATTTAATGAAAAATATCGATGCCCAAAAAATACTCAGCCAATCAGGTTACAAGCCTCAAATTTAAGCCTTGTAATATTCAATATTTTTGAATAATTTTAGCGATTATAACTAAGCCGTAAATTTCTTAATACATTAATTTATTTAATATTCATTTTGTATTAAGCAGAATACAGGCATGGAATTAATCCAAACAGATGAACAAGCTTGTTAAAACATATGGAAGTACGATTATCGGTATAGATGCTATTACTATTACCGTTGAAGTTGATGTCGGTCGGGGCGCTAAATTTTATCTCGTTGGATTACCTGATAATGCTGTGAAAGAAAGTCAGCAGCGTATTTATGCAGCCCTGGCTAATAGTGGCTATCGCTGGCCAGGAAAAGGGATTACGGTAAATATGGCTCCGGCTGATATTAAGAAAGAAGGCTCCGCTTATGACCTTACCATTGCCATCGGCATTTTGGCAGCTTCAGGCCAGATTGAAAATGAGAATGTCGGGAATTACCTGATCATGGGAGAATTGTCCCTCGATGGTGGTTTGCAGCCAATGAGAGGCGCTCTGCCAATTGCCATTGAAGCAAGAAAGCAAGGATTTAACGGGTTCATTCTACCCAAACAAAATGCAAAGGAAGCGGCCATTGTAAATGATCTTGAAGTATTGGGTGTTGAGAATATTATAGAAGTAATTGATTTTTTTAATGGTAAATTATCAATTAGCCCGACAAAAGTAAACACAAGAGAAGAGTTCTTTTCCAGCCTGAGCGATTATCAATTTGATTTCTCCGATGTAAAAGGGCAGGAGAATATTAAACGGGCTTTGGAAATAGCCGCCGCCGGTGGCCATAATGTTATTTTAATAGGTCCGCCCGGAGCCGGTAAAACCATGCTTGCCAAACGTCTTCCATCCATATTGCCCCCATTAAATTTATACGAAGCATTAGAAACCACTAAAATTCATTCGGTTTCAGGGAAATTATCAAAAGATACTTCACTAATTTCAGTCCGGCCTTTCAGGTCGCCCCACCATACCATCAGTGATGCAGGCCTTGTGGGGGGAGGGACTTATCCTAATCCGGGTGAGATTTCACTGGCACACAATGGTGTTCTGTTTCTTGATGAACTTCCCGAATTTAAGCGAACAGTTCTGGAAGTGATGCGGCAGCCGATGGAAGACAGGATTGTCACCATTTCAAGGGCTAAACTTACAGTTGAATTCCCTGCGAGTTTTATGCTGGTAGCCAGTATGAATCCCTGTCCATGCGGGTATTATAACCATCCTGATAAGGATTGCACTTGTGTACCCGGAATGGTAGAAAGGTATTTAAATAAAATATCAGGGCCATTACTTGATAGGATTGATATTCATGTAGAAGTTGTGCCTGTTCCATTTCGGGAACTTTCTGATGATAGAAAGAGTGAAAAAAGCGAAGCTATCAGAACGCGGGTTATAGAAGCTAGAATAATACAGGAGAAAAGGTATGAAGAATCAAAAGGTATTTATTGCAATTCCCAGATGACAAGCAAGCAATTGAGGCAAATCTGCAAGATTGATGATACAGGACAAACCCTTCTTAAAACTGCCATGGAAAAATTGAATCTTTCAGCCAGGGCATATGACCGGATATTGAAAGTGGCAAGGACGATTGCTGACCTGGAAAAATCTCAGGATATACAAACAGAACATTTGGCGGAAGCTATTCAATACCGGAGTTTGGATAGGGAGAATTGGGGTGGATAGTTGATAATAGTCACGAGTCACGCCACCTTACCAAGCCAGGCTGGAAGACTCGCCCAGTGGGGACTAATTTTTATTGGCTTCTGGCGGTATTGTTTTTAAAAAACTGTATTTTTATAAACTTATATACACCATTAACAAAATGGCTACAAGAAACCAAAGACTGCATTTCACTACTTTGCAAACAATTAGTTCAGCAGTTGACTATGCCCAAAGTGAAAATATGAGGCAGTGGGTGGCGTATATCCTGTAGTTGCAATTTGAAAATGAGTTCAAATACAATTAATAAAGGACGAGATAAAGCGTTTATTGAACTTGGGAAATTCCTCGCTTTATTTGAGCATATTACATATTATTTCAAAGATTGCATTGGTGAGATATTAAAGTATAATGGTCTAAATAATTCTGAATATTCTGATATTCTTTTATCTAAACTAACAGCAGAACCAATTAAAACTATTTTTCAAGGAATGGTTCCTTATCACTTTAATGAGAATCAAGTAATTAATGTGAACAAAATCCTTTCTGAATATTCTAACTTAATAGAGATTAGAAATATAATCATTCATTGTTATTGGGCTATTGGAGTATCTCCCGATAATCATTTAGATGTATCCTTATATGGAATCAAAAGTAAAGCATCAAAAAAAGGAATATCACTTTACAACCTTAACCTTGGTTTAAATGACCTGAAAGATATTAACAGAAAAGTAATTCAATTTAGTGAACTTATTTGGTCACTTAAAGAATCTATCGAAAAAGGTGAGAATGAGGTATCGAATTTTTCACTTGACAAACTACTTCAAATTCAGTTAAAAAGTATTATTAACAGATTGAAAGAAACAATATAGATGCATGTAATAAAGTTTCATTGTGCATGCCGTAATTAGTTGTAAATATGAATATTAAACACTATAATTAAATTTATTTGTAAACAGAAAAATACATAAAATTAATGCAATACATAGCATAACCAAAAAGTTGATGGCAAGCTTAAAAAACGACAACAACACAAATAAAACTTAATAAAATGGCATTAATAAATTGTTCTGAATGTGGAATAAAAATTAGCGAAAAAGCTATTAGTTGTCCAAATTGTGGAAACCCAATAAACCAGACTGTTGAAATTAAGAATCAAAACGAGGAATTGTTAAATTTTCCAAAATTACCGACAAATCTTGAAATTGGGAAACAACTTTTTAATTTTGGTGGAAATGCTGCCTTTGATGGTTTATATGACCCAAGAGAAAATTTAATTACTGAAATACCAAGTGGAAAAGTAAAAGTACTGATCCACACACATGGACTACAGGTGACTAATGGATTTTATTTTGAATGTCTTAAAATACATAATTCTCAAATAATAAATCTTAAGCAAACATCAAAAGAGGAATTAGTTAAAACAAACAAATCTGTGATTGGAAGAGCCGTTGTTGGGGGATTAATTTTAGGACCATTAGGAGCAGTTATAGGTGGAATGTCAGGAATAGGTAATAAAGAAAAATTTAAGAATAAGCACTATTTTGCAATAAATTATTGGGACATTGAAACTAAAGCTGCACAGACAATATTATTAAGTGGAGACAAAACATTAATTCAAGTCTTTATAAAACAATATGAGAAAGAAAAAGCAATTAATGAAACCGAAAACAGAAAGCCAGAAAAAGAAACTCCAATATGGGGTATTATTGCGATATTAGTAATAATTGTTTCAATATTGGTTATAATATTTTCATCGTAGATTTAGACATATTAACGTCGGACTACCAACTGGCGCGACCATCTGGTGCGAGTCTTCCAGCCAGTGGGAGTGTGATGGTGAGACTCGAACCTACTGGTCTACTACCATTCCTCAACTTTTTAATTATAATTATTTTCAATTTCCCTCAAATATTCCACATCTTCTTCAGACCATTGAGAAACAGTTTGAATCCTATTGTAATATTCCGAAAAATCAGGCTTCTTCTTCTTGTTTTTACTTAACAAAAAATCGATGAAATCATTAAGCTGTTTTCTGGCATTTTCATCTAGCATATTATATTTTAAAACTATATCAACCATACTTTTCTTTCACACAAATTTAATGTAAAAAAAAATAACCTAAACAATCAGGATTGAAAAATTATGATAAATCAAGTAGAATTTTATTTGGATATTGGTTATTTGGATAAAAAACACCAGGCACGAGTCACGCCACTTCTACTTTCCCTAGCTGGAAGACTCGATAGTTGAGATCTATGCACTGTATGAAGGCTGTTTATTAGGCACTGGCTTTTATTTATATTTATTTTGTAGTTTCATATAATCTGTTTCTCTCAAACTCTCCAATTTATTCTTGTAATATTTCGCGTTATTCTCTTTTTGTTTCACTGACAGGTCATCATACTCCTTTGTATTATTTACTCTATCCATAAAAAATTGTATTATTCCACTTTCATTTATTATTTGATTAGTTGACCTGAATTCATTTTCGATGGTAATGTTTGTATTTTGAAAACTGTTTTCACTGAACCCGATTATTTCACCAATTAAAATAAATCTTGAAAATTTAGCATAAATGAAACACAATTTGTCACTTTCAGCAATTTCAATATCGATTGATCTAGAAAAATAAAGATCACTTTTTTGTTCTATCCAATAATTACTATCAACTAAAACAAGATGAAGATTTTTGTATTTAGTAATTGGCTCGTCGTTTAGTAAATAATTTCCCCATTCTATTTCGGCATTATTCAAATCTGTTTTAAAGTTATAATTATTCCCATCATCTTTAAATAATTTGAGTACTTTCCATAATACTGAAACTATAAAGTATTTTAGCTCCCTTTCATTTTTAACTACAAAATTACAGTCATTAATATAAGGCTTAAATACTTTTTCATTGAACCATTTTTCGTATTTAGAAAATTTGCCTTCACAATCTTTGCAAAGCATATATTTCTTTATTCCATCTTGTATTGGGGAATTAAATTTACCTAATTGACGGAATCTTCCTGATCCAGTTTTTTTCATCCATTTATAAGCGAATTTTGGAATAATATGGCTTTCACAATGTTCTGCTTCCTTTCTATGGAATTCACATTTCATACTAAATCATTTTCTTGATACGAATATACCGCAAATTGGCTGTGACTGTGAGTTATATGGCGTTTTTACTTTCTTCAGCATTTAAAGTCAGTTCGTTAGGTTTAGGGTACTTTATCGGTAATAAGTCAATTTTAAATGGCAACTCCATTTTTTTTAATTCTTCAATTTTTTTGTCTATAAGTCCATTTTCGTTACAATAGTTGAAAGTTAGTTTCAAATATCTTCTTATTATCATTAAAGGTAAAAACTGTTCCCGAAAATTCATCCATTCCATTAAGTCCTTTTTCCCTTTAGAACTATTGCAAGTTCTGCATGCATATATTAAATTTTCGGCAATGTCCTGACCACCATATTTTTTAGGTAATATGTGGTCTATGGATAAACTATCTATTGAACCACAATAATTGCATATTTGTCCTGTTTGAAGTTTAATTTTTTCATCGTCAAAAATTGTCCGCATATTCATGGTACCTTCTTTAAGTCCCTTGAAAAGCCTAGACCTAATCATATAACTTAATTTGTCATATTTTTCATTTTTCTGAACGACAGCTGTATGAGCCATTGCAAGATTTGCATAAGACCAATAAATTTGTTCTCTTACTAACTCAATATTCATTTTTGCCATTTTTATTTTTTTAATTTGTAGCGAGTTTTTTTATATTTCATATAACTAATTCTTTGTTAGGTCAGACATTTTGTCCAGGATGTTTATCTTATGTCGGCTAGTGTTATTGCTATTTTTTGTTCTACCGTTTTCAATATTGCAAAGATGCAAATTGAAAGCTATTCAAATCCGTTTGGTTTAAGTCTTTGAATTATGTCTTTCATATTAGTCTTCTTTTAGTGTTTTAATAATCATAAACCAATCGAATTTAATCATGAGTAGATGTTCTGTTGTTCCTATTAAATCCGGTTCTTCGCAATATCTTAGCATTGTCCATGTTACTCTGTCACTATCGTCAGAAGCATATTCCATCATATAGGTCATCAATGCTTCAGACTGGGTATTGATTTCAAGCCTCACTAATAACTCCTCATCCTCCCCCCATCGTTCAACAGCAAACTCTTTTATGGGTTTGTAGAATTCTGGTATGGAATCCTTAAAGAATTGTGCCTGATTGTTTAATTTTAATTGTGCAAAAGCAGAAATGCTTATTAATGCAAATAACAATAATAATGCTGTTTTTTTCATTATTCTTGTTTTTTAAATTTTGTTAATTCTGGCATTAAAAATCTTTGCCAGTATCCCAAACTAATTTTTTCAGATTTCACAAAATTAAATAATAATCTTCAATAAGAACATTAATACCTTTCTTAAGATAGCCTTACTTTCATATTGTTAATTACTTCAAGTTTCTTTATGTTTTCATAAAACGGGATATGTATTAATCCACGAATATCAGTATTGGGGTTTGGTTTTTCTTCCCCCATCTGGTGAGAGTTTTCCAGCCAGGGCAAGTGAGAAGGCGAGACTTGTACCTTTAATCAATGAAGAAGTTTGGTTCATTTTGAAATAATGAAGTGTTTATAATATAAGTCAAACTAATGCAAGTCCGGCACATAAGGTATATCCAAACGGGATTGACAACGCACCAGTCACGCCTCCATAGAAAAAACGCTGGAAATCAAATTCATTATTGACTTGTAGATATATATAGAATTATGCTAAATTAGAAGGTAGAATAAAATGTTTTAGTATATTGACGACAATAATGAATTTTTTAAAACAAGCAAAACAAAAGGTTGCCGATTTTTGGGAGGCCGGAAAAATACAGATGGGCATCAGTATTGTATCAATCGTTATAGTCCTAATTTTATGGATTATGGCAGTGATAAAAATTATTGAAGTTTTTTAACAACGGTTTAATTATCTTCCTAAAATGATTTATCCAACTGATGCGAGACTTCCATCCATGGCAAGTATGAAGGCGAGGCTCGTACCTTTAACTGGTACGAGTTTGAGGATTGTAATGGTTTAAAATAGATATTTGATAACAGATATTTCTTCAGACATATTCATTTTATTTACTAAAGAAACCCAATTGATAAGAAATATGCTGTGCTGTTCAGGATTTGTAATCCCGAACAAATCATAATTAGGATTTATAATCCTTCATTAATATTGTGGAATAGGATTGAAAATTTCAGGTTATCAACTTTCGGATTACAAATCCGAAAGAACTGGGTCAAACCCTTCTTAAAACTGCCATGGAGAAATTGAGTTTATCAGCCAGAGCTTATGACAGGATATTAAAAGTAGCACGCACCATTGCCGACCTTGAAAAAAGTGAAAATATTCAAACAGAACATTTAGCGGAAGCTATTCAATATAGAAGTCTGGATAGGGAAACCTGGGGAGGATGATGTGGATTTACGATCACTGAAGTTATAAATAATGCTTAAATCTGTTAAATAGGTTGAATTTGGAATGATATTTCATGGTTTAACTAATTCAACCAATTCAACCATTCTACCAGTTACTGTGAGTTTCCAAGGATACGCCCATAGCCTTTCATAATCCCCCTTGTAGCTTGTGAAATGAACGAGAGTATTTCATCCCTTTCGGGTGTAGAAGGCATGTTCGCTTCGATATACCTTACTGCCTGTGTTACATTTAACCCTTTAACGTATATGAACCGGTAGATATCTTGTATTTCGTTGATTGTTTCATTCGAATAGCCTCGTCGCCTTAACCCTATCGAGTTAATTCCGGCATATGATAGTGGTTCACGTGCTGCTTTTGTAAAAGGCGGTACATCTTTTCTTACCAATGAACCACCACCGATATATGAATGTTCACCTATCTTAACAAACTGGTGAACAGCGCAAATACCCCCAAGTATTGCCCATGAACCGATTTTAATATGACCGGCTAAATTAGTGGCATTACCAAGGATTACATAATCGCCAATGAAGCAATCATGTGCGATATGAACATAGGCCATTAACAGGCAGTTTTTTCCGATTACGGTTTTCCAGCTTTCGCTGGTTCCACGGTTGATAGTAACAAATTCCCTGATCGTTGTATTATCTCCAATTTCTACTGTGGTATCTTCTCCTTTGTACTTCAAATCCTGTGGTATTGCTCCAATAACGGCGCCTGGGAAAACTTTACAATTGTTTCCTATTCGTACTCCTTCCATGATGGTAACATTGGAACCTATCCATGTACCTTCACCTATTTCTACGTTTTTTTCAATATTGACAAAAGGTTCAATGACGGCGTTTTTCGCAATTCTTGCCTGTGGATGGACGTAAGCTAAAGGTTGATTCATGGTTTCTGAGCTATGATTTTAAATTTTTCTTCTTAGTTATCTGGGCAAGCATTTCCCCTTCGATAACCGGTTTGTTTGCAACATAACCAATGCCTTTCATGTGACACAATCCTCTTCTGATGGGTGAAATGAGTTTAAGGCTAAAAACCAGGGTATCTCCTGGTACTACCTTATTCCTGAACTTTACATTTTCAATTTTTAAGAAATAGGTGGAGTAATTTTCAGGATCATCGTATCTGTTTAAGCTGAATATCCCACCTGTTTGAGCCATTGCTTCTATCTGAAGTACGCCTGGCATAACAGGCTCATCTGGAAAATGGCCTACAAAAAAGCCTTCATTCATGGTTACATTCTTAATCCCAATAACATGATCATCGTCCATATCCAGAATCTTGTCGATCAAAAGGAAAGGTGGTCTGTGCGGTAAAAGATTTTTAATATCATTTATATCATAGATTGGTTTTTTAATAAGATCAAAAGGCGGTTTAAACCTATCGCTTTCCTTGTCCATGATATATTGTTTTATAAGTTTAGCAAATTCTACATTTGACTTGTGTCCTGGCCGTCTGGCAATGATATGGGCTTTAAGCGGAACTCCAACTAAAGAAAGGTCACCTACCACATCAAGCAATTTATGCCTTGCCGGCTCATTTTCAAAATTTAAATCTACATTATTTAAAATACCCTTATTCAATACTTTAACTGATGGTTTATTGAATAATTTTGCAAGCCTGTCAAGTTCTTCCTGTGAAATTACCCTGTTGACGAAAACAATGGCATTGCTCAGATCACCCCCTTTTATTAAATCTTTGCTAAGCAAGTATTCAAGCTCATGCAAAAAAACAAAGGTTCGGCAATTTGCAATTTCAGCATTAAAATCTTCTATTTTGTCAAGAGATGCATTTTGCGTAGATAATACATCAGTTTCAAAGTCGATCATTACTGAAACCTTAAATTCGGGCGATGGAATAGCGAGCAATTCAACTTTATTTTCAGGATCAGTGTATGAAAGTACTTTATCAAGCTCAAAATATTCGCGCTTCGTTTCCTGTTCTTTAACTCCAACTTCGCTAAGGGCTTCAGTAAAATACCTGGAACTGCCATCAATGATTGGTGTTTCAGCATTATCAATCTCAACCAGAACGTTATCAATGTCCATTCCTTTTATGGCTGCCATCACATGTTCGATGGTGTAAATACTCGTGCCATTTTCACCAATGGTAGTACCTCGGTTTGTATCCACAACATATGAACAATCGGCTTTAATTATAGGTTTGTCCTCAATATCAACCCTTTGAAATTGAATTCCGAAGTTATCAGGTGCGGGATTAAATGTAAGATTTACATCAACACCTGTGTGCAATCCCTTTCCAGAAACTGATACCCGCCTAGCAATTGTTTTTTGTCTCCCACTCATAATTAGCGGGCAAATATAAATATATTTCGATTAATTTAATTGAAAACACTAAAAAACTATTAACCAAATAATTAACTGAACTAATTAAATTGTTGAGATTGAATTAGAATAAGGCATTGAACTTATTGCTAAGGATTTATTTCCTTGATTTTTTTCTCCAATTCATCCAGCTTATTTTTAATGTCATTCAAATTTCGGAAATGAATATATGATTTTCGGTATTTACTTATTTCAAAGGCAGGTGATCCCTGAAGAACTTCCCCCTTCTTAGCAATGTTTTTTCCAACTCCGGATTGAGCAGCAATTTTAACATCATCGGCTATTGTTAAATGTCCGATGATACCAACCTGCCCTCCAAACATACAATTTTTACCAATTTTAGTTGATCCGGAAATGCCTGATTGAGCCGCTACAACAGTATTCTCACCAATATCAGCATTATGTGCAATCTGCACAAGATTATCTATTTTAGCTCCTTTCCGGATGATTGTTGAACCAAGCGTAGCCCGATCAATGGTGGTATTGGATCCTATTTCAGCCCGGTCTTCAATAATTACATTTCCGATTTGAGCAACTTTCATGTAATTTTTATCATCTTGCGGAGCAAAGCCAAATCCGTCACTTCCCACAACGGCTCCGGCATGAAGGATACAATTATTTCCAATCACATTATCTGCGTAGACTTTAACACCGGCAAAGAGAGTACTTTCTATCCCAATCTTTACATTATCACCCACATAAACTTGTGGATATATTTTTACATTATCACTTATTTTAGCGTTTTCACCTATAAACGCAAATTCACCAATATAAACGTTATTACCAATGGAAGCGGACTTTGATATATGGGCCTTTTCTGATATTCCGGTTTTATTCAGCTTTATTTTATTATACATCTCCAGTAATTTAGCAAAGGCCGAATATGGATTATCTACTCTGATAAGTGTAGGTTTTACTTTCTTTTCTGGCGTAAAGTCACTGCTAACTAAAACTATAGACGCTTCTGTTTGGTAGATAAATTGAGTGTATTTTGGATTTGCCAAAAAACTAAGCGTACCTTGTACCCCTTCTTCTATCCTCGAAACATAATTAATTCTAACATTTGGATCTCCCTCTACTTTTCCGTTAACTACTTCTGCTATCTGACTTGCTGAAAACTCCATGTGTCTCTTTTTATGAATGTTACAGCTTGCAAATTTAGAGAAATATCAGGATGTCAGTTCTTAATTTATTAGTAATTATCAACATCCTTAGGGTAACAAATAAAATGTTTGGTCACAACTGTTGATTGTATAGAAATATCCAATTGATCAAAAGCTTCAATCAAATCGATCATTTTACCTGATTTTGATAAAATGCTAATATTATCCGATTCAATATTGTAGGCGTAATTTGAAGTCGTGTCACTAAAAAAGAAATACGCTAATTCTTGATCATTTATTTTGAATTTCTTTTGAATTTTATCTTTAATTTCTTCAATATAGAAATAATCAAAAGGTTCTGATTGTATTTCACATCTGAAAAGCTTACGGTTTACCAGACTCCTGCTTAAATTTGCAAGAATATCGTCCTGATGATTCACCCAGGTTTTAATGGATGTGAAAATATCAAAATCATCTATTTGGGTATAGTGAGAAAGAATATCAGGATTATTTTGTATCTCATCTTCAGAAAAACTGTTTGTAAGTAAATATTTTAGGGAAGGAGTTGCAGATACCTCAATTCCTTTTTTGGCAAGAACGCCGGCGCGTTTTAATATTCTTACCAGCATGTTTTCAGCTGATAGAACAGTTTTATGCAGATATACCTGCCAGTACATAATCCGACGGGCAATAAGGAATTTTTCAAGTGAATAAATACCCTTTTCTTCAACAACAAGTTGATCATTCGAAACATTGAGCATCTTGATTATCCTTTCTGTTCCGATAACACCTTCTGATACACCCGTAAAAAAAGTATCTCGTTTAAGATAATCCAATCTGTCCATATCCAGCTGACTTGAAACTAATTGACTCAGGTAGTTCTTATTATAATTATGATTAAAAATATCAATACCCAAAGAAAGCTTATCCTTGAATTCATCATTAAGCTGGTGCATTAATATTATGGAGATATCCTCGTGATTTAACTTATCTATTATTGAATTTTCAAGTGCATGTGAAAATGGTCCATGGCCAATATCGTGAAGCAAAATGGCGATCAATGCTCCCTGTTCCTCAATGGGCTGAATTTTATGTCCTTTTGATTTAAGTACAGTTATTGCCTGTTGCATCAGGTGCATTGCCCCTAATGAATGTTGAAATCGTGTATGTAGTGCACCGGGATAAACCAGATGTGTTAGTCCTAATTGTTTAATCCTTCGGAGTCTTTGAAAATAGGGATGTTCAATTATATCAAAAATGAGATCATCTGGTATGTTTATGAAACCATAAACAGGGTCGTTAATTATTTTCCGTTTATTTAAAATGTTTTGCGTCAAGGAAGTTTTTCTACAAAAATAATACTTTGAAATTTTCTATCAATAGAAATGGTTAACTTTACCTTAATCCAAGGAACATCCTTCGCAGTATTTTACTTTTTAAAAGAACCAATTCGATTAATATTGGTAATCCAAGGCCAAAGATCATCCCGATAATAAATAACATCATTAGATTTCCTATTCCCAACCATTTGGATATAATCCGGCTTCCTGCCGTTCCAAAAACATGGAAGAGATATATGCCGTATGAATAATAACCCAACCAGGCTAAAAATCTGTTTGGTTTTCTGATATAAAATATTAACCATATTCCGGTTAATCCTACAAAAACGCTGATTAATCCAAACCTGCCATTTTCAAGATTGATAACTTGGTACCAGTTTAATTGCTGAATTGTTATTCCAATAAGAAGCAGGATGCTTCCTGAAATTAAAACTGGTTTTTTGAATAGCAAATCAGAATACCTGTTTATTCCAATTCCTAAGAGGAAAAATGGTAATAAATATAAATAGCGGTTAAAGCTGAATAAAGCTATTTTAAAATTTGGATTAATGAGCAAAAGCAGCAAAGTAGCAATGATAAAACTTATCAACCAACCCCTGAATTTTGTTGTAACATCATTTATTTCAAGTAAAACAACTGTAATGAAGACTAAAAAAAGTGCTTGTAAAAACCAAAACTGGCCATAGGAGAACAAATAGATTCTCCAAATCTCCTTCATGTCAGTAGGATTATTGACATTGGGAACAATTGCATTCATGGTATATTGCAATGTGGCTACAAATACGAATGGAAGAAGAATTCGTCTTGATTTCCCCTTTAAAAATTTTAATACAAATTCTTTTGAAACCGGCTTTAATGCATATACAAAACCTGAAATAGCTGTAAACAAGGGCATTCGTAAATACTCGAACGAATAGTAGAAATATCGCCAAAGGGAATCATCATCAACTTTTAATCCTGATGTAGCTCGATGTCCAATAACATGACCGGCAACCATAAGGATAATTGCAATACCTCTTAACGTTTCTATTGATTGTTCTTTTCTTTTAACTATCATTGAATTATGCTATTTATTGATCATAAGTTCAATTTCCTTGAGTAGATGATATAAACAGCTCCTTTGGTTTTTTGTTGAAATTTTCTGATTTCTTTTACTATGAAGTCTCTTATTGGTTACAAAAATAAGTAATAGGAGAAACTTTTATAATGTTCGTGTTTAACTGAAATAATTTTATGTTGAATACTTGGTTTGTCACACAATAAATAAAGAATTTTTACATTAAATAGATGTCGGATCATTTAGCAACCCATGTTAAATAATCTTAATATTTTTTCCAATCGTTTTTTATACCTTTATATGAAGTAATTTTACATTTTAAATTTAATTTTTGTAAAACACTGAAATTTGTCCACACCCCGGATTGTATTTCACTAACATTAAGTATAAGAATTTATGGATAAAGTAAGGATATTATGGGTTGACGATGAAATTGATCTTCTTAAACCCCACATCATTTTTTTAGAACAGAAAGGGTATATTGTTGACATCACTAATAATGGTGCTGAGGCTTTGGAGATGGTAGCCAACCAGCCATATGATATTGTTTTTCTCGACGAGCAAATGCCTGGTCTTTCAGGTATTGAGACACTTGAACAAATGAAAGCCGACTTTCCGAATTTACCGGTAGTAATGATCACAAAGAGTGAGGAAGAAACTATAATGGAGGAAGCCATTGGCTCCAACATTGCCGATTATCTGATCAAACCTGTTAATCCGAATCAGATTTTACTCAGCTTGAAGAAAAACCTCGAAAATAAAAAACTGGTAAGTGAAAAAACCACCTCTCAATATCAACAGGCATTTAGCCGGCTTGGAATGAGAATTTCAGGCAGACTCGATCATAATGAATGGATAGATGTATATAAGCGATTGATTCGCTGGGAGCTTGACCTGGAAAAATCGTCCGACTCGAGTATTAAGGAAATATTAAATATGCAAAAACTTGAAGCCAACCAGGTTTTTGCAAAGTTTATTGAGAATAACTATTATGATTGGATCAATGGTAATGTCAAAGATATTCCTCTCTTATCACATACTTTGTTAAAAGAAAAATTATTTCCAAAACTGGATTCACCAAAGACTACATTTCTGATTCTCATTGATAATTTAAGATACGACCAGTGGAAAGTAATTCAACCCATTGTTGAGGAGAAGTACAGAATTCAGAGCGATAATATATTCTTCAGTATTTTACCGACTGTGACCCAATACGCCCGAAATGCAATGTTCTCGGGATTAATGCCTGCTGAAATCGAACGAAAATATCCACAATATTGGATAGGAGAGGATGAAGAAGGGACAAAGAATCAATTTGAGGATCAATTATTCGGTGAATACCTTAAACGATATGGAAAAAATTTAAAGACCAGCTATACCAAAGTCCTGAATTTAAATGTGGGCAGAAAATTGCTTGATAATCTGCCTAATCTGATGAGGAATGATCTGAATGTCATCGTTTATAATTTTGTGGATATGCTTTCGCATGCCCGAACCGAAATGGAGATCATAAGAGAACTGGCTGATGATGAATCGGCCTATCGCTCTTTAACTTTATCATGGTTTGAGCATTCTGCTCTTAAAGAGATCATTGATTTTATTGGAGAAAAGGGTGCGAATTTAGTAATAACAACCGACCACGGCTCTGTTAAGGTTGCTGATCCGGTTAAAGTGCTTGGTGACAGAAATACAAATACCAATCTCAGGTATAAGACTGGAAGGGCATTACAATATAAGCGGAAAGAGGTTTACGAGGTAAGGGACCCTTATGATATTTACCTGCCGAAGCTCAATGTCAGTTCATCTTACATATTCTGCAAAAAGAATGATTTCTTCGCATATCCGAATAATTTCAATTATTATGTTAATTACTACAGGGATACTTTTCAGCATGGAGGAATATCAATGGAAGAAATGATGATCCCATATATTGAACTTAAAGCCAAGTAGTGGAGCGGGTATAATTTTAAACCGGTTAAATCTTCGAATGAAATTAATGGATTTGAAGTATTATGAGTGATCCTGTAGAAAAGAAGGTTGATAAAAATAGTAATACCATCGTTTGTCAGAAGTTTGAGGATTTACATGTGGTTGCTGAAAAGATTTTTGAAAGATTCAATAATAAAAAGATTTTTGCTTTTTATGGAGAATTGGGAGCAGGGAAAACAACTTTGATCAAATTCTTATGCGATAAACTTGGGGTTATTGAAATTGTAAACAGCCCAACTTTTGCTATTATCAACATATATCAATCAAAAAGTTCAGGAGATATTTACCATTTTGATTTTTACAGGTTGAAATCTGAAACGGAAGCATTTGATATTGGATATGAAGACTATTTTTATAATGATTCCTATTGTTTTATAGAGTGGCCTGATAAAATTGCCAACCTGCTACCTGAAGAAACAGTGAAAATTCATATCGAGGTAGATAATTCAAATAATTACAGAATAATTCATTTCTAAATTGCACTATTCCAGTGTTCTGATCTTTTAGTTTGTAAATTTCCCGATAGTTTATTAATTTTAGGGCTGCAAAAGCAGTAAAAAGATATTATGAATACTGAACACAATGGCTTTTATAAGTTTTCCAAGTCGGAAAATTTAATGCCCCAGGAAGAAATACTAGAGACACAAAGGAATAAAAAGAACCTAACAATAGGTGTCCCAAAAGAAACATCATACCAGGAATGCAGAATCCCATTGGTTCCACAAGCAGTTGGTTTATTAGTGGCAAATGGTCATACCGTTTTGATTGAATCAAAGGCCGGTAAAGCTGCACATTTCGATGATAATGAATTTAGCGAAGTTGGAGCCCAGATAGTTTACAACAATAAAGAGATCTATAAATCGGATATCATTGTTAAGGTAGCTCCACCTTCAATTGAAGAAATAAATTTGTTCAAATCAAGGCAAACCCTAATTTCATCACTTCATTTAGCTGGTCAATCCCGCGAATATTTTGAAAAATTGATAGCCAAGAAAATGACAACCCTGGCTTATGAGTTGATTAAAGATAATGCAGGAACCTTTCCTGTAATTAAAGCAATGAGTGAGATTACAGGTGCATCTTCCATTTTTATTGCAGCTGAGTACCTTGAGCACCCTGAATATGGTAAGGGAGCGCTATTTGGAGGGTTTCCGGGTATTACACCAACAGAGGTAGTTATATTGGGATCAGGTACAGTTGCTGAATATGCCACAAGAGCAGCTTTGGGCATGGGCGCAATTGTGAAAGTATTTGATAACTCCATTTATAAACTTCGCAGGCTTCAGGATTCATTAAATACAAGAATTTTTACTTCTATTATTCAACCAAAAGTATTATTAAAAGCCCTGAAAACAGCAGATGTCGTGATTGGTGCAATTTATTCTACTGAAGGTAGAACACCATGTATAGTTACTGAAGATATGGTTCAACAAATGAAATTTGGTTCGGTGATTATTGATGCAAGTATTGATCAAGGGGGCTGCTTTGAAACATCAAAAATTACAAATCACAAAAACCCGGTATTTAAAAAGTATGATGTTACCCATTATTGTATTCCGAATATTGCTTCTAAAGTACCGCACACAGCCTCCTATGCATTGAGTAATTTCTTCACACCTATTTTGGTTAAAGTTGGTGAGATGGGTGGAATTGAAAATATGCTAAAAATTGATTATAGTCTGCGCCAGGGTATTTACTTTTTAAACGGAACCTTGACAAAATCATATATTGGTGAATATTTTACACTTCCTTACCAGGATATAGAACTTTTGATTTCGGCATTAAGGTAGAATTGGTTGCTTATTGTTGTTTTAATCTTCAATTAACAATTAACAGTTAACAATTAACATTTATCCATCTCTATAGTTCCCACACTTCTTCCAAATCCCAGTTGGCCCTGATGGTAATTTCGTTTGGGTAAAAATTTACTTTTTCAGGTTGGATTTTATAATAATAATCGCCTGTATCCCATTCTCCGTTATTGTTCTGGTCGTAGATCACTTTGACCTGATATTTCCCAGGATCCAGATATTCAAATGAAATACGTTTATTTTGAGTAATATGAATCTCCTTTTCTATCTTGTCTTTGTTCAATAGCTGTATGATATGATTTGTGTTTGGTTTCGATAATTGCAAATCAAAAAATAAATTTCCATAATCTTCGATGGACTTCGTTCTAAATGTCAGCAGGGTGGTATCATGTGAATGGCCATGTATATCAATAAAGCAGCTATCGGGGATGACCATTTTATAGGATGTAGCCGGTTCCCATTTATAATTAACAGATAATCTCCTATTCAAACTTGAATCTGTAAAAAAAAATTCAGGTGTAATGGGAATAGTATCGTTCTCAAAAATAATAATATTTGAGAAATTATAAGTACTAACGGGGTAACCAAAAACTAATTTTAAATTTTTATCCAGTTTTAAAACTTTTCCATTTACGTTACTTTTAATCGAAAGGGTTTGAATGCTTTCTTCTTCTTTTTTAGGTTTTCGACTTCGAATTTTCTTCCTTAATGCAACTTTCACTGTATCCAGGATTTCATCATTATTAATGAGTTCAATTGTTAATGAATCCTGATCAATATTTTTTAACCAATAAGTTATTGTATCATTTGTTTTATTTACTTCCTTAATTGACCAGTCTATATAGCTATCGGGACCTGAAGGTAGGTTTAAAGGATTTGCTTCGGAATTTATAGTTGGTCGTTTAAAGACTAAGTTTATTTGATTATTTTGAGCCAAAAAGGCTTTTAAAAATCTTTGCACTGAATCAGTTTCCTGAAATAAATATAAATCTAAAGATCGAAATTCAGGTGACACATTTAATATTGTATCGATTGATAGAGTGTCAACTAACCCCGTATCCACTGTTTTCGGTTGTATATAGAACGGATGAATAAGACTATCAATAAATGCAATCTTTTCATTTGGCTGGTCATATATCAGATTTCCATTTTGATCCCATAGAACAAATATCTTAAAGTCTTTATCTGGTAGATTATTTAAAATAAATTCTCCATCTTCATTGGTTTTTGACATATAGTAAGGCCTTACTAATAGAGGCAGTGAATCATAGGATATAGTGTCGTTATTATCGAGATACAGCATTACGTTATTATTTTCTAAAGTACTTAGGTCAAAAGCGTCGTAAACTTTTCCTTTGAAAGAAAGAGAATCCAAAACATTACCCGTAGAAAATATATATTGAAAATTTGTTATTGGATTGTTCTCAGTTAAATCTACAATGGCATCCCCGAAAAAAATATTATAGGTAGTATTCTCTTTCAAATCTTCCTTAAACTCCATCACTACCGATTTTCCTTTTAATTTGAATTCAGGTAATTTAGCCATGGGAGGCGAAATAATCACCTGCTGGTTAATTTCTTTTAACTGTACAAATTCGTTAAAATAAATTCTGACTTTGTTTGAATTGAAGTTCTTCGAATATTGAGGCGGTTCAGATTTAATAAACTCCGGAGGCTTTGTATCCCGGGGTCCACCTGAAGGGCTTACCTGATTAGCACACATAATTGCTAAAAATCCGGAAGTAATTAATAATATACCGTTTAATATTCTTTTCATTTAAATTCTATCATCTATAAATACTGTAAAACAAAAAAATTATTGAAATAAATGATCACCCAAAGGTTCAAAAATAAAACCGGATTTTGAAAAATGCTCAAGGTATTTGGGTAAAGCATAGATAACTTTATCAATTGTTTTTAAGTTATCATGAAAAACGATAATAGTACCCTTTGTAGTATTCTTTATTGATCTTCTGAGACATTTTTCTTTTGAAATATTTTTATCAAAATCACCAGGTAACAAAGACCAGAGAATAATTTTATATTGATTCTTTAATTTTTTTATTTGTTGTCGGGTTATTTTCCCATAAGGTGGTCTGAATAAACTTGATTGCAATACTTCATTACATTTTTCAATATCAGCAAAAAATTCTTCAGTGCCGGTTTTATTCCCATTCAGGTGACTGTATGAATGATTGCCAATAGCATGTCCTTTCTCTCTTATTTGATTTATGATTTTTGAGTTTTCTTTTGCTTTTTTACCAACACAAAAAAAAGTAGCTTTTGCATTATACTGATCCAGAATATCAAGAATTAAACATGTTGTTCTTTTTCCCGGTCCATCATCAAATGTCAGATAAATCTTATTTTCTTTTTCCGGAATTTTCCAAATAAGATCTTTGTAATAATAACTTATTATTTTAGGTGTTTTTACAAAGTACATATCTATTTTGCGTTTGATGGTAACTCCAGGCCATAACCGGACTTTTTGTCTTCTCTCTTGAGAAGTATTGCGAATACAACTCCTAAAACCCCCAAAAAGGCCAGCATAAGAATCGCATAATCATAATTATAGGAAGCTGATCCATTGGCAACATCTTCAGGTCTCACTCCAGGATTTGTTTTATCAAGTACAATCCCTATCAGTAACGGGAAGGCCCATAATCCCAGGTTTTGTATTGCGAACATGGTACCAAAGGCTGAACCAATTCGTTTTTCGTCAACAATTTTGGCCACAGATGGCCACATAGCTGCCGGTACCAATGAAAAAGCAATTCCGAGAATGATCATAAGCGGTATTGGTGAAATCATCGTCAAGGCAAATAAAAGATGTACAAGCACAATTAATAAAGATCCAAAAATCATTAATGTTGCGCTACGGCCTCTTTTATCCACAAACAAGCCGACAAGTGGGGTGAAGAAGATTGTTCCCACCGACAGGAGTGAGGCAATTTTTCCACTCGCTTCCGGTAACACTCCAAACTTATTTAAAATGAAATCAGCTGAAAAAGATTGAAAAGGGAAAACTGCAGAATAAAACGTCATACAGAGCAAGGTGACAAAAATGAAGGATCGATTAGTAACCAATTTAATCAAATCATTCATATGAAAAACTTCATCCTTGCTTAATAAATTTACTTTGTTAATTTGTTTATCCAATTTAAGGTCAAATAAGGTATAAACAAGAAATGCCAGTAATGCTATTAAAAGTAACATTGCTGCGAACCAAATAGCAATATTCCAAGAAGAAGCATTGGATGCAATGATTGGAGAGAAATAGAATGCTGCCCAAGAGCCTGCCCTGGCTATTCCTATTTTAAACCCAAATGCCATGGCAAGTTCTTTTCCTTTAAACCATTTTACTATGATTTTACTCACAACTACAATGCTGGTCTCTGCGCCTAAACCAAAAAAGAATCTGCCCAATAACATCATTTTAAGTTCAGGTGAGTAACCTGACCAAAAAGAATTCATGAAAGAATATCCTAATCCACCGCTGCGATAATATTCACTGGCTCCGTAGGCAGTTAATAAAGCGCCCCCCGTCATCATGAAAATAAATAGAAATCCAGTCCGTCGAATTCCGAGCCGATCTAAAATTATTCCTCCCCAAATACACATCAATAAAAAAATGTTGGGAATTGAGTAGGCAGAAACAAATAGGCCAAAGTCAGTATTTGTAAAATTGAAATGCTCTTCCAGGTCTCTTTTTAGTGGAGAAATTGCATCATAGAAATAGTAATTTGCGGCCTGTACAAAAGCAACCAGTAGAAGTATACCCCATCGAAGGCCAGTGTTATCTTTAATGGTTTTTGAAATATTTGCCATAAATAAGGTTTTACATAAACCCTGTGATTTTAGGATTGTGAGAAATTCGTCAAATTTAGTAAATTCTTTATGTTAACAAGTCAATGTGCAGTTTAAATATATTACCTTTTTTAAAATCAAAATTTATTTATTAATTTAGCCCGATTAAATGCACGGGTAACATTTTTCATCAGGTCAAGATTCAAAAACTATAAAATAAATATGTGTTTAGTTTCCCGGCTACTTTGGCAAGAGAATTTGATTTTGTCAAAAATTGTAATTTTTAATTATAAACTAAGTTGGTCTTGTACCGGTTTTTTATGAATTTGCCTAAAACAGGGTTAAATATAATCTTTATTTCGATATTACTTACCTTCTTCAGCTTTAACAGCAGAGGGGAGGTCTATTATTGGATTGGGGGCTCAGGAAACTGGTCTGATACACTTCACTGGTACTCTGAATCAGGAGGAATTCCCACTCAAGATGATAATGTGTATTTTAATGATAACTCTTTTACAGAAAAATATCAAACTGTAAATATTGACATTGTTGCCAGTTGCAAGAATATGAATTGGGGAGCTTGCAATGATGAGCCTGTTCTCATTGGTAATAAAACATTAAACATTGCCGGTTCATTAATTCTTGCCTCAATAATGACAGTTGAGTATACAGGTAATCTTTATTTTAATGGAAATCTGTCAAATAACCAGTTACAACTACAAGGAATTCCCCTAAATTCAAACATTTACTTCACGGGTTCTGGATACTGGATACTTTATAGCACCCTTGACATTGGTACTAAAAGTATTTACTTGGAAAACGGGAATTTAAATTTTTCTGGCAAAATTATTAATTGCGGCTCATTTTATTCAGTTTCAAGCAATGACAGAACTATTAATATAGAGTCCGCTGAAGTAAACATTCTTGCTGATAATGGTGCATGGTCAGTAGATGACCAGTTAGAATTATTGGCAGAAAACTCTATTTTGACTTTCGATAATTCAAATTTCTTTTCACAGAGTATTTTTGCGGGTAGTAACCATGATTACTGGCATGTAATTTTTTATAACGATGCAACCATTACCGGAAATAATTCATTTGAAAGCTTATACTTTCATGCTAACCATAAATATGAACTTGAAGGTGGTAGTACCCAAACATTGAATGGAAATTTGTTTGCAAGGGGATGTTCCGGTCTAATCGAAATCAAATCTACTAATAATAATCATGCGAATATTGCCAGTAACAATGGAAATATAAATGTATCTTTTGTTACTTTAGAATCAATAAATGCAGCCAATCCCCCCCCCTTTGAATTTAATGCTTACTATTCGATTGATAATGGCAATAATCAGGGTGTCAATATTTATACTGAGACAAGGGAAATGTATTGGATTAATGGAACAGGAAATTGGACAGATACTACTCACTGGACTTCAATCCCTGTTAATGAAGATTCTGACTGCTTGCCATTGCCATTCGAAAATGTATATTTTGACAACAACTCTTTTATTGCTGAAGATACTGTAAAAGTTGATATCCCCAGGATTCATTGCAATAATATGACATGGTCGGGCAATAAAAAACCAATATTCAGAAATATTATAAATTCTGAACTGAGTATTTATGGGTCATTGGAGTTTTCTCCTTATATGGATAATTTCTTTAATGGACCTATTTTCTTTTTGGACACGCTTGGAGGGAAAACTGTTAAAACTGCGAACAGGGATTTTTTCAATAACCTTCATTTTCTTGGAGATAATGGTGAATGGACCATTTACGATAGCTTAAAAGTTGAAGGATCAATCGTTTTTGAAAGAGGCAACCTTGACATTAATGATAATTATTTATGTTGCTACACTTTTCACGCTGATTCTAACTCATATAGAACGCTAAATTTTGGATCATCTGAAATCTACATTACAAGGTCATCTCCTTATCCTGCCTGGAGTATAAATCATGAAAACCTTGGATTTGATGGTGATAATACTATCATCGACTTTACAGCGAGTGGTGCAACATTTTATAATTATGGTGGAGAGGATACAGCGAGATTTTACAATGTAAAATTTAGTTTTGATGTTGGTATGCCAAGATTGTATACTTATTCTGATATTTATTCGGTTTTTCATAGAGTATCATTTAATAGTAATGGTTCAATTTTAGGAAACAATATGTTTGATACCCTGTCCTTTTCACCTGGGAATTATTATAATTTAGCAGCAGGAAACACGCAAACTATTAATCATGAAGTTTTTCCTACCGGCTTTTGTGATGGACCAATATTGATCCAATCAGCGACCAACGGAACACAAGCAAGATTTGAAAAAGAAAGTGATACACTTTTAGTAAATAATACTTCATTAAGAGATATTAGTACAACAGGTGATGCCGTATTTATAGCTGAGAATTCAATAGACCTTGGGAATAATAGCGGCTGGGATACTATTCTTGTTTCTGCACCCGGAAAACTATTTTGGGTTGGTGGTACAGGGGATTGGAGTGATATGGAACATTGGTCTTTGATAAGTGGTGGAATTGGTGGGCAATGTATTCCTACTCCATTTGATACAGTGATTTTTGATCAGAATTCATATTCTTCTATTGATCAATTTACTATGGTTGATTTAAATAATGCTTTTGCACATGATATGGATTGGACCGGTGCAAATCATATTCCTAAGTTTTCCGGTTTACATACTAGTGCTTATTTAAGAATATATGGTTCATTAAAATTGAATCCAATTATGGATTTTACTTTTCCCGGATATATATATTTTGGCTCAACCGACAGCAGTGAAACAATAATAACAGAAAACATCAAATTTCATAATTCCAATAATAATGTTTATTTTGATGGGATTGGCGGCGAATGGACATTAATGGATACCCTTGATTTGGGTTATGATTTGGCTGATAGAAATACAATTATTTTTTATCACGGAAATCTGATCACAAATGATCAGTTTGTAAAGTGTTATGGCTTTCTTTCAACAAATAGTAATAATAGAAGTTTATCTCCTGGTAATTCTGATATTCATATTCTTAATATATGGAATGTGTATGGAAATAATTTTACCTTATTTGAAAACAACTCATTTATCCGAATTGATTCAGGTAATTTTTACCATCGGTATGGAAATTATTTTCCCTATAATGATCTTTGGCTAGCTTCACAAAATAAATATCAAAAAGTAAGCACTTTAAGCGCAGATTCAATTATTTTCAAAAATGTTATTTTTAACAATACAGGTGAGATGTCCGGCACCAACGGCAGTGTTTATGCCGATTATGTTTCCTTTGCCGGAGAAGGTAAAATAAATACTCAATTTAGTGGGAATGTGAATGTTTATGTAATTGATAGTTTGCTATTTAATTCAACCGGATATGTTTATGGCAATGATACTGTAAGAAACTTTGTCCGGTTTGATTCGATTGGAAGTATTGAAGGTAATGGTGAATATAAAAATGCCATGTTTTATAATGATGGCAATATTCTTCGAAATAATTTATTTGATACATTGACATTCTCGCCAGGATATACCTACCAGCTTGGGGGAGAAGATACACAAACCATAGATGACCAATTCAACATTGTTGGTAATAATTGCCAAGATATATTTCTTGAATCCACAACCGATTCTCTTGCAAAAGTATTTAAAGAGTCAGGTTCTGTGTTTGGAGAATTCATTGAAATGACGAATATTAAGGCCTTTGGTGATGCATTGTTTGACGCAGGTAATTTTAGCACTAATGTCAATAATTCAAATGAAGGATGGTTGTTTCATGATTCTCCCCTGAATTACAGCCTGGGAAATGATACATCATTTCTTGAAGGTACAACATTGGTGCTTTGTGCTCAATATTTTAATGGAAATGCCGGAACAACCTATGAATGGACCAATTGCAGTACCGGTGAAGTACTTGGAACGGATTCCTGTGTTTCTATAACTGAAATGGGTAGTTATTGCTTATCCGTTTATTATGATGAAGGTCCGGGATGTATTAAAAGTGATGATATAATTGTTGGATGTTTCCTTGATTTGTCATTTGACACTACACATGTGAGTTGCAATGGATTTAATGATGGCGCCATTGAAATGCAAATTGTAGTGGGAGCCGAGCCTTATGATATTAGTTGGTTTGATGAGAATGGTCAATTAATAAGTACATCTCAGAATGTTTATGATCTTTCTGTAGGCTCATATTATTATACAATTATGGATGCTGAGTTTTGTACATCGGATGATACGATTACTTTAACCGAACCTGATGAACTGGAGATGGGATACATTTCCACGGAGACATGTTATGGAGAAAATAACGGGACCATTGAGGTTTTAATTACCGGTGGTACTGAACCATATGTCTATACTTGGTCGAATGATTCAACTGATCTTTTCTTAACCGGATTAGAACCCGGACCATATAGTATTACAGTTACTGATGATAATAACTGTCCCCCAATAAATGAAACAATTACAATCAACCAATTAGATGAACTTGTTTTTGATTTACAGGGAACAGATTTAATATGCTATCAAGACAGCAGCGGTTTTGTAGAAATTTTTAACCTAACAGGTGGTACCGGTAATTATACAGAATATTCATGGTATGTTGATGATATTTTTTATTCCAATGATCAAAATCTTTATAATGTACAGACTGGTGAATATACTTTGACCATTACTGATGATTATGGTTGTAACGCTTCAGATAGTGCTGTTTTAACTGAGCCAGAGGAGATAATTCTGGAGTTAGTAGGATATGAAGGAATTGTTTATCTCGGTTCAATCGACCTTACTGTAACAGGTGGAGTAGCCCCATACGAATATTTATGGAACACCGGTGTCACCACTGAAGATATTGATCCTTTAGGGGGCGGTAATTATATTGTGGAGGTTACTGATAATAACCTTTGCAAGGCAACTGATAGTATTTTTATTGAGGTTCATTATAGAGTTTATGCACCTACAGCCTTTAGTCCGAATGGTGATAATATCAATGATGAATTTGAAATATTTGGCTTAGGGACTGATTTATTGGAATTTGAGTTATTAATATTTAATCGTTATGGGCAAATCGTTTTTCAGGCCGATGACGTTAATCATCATTGGAACGGAAGATTAAATAATGTTGGTGAGCCGTTGCCGATGGAAGCCTATACATGGCAGGTTAGTTTAAGCTATTGGGGAGGAGGGCAGGTTATCGATAATGGAAATGTAACCATATTAAGATAAAAAAGGCAGCGTATAAACACTGCCTTTTAAAAAATATCTTAAATATTTTAATGCTTGGATAAATAGTCAGCAACTCCTTCTGCAGTTGCTTGCATCCCATCATCGCCAGGATGCCAATCAGCAGGGCAAACTTCACCATGTTCCTCGAAAAACTGAAGCGCATCTACCATCCTAAGGGTTTCATCAACACTCCTACCAAGGGGAAGGTCATTAACTACCTGATGACGAACTACACCTTGCTTATCAATTAAAAATAATCCCCTGTAGGCAACAGGTTCTCCATCAAATACCGATTGATCATTTTCTTCATCATAATCATATTCACCTGCAAGAACATCATAGTTCTCGGAGATAGTTTTTGAAAGATCGGCTACCAGAGGAAATTTAACTCCTTTTATTCCGCCATCTTTTAACTCGGTGTTAAGCCATGCCCAATGTGAGAATTTTGAATCGATGGAACAACCCACAACTGCAACATCTCTTTTTTCAAATTCATCTAATTTCTTCTGGAATGCCAGTATCTCGGTTGGACAAACAAATGTAAAATCCAATGGATAAAAGAAGAAAATTACATGCTTTTTTCCAATATACTGTTCTAAAGAAAATTTTTCTACAAATTCACCTCCGTTTACAACTGCATCTGCTTCAAACAAAGGCGCTTTTTTACCTACTAATACTCCCATTTTTATTATTTATTTGGTTAAAACTAAATTAATTTCGAAATCAGCTGCAAAGATAAATATTTTACTTTACAGAAAATTCAGACATCTCAAATTATTATTAATTAAAGTTGCACTACTTGAGAAATTAAAACAAAAAACGATGTGTTTTGTTTTAGGATTTGCTAGAAAATTTATACCTGACAAACGATATGATAAAAGGGGTTAAATGTTTTTTTTTAATGGATTATTCATACTTGAGTGAATTTACCGGTTTTCTAAAAGCTGATTTAACAGCCTGGGATGTTACTGTTAATAACGCAATAAAAAGAGATAAGAGCAGGGCATAAATAAATATTTCAGGACTTAACCGTGTGTGGTAGGTATAACCATTAAGCCATTCACGCAAAGCAAGCCATGTGATGGGCCAGGCGATAACATTGGCAATGATCACCCATTTGAGAAATTCTTTGGATACCAATGAAATAATTGCGGTAATAGTTGCTCCCAATACTTTCCGGATTCCAATTTCTTTGGTGCGCTGTTCTGCCATATAAGCAGCCAGGGCAAATAATCCCAGGCATGAAATGAAAATTGCCAGTACAGAAAAATAACCAATGATCTTTATCAAAGTGGCCTCATCGGTGTAGGTTTTGTTATAGATTTCTTTCAAATTGTTTGGTTCAAACGGAAAATTCGGAAATACATGAGCCCAGGTTTCTCCAATTTTTTCCTTTAATTCTGTTTCATTTCCTTCAATCATTTTTATAAACAATTGTCTGCATCTATCTGGTTGATAAAGAACAATTAACGGATCAATTTCGTGTTGCATGGGTAAATGATGAAAATCTTTAACCCAACCGATAATATGAAACCTGGAATCATCACCCCAGCTTACCCATTTACCTACAGGATTTTCCATGCCAAAAGCTCTTGCTGCTGTTTCATTGATGACAATTGCTGCTGTATCGGATTGAATATCCCTGGAGAAAAACCGGCCGTCCAGTAATTTCATATCAAGTGTAGCAAGATAATCTTCGTCCATAAATGCAAATCCGATCAATATATCATCTTCCGTGTCTTTTCCTTCCCACTCAAAACCACCACTGTTACTTCCAAAATAAAAAGGAAGACTGTTGGAACGGGACACACTTTGAACCTGCGGATTGTTGAGCACTTCGTTTTTAAATATGTCGTATTTTTCTTTGGTTTCTCCGCGTAAGGATAAATGCATTACATTGTCAAGGTTCATTCCAAGCCGATTGTTTTGAAGGTAATGAAGCTGACGTTGTATAACAATGGTGCTGATTATTAGTCCTACAGATAAAACAAATTGGAATACCACCAGTATTCTTCTGAAATAAAAGTTACCTCTCCCTTTATTCATTCCGTTTCGCATAGTTTTTATAGGGTTAAAGGCTGACAGATAAAATGCGGGATAACTGCCTGCAAGCAAACCCACAATCAATGTGATGCCAATTAAAAGCAGCCACATTAAATAATTTGAAAAATCAAAAATCAAGTTCTTATCAGTCAGATTATTAAAATAGGGAAGGAGTAATAGAACCAATAAAACCGCTAACATCATTGCCAAAAATGAAATGATCATTGATTCGCCCAGAAACTGACTGATCAGGTTATGACGATTAGCACCTACCGTCTTCCGTAATGAAATCTCACGCGACCGTTTGGCAGATCTTGCTGTGGCAAGATTCATAAAATTGATACAAGCGATGACAAGGATGAAAATTGCAATAGCAGAAAAAATATAAATATACTGGATGTCGCCTTTATCACCTCTAACTGAATATAAATGAATCTTTTCCAGGGGAAATATAAATAAATCAATATCGCTATCATATTCTTCATTTTGATCCTCGCCTTCAATTTGTTCTCTCGATTTGTTCTCTAAATATTTTTCAATTTTTTCATTTACCTGATGGTAATTAATTTCATCTTCCAGCTCCAAATATACATAATAACTATTCCATCCATACTGATCGAGGGTGAATCCAAACTTCTTGATGTATTCAAACGGGATACACATATCGAAACGGAAAGATGAATTTTCAGGTGTTTCGCTGATTACACCGGTTACCTTAAAACTATGTTCATTATTGTATTTGATAACTTTACCCATAGGATCTTCATCATCGAATAATTTCTTTGCCATTTTATCAGTTATCACAGCGGAATTAATTTCATCAAATACATGAGCCGGATCACCTTGCCGGAAATTAAATGTGAACAATTCAAATAATTGCGGATCAGCCAGTCGAACGTCTTCCGTGAATAATTTTTCTTCATAACTGATGGTGGCAGTTAACACATAATACATGAATGAATTGGTGATTTCCGGAATATCATTCCGAATATCCTTTGCAATAGGACCAGGCATACAAACGGTGGTTAGGGGGCCGGAGGCGTAGTGCTGGGTTTGTACCAATCTGTAGATTTTGTCGGATTTATCATTGAACTTGTCATAGCTAAGTTCGTGTTTAACCCATAAAAAAATTAGGATGGCTATGGCCATACCTATTGCCAGTCCTGAAATGTTAATAATGGAAAATCCTTTTTGCCTGATCAGGTTTCTGATGGCTGAAACAAAATAATTTCGAATCATGGTGTAAACCGGTATTTAATATAATTGACGAGCTTATTTTTGAAACGTTACAGGAGGTATATTAAAATTTATGATTATTGTGAGATAGTAGGACTACAAGGCACATCACATTTTAGTCTGATTTTATTGAGACAATAAGAAGTATCAATATTCTCTGATGGAATTAAAAGCGAATAAAATGGAGGATCAAAATCAAGTGTTTTATTTACTATACCCTGCTGGCTTTGAATTTCGAAAATTTCTCCCTCAGAGATGTTTGCCATGCAGTCGAAAACTGAATATTCTTCCTGGCTATCCTGCTCCACTAGAAAACTTAATATATAAATATTTATCCCCTGATCATAAAGGGTTTTAGCAATTTCGCATGTATTTCCTTCACCGCAAGAGTTAATCCCGTCGGTACATAGCAATACGGCTTTCTTTTCAGTTGTATCTGAAAATAGATTATCTGTATAACTCATTATATCATTCAGGGGTGTGTAACCATCAATTTCAAGAGCATTTATTTCCGCAATGAGTTTTTCACGGCTCACTTCACCTGGCTGATATTTTAAAACCGGACTTTCATCACAATCAGAACCAATAGAGACTCCACCCAATCTTACTTCATTTTGTAAGCTTGATGCAATATATTTAGCAAGGTCAACCATCACTTCAAACCTTGTTGCTTCCTTATCTTTGATTGCTATTTCCGTGTCCATGGATTCTGAAATGTCCAGCAATAGTACAATTTCATCGTATTGGTTTAATATATTTATAACCTGCCATATTTTATCGGGTAAAAACCTGATCCCGAAAGTAGGAGGTCTATAATTATTTATTACAGCTGGCTTTTCTTCTTTTTTTTCAATATTATTGATTCTGATGGTATGATCTGTATATGCGTTTTTCATTTTTTCAAAACAATCACAAAATGTACTTATGAATTCCATGTTTTGCATTACGATTTTATTTTGTGGATTGTATCTCAAAGCTGTAGCGAAATAGGGCCAGGCTTTAGCAAATACATTAAAATTAATTGATAAGTGTGGATGATCCTCAAGATGGGGTGACCATTCTTTTGGCTGGTTCAATATTTTTTCGCAACCAAGATTATTATACAAATGGCTTATAATCGTACTGTCTTGATTATCTAATTTGAAAATTAATTTCTCTGCCTCCAAAAACTTTACGTATGCTTTATGGTGTTCTCCATTGCATGCCAGTGAAAGACCAAAGATGAAATTCCAAATAAATGAATCATTCTCATTTGAAAAGGAACTTTTATGTAACTCCAGGGCCTTTTCAGCTTTTTGAAATTCCCCGTTTTCAAAATATGCCTGGATCAAAGCCATTACATATTGGGTATTAGCCGGTTCAGATTTTATCGCTTTTAAATAATTATTTATCGCTTTTGAATAGTTGCCTTCTTGCCTTGCAGATTTCCCCTTATAAAAGTGATAATATGCTTTTTCTTTATCAGTAGAATGATCTGATGGTAAACCGATAATAAATAGAAACAGGAACAGGAATATTTTATTAATCAACATTTTTGATTTTATTATTTAAACAAGGTTGAAATTATCATGAAGGTTAAATATAAATAGTAGTGAAAAAAGCGATTTTTGTGCCAAAATCAAATTTGAGGGTTTTTACTTGATTTATAAGATTTTAGAATCTCAGGGATTAATTGCAGAAGTTTTATATATTTTTGTAGAATTGATAAAAGATGAAAAGGGAATTAAAGAAAAATATATTAATTGTTTGTCAAGCCCGGTTATCAGATACTATTAATAATTTGAAAGCTGTAATGGATGAGGCACAAAAAGCTGCCAATGATTACGGCTGCCCTAAAGACCGGTATGATTCCTTTCGTACTCAATTGCTTAGGAAGAGAGATTTGTTTGCTCTGCAATTAGCCAAAGCCAATGAACAAATGGATATTCTAAAAAGAATTGATCCTGAAAAAGCATGTACACAGGTTGAGTTTGGTGCTATTGTTTTTACCAATCGACAAAAATTGTTCGTTTCCATTGGCCTTGGCAGAATAAATGTTGATGGAGAAGATTACTATGCTATTTCTCCTGCTGTGCCCATATATAAAGCCATGGAAGGAAGAAGGGCAGGGGATGAGTTTGTTTTTAATGGCAATAGCACTAAAATTATAGATATTTTTTGATAATATTAATTTGATTTCGACAATTTCATATCCTCATAATTTTAGCGTAAGAAAAATAAAGACTGGATTTTCCTAAAATGCTTCTGTAAAACCAATAAATATACCCTTGGCTTTTTCCTGTCCGTATCCAAAATCGATTCTTAAATTGGCTTTGTTTTCACTATCAACCATTATGCGCAAACCAAAACCATATGAATACCATAGGTCATTAAAATTAAGTTCATTGAATTCTGGAGCAACCCTTCCCGCCCCAACAAAAGCGGTAACTCCAAATATCTTCCAAACAGGCATCCTGTACTCAAATTGCGCATCTATTATTGATTTATCCCGAATAGCGCCATAATAATAACCTCTCATCCTGTCAGTTCCACCCATCATATTTAGGGAATAAAACGGAACCTGCCCTGTTTTGATGCTGGTGAAAAGCTGAAATGCATATACATGCTTCAGGTATGGATTAAAGTATTTTCTTAAGTCAATAAACAAATCCCCATAGTTAAAATCACTGCCAAACGAATAATTATATAATACAAAACTTACTTGTGCAAATCCACCTTTAGAAGCGTTATACCTGTTATCTCTTGAATCGTAAATGACTGAAGGGCCAAATCCTGATAACATACCTCCATCATAACCTGTGACCGTATCGGTCAGGAAGCTGTTGTCTTGCTTTTCAATGGAAAAATATTCCGAGAAATGGTATTCAATACCTACTTGAAAATTTTCTAAAACAGTTTGATAAATGTTGAAAAACATTGCAAGATTTTTTACTTCAATTTCTTCCACATCATCTCTTGAAACATCATTGCCAATACCCAAAATATATTCAGGAAATTGTTTATACCCTACATTTGTTTCAAACATATATTTGCCTTGTCCAAAAAATAAAGTAGTTCCGCCGCCCACAGAAATATTACCGAGGGTGGAAGAAGTAACGATACCTGTTACTTTAGAGGCTATTGAAATCGTATCTTTTTTAGATAAGTGAAATAAATTATACTTTGCCAAACCAAACAAATGCCCTGTTTCGGTTGAATAAGAGTAAATCGGAACCGGGATGATCTTGAAAATATGCTCGGCTTTCTTATTAAACTTATCAAATTTTGATACCTTTCCTTTTTTCTCAGTTTGATTTATAGTATCAGAACCAATATCCTTTTCCTGTGCTATTACTTCACTTGATCCAATAAGAATATTGATCCAAAAGATCAAAAGTACAATCGAAATTAATTTCATATAAATATTTATTAGCCTGGTTGAAAAATCAAATGAAAACTATTTCAATTTTTTAATTGGTTATTGTTTGAGATTTGTCCTTTGTTGTTTTTTGTAAATAAATGACAGAATATTTTATTAACGGTTCTAATAGGTTGTCTCCTTAATTTCAAAATATGATTGAGGATGGAGACATGCCGGGCATTTATTCGGAGCTTTTAATCCTTCGTGAATGTATCCGCAATTTCTGCACTTCCAAACTACTTTTCCATCTTTTTCAAATACTTTACCCTCTTGCAGGTTTTTGTACAACCTGTTATATCTTTCTTCGTGCGCTTTTTCAACCCGGGCTATCATTTTAAAAGCTGTGGCCACTTCTTTAAATCCTTCTTCTTCTGCAATCCTGGCAAATTCGGGATACAGCTCGCTCCACTCTTCATTTTCTCCTTCAGCGGATGCTTTCAGGTTTTCAAGTGTGGTTCCTATTTTACCTGCTGGATAGGTGGCTGTAATTTCCACCATTCTTCCTTCCATGAATTTGAAAAATCTTTTGGCATGCTCTTTTTCGTTAAGGGCAGTTTCTTCAAATAATCCGGCAATTTGTTCCAGCCCTTCTTTTTTAGCTTGTTTTGCAAAATAGTCATAACGCATTCTGGCTTGTGACTCTCCGGCAAAGGCTTTTAATAAGTTTTGTTCTGTTTTTGTTCCTTCTAATGATTCCATGATAATCTCTAATTTATTTTTATATTATTTGAATTGTGTCCGTATTATTCTTCAAATGTAAAAAATTTTCAATAAAATTTAGATATAGTTGCTATTTATAGTCATTTTAAGGAACAGATTTTTTTGGGTTTGCCGTTTCCTGATTTGGCACAACCAATAATTTATTATTCCTTGACATCTATACATGGAATGTAGTATTTTCGGAAAAAATAAATTAACCAATTAATATATGAAATTTACCATGACCACCCAAATCCGGTATATAACACGTAATCTGTTTCAGAGGCTCCATCAATTGGTTGGTTGTCATAGTTGAAAGTTACGCCCAACTTAATATAAAAATCGTCAATTGTTAATCATTAAAACGTTTCTGTTCCATAAAAATAAAATCCTTTTGATTTATAACCAAATCCTAAATCAAAGTTAATATTAGTTCTAAAATGTTTATTGATCATAAAACGAAATCCAAATCCTACTCCTGGCCTGATATAATTAAACAAATTGACATCAGTAGACCTGTTGGAGGCTGTAGTTGCATTTACAAACAAAACCCCACCCAAAATCCTGGAACATGATGAGATAGGAAAACGATACTCCACCTCCCCATAGATTACATCCTCACCACGGTAACGTCCGGCAACATAAGGCCTTCCCGACCTTCCTTTTTGATCCTCTCCCGAAGCCATTAATGTTAAATAGGGTTGATTGCCTGTTAGCAGAAAGTTGCCATAGGACCAGAAGGCTATTAAATGCCGGGGTGTTTTTTTAGATAAGGGAACGTATGTTCTGAACTCTAACCACAGAGAAGATGAATTTTGGTCGCTTCCTAAAAAAGTTGGATTATACCGATAGTTCATATTGACATAATAACCCTTATATGGATTCATTAAATTATCACGGGAATCATATACGGCATTTAGGCTTAAGCCTGAAAGCATATATGTAGTTGTATTAAAATCTTTTGATTTCGAATATAAATAATGAGGAGTTAACTGCAACGACGAGGTATCATCAAGGTTTAACAATTCATCACTAATTTTATTATAATAATCAAGATGATATCCGAGTCCTGCATATAGGTATTCAGCAATCTTATAATTTACAATTTCATGGAACTTAATAAAATCATAGAGCATGGGATAGGTTCCGTCAGTTTTTTTTAAATCAGCACCCTGCCAGGCCAAAATATTACTGGGAGTTATTGTATCCGGTGCATTTGTCCCTAAGCCCCAAGTGGGTGCGGAGTAGATATAAAATCGCCAATCTCCTTGCAGAAAGAATTTGTCGTCAGCGGTGTAAACATTGGATTTTGAGAAAGCAAGAAATTGATTTTTAGTTGTAAATGCAGCTGAGAAACCAACAGAAGATACTCTTGTAGTTTCGCTAGAGCCAAAATACCAACCAACTGATCCTCCAACACCCAATAAAAATCCATTTGATGGATTAGAGCTCACATTGGGGAGGATAAGCAGCATTGTTTTTTTCGGTGGTTTGGGTAGTTTGCCCTTTTTTCGAAAAAGATCTTTGATATCTTGTTGTTCGCAATTTTTAGTTAATTCAGTATTTTTTATTGAATCATTGACCTGGCCGTAACTAATATTACCACTTAAAATTATGAGAGATAAAAGGATTATTATTCCAGTAAAATTTATGTTTAATGTATTTAGTATTAAAATATTGATACTGACCATTTAGGGCAAATATAACTGTTTATAATAATGTATCAATGATTTAATTTAAATTTAAAATTTTCCATTTAGTGATTCTTTATATCTTTAACTTCAAATTAGAAATACACTTTATACTATGGCCTTAAAATTCAGATTTTACTTACTGCAGGCATTACTGTTTTTCTGTGTGCCTCTATACAGTCAATTATCAGGTACGGAAACATTTATTGATTCAGGAGGAGATACCCTGTATTTACAAGCCATTCAGCTTACAAAAGTATATTCAGCAATGGAGTCGGTAAGCCAGAAAATCGAAGTAATAAGAACCAAATCACAAATCAGTCAGAACATTATCCAACTTGACAGTATTGTAAAGCTGGCCTTAATATTTTTGGATGAAGAAGAAAAAAGGATCAATGAATTTGAAGGTTTCACTAATGCACGAGAGATTAGTGACCAGCAAAAAGTTTGGAAAGAATACCATAGTAAAATAAAAAGGGGGCAGGTGCCGGTTATCGAGAGATCACAATTACTCAACGTTGAGCTGGAATCTGTTAAAATTGAGTTGGTCATTTGGGAATTAACCAAAAAAGCAGGCAAAGAACAAAATGCTTCCAAAGAAATGCTTTCGCGTATTAATTATGTAATTGATGAATACAATGGATTAAAAGAGGAACTAAAGAAAAAGCAAAACTATATATTCTCATTACAGAATCAGCTCACCGATATGCTCATCAGGGCGGATGTAGTATTAAGCTTTCTGGAAAAAATCAAACTGGACGCTCATAAACATTACTTTATAGCTGATAGTCCTCCTATGTGGAGATGGAATGATTCAACATTAGCAAAACAGGAGTCTATCCGGAATTTTTTTAATCCGCTCAGTAAAAATTACGATCAGATAAAAAATTATTTCCCTCAACATATTAATTCGTTTTATATTCAGCTCTTTATATTTCTGCTATTATTAGCTTTTTTTATTTTCCTGAAAAGAAAAATAAAATCACGAAAAATTATACCCGATGATGGTCAGTTACAGAATGTTACTTTTGTTACAAACCAATATATTACATCTGCTTTTTTACTATCTTTTATATCGGATATATGGCTTTTTCCCAATGCGCCAATAGTATTCGGGGAATTAGTGCAACTCTTTATTCTAGTCCCTACATTTATTTTATTAAGAGGATTAATAAGTTCCAGACTTAAGCCTTATTTATATATTATACTCGCTTTATTTCTAGCCGATAAATTTCACCTTCTTTTTGAATTAACAAACCTTGAAACCCGAATCTTTCTGATCATTAAATCGGTGGTAGGTTTATGGCTTATTTATAAAATTAGAAATCCCAGGGGAAATATCAGGTATCATCTGGAAGGCAAATGGTGGAAACGAATACTCCGGCTTTCTTCCATATTTGCAATATTTCTAATTGTTGCTATCATCACATCCATCATAGGATATTTTAACCTTTCATCGCTTTTGGTAAGAACAGCAATCAATGCCTTATTCATGGGTGTTGTAATCAGCGTGCTGGTCATTCTGTTATTAAGTAGGGTTTCCTCAGAAACTTTATAAACATTGATATTGTTGAAAAGTATGTAAAAAGAAATTTGTTTTAGTGCAAGGGTATTTGTAATATTGTAAAATAACCTTGCATTTATGACATCTTATA
>JAUVJI010000024.1 GCA_030596605.1 Bacteroidales bacterium
AAGTGGGTAAGGGTGTTTGTGTCCTCTTGGATTGAAAATGTAATTTTTCCTAAGTTTCTGATAAGAAACTTCATCCAATTCGTGGAATTTGTGGATAAAAAAATGTTTGCGGAAATAAGGTATTAAATGAAATTTGCGCTTTCCAGGAAAATGGATTAGGATAAACGGATAGTTTAATTTCAATATTTATATTTTGAGGTTCTTTTGTTCCGACTGTTCCGCCATTAGTAGTATGTAATATGGTACCATCTGCTCCTACGGCCCAAATATTATTATTGTCCGATAAATCTATCGAACACAACCACTTATTTGTATTACTGACTTGTTCTTCCCAGTTTTCACCACCATCAGTGGTATGAAGTATAATTCCATTCCAGTCCACAACCCAACCATTATTTTGATCTGTGAATTTTATCGATGTAAACCAGTAGTCAGGGTTAAGCTCTTTTACTACCCAATTATCTCCACCATCTGATGTTTTTAATATATAACCATTACCTCCGGCACACCAACCATTTTGAACATCAATGAAGTAAACTTCATGTATTTTTAAATCCCATTGAAATTGCTGGATCCAACTTTCCCCACCATTATCACTATATAATATTGCTGGACCATAACTCGATGTAATCCATCCATGATCCTCATCTATAAATATTATAGAGGTAAAAGCATTCGGGTATTGTTGCTCGCTCCAGGTATCACATCCATCAGTTGTTTTAACTACATGTCCGTCATAACTTACAGCCCAGCCCTTTTGACTATCGATAAAAAATATTGAATAATAGTTGAAAACAGGAGCACTAAGTACTTTTTCCCAATGATTCCCACCATCAACCGTATGTAATATTTCTCCATAATAATCTGCAGTCCAGCCTTCCAACTCATTGATAAAGTGAATGCAAGAGAAACCATGATCAGTATTTCCATGTTGAACATACCAGTGATCTCCACCATCCATGGTTTTAAGAATGATGCCATCCCCACCGGCTGCCCAACCAGTTAATGAATCAATGAAACAAACCGATAAAAGATAGTTCTCTAAGAAATCCAATTCAAGCTGGCCCCAGTTGCTTCCTCCTGGTGGTAATATGAGGATATGATCAGGATAACCTACAGCAAATCCCCAGTTCTGAGTAGTGAAACAAAGTGATTCTAAAGTGTAGTTTAAGCTAATTTGTGGTTCCCAAGTATTACCACCATCCTGGGTATATTCAACAATTCCTTCCATCCCAGTATTTGTAAGCATCCAGCCTTCATTTTGATCAGCAAAATAAACTGATGGATAATAAAAGCCATATTGGTAAATATTTGTTTCCCAATTTTCTCCTCCATCAGTTGTATATAACAATGCATCATCACCACCTGTCCAACCATGGTTTTCATCAGAAAAGTGTATTGATTTCAGACAATCAGAAAGACCTGTAGTTTGCTGATTCCACGACTCCCCTCCATCATTTGTATACAAGACAATTCCAAAATTTCCAACAATCCAACCTGTATTTTCATCTAGAAAATAAACATCCTTAAAATCATACACTGTTCCGGTTTGGATTGTATTCCATGTTAATCCTTCATCAATGGTATTCAATAATGTACCATCGTCACCTGCTATCCAACCTTTATCGTTGCTTATAAAATAGACTGATTCAAGATCCATGTTGGTTCCAGAAGAAATATGCGACCAGAAATAGCCCTGGTTTTGAGTATTTAATATAACTCCACTGTCTCCAACAATAAATCCATTCATCGGATCGGTAAACCAAATAGAGTTAATAGAGTTCGTTTCATTGATGTATAATGGTTCCCATCTACCTATAAATTCGCCTGTCCTCAAAATTGTACCATCCGATGCAATTACCCAACCAATAGGGAATACTGTAAAATCATCTGAAAAGAATAAATCTTTAAAATAATTATCAGTTTGTATTATGTTCTGGTTATACCATTGAGCATTAATTGAAAGGATAACAAAAAGAAATGTTGGAACCAGGATTAGCTTTTTCATTTTACAGGGTTTGATGTTTAACTATTATTCCGCTTTAATTGGTGATGCGAATTTAATAAATTTTTATCGCTATTAAAAGAAATGGTTAATCTTTTATAAAATGGTCACTTATAACCTTTACAACACCCTCGTTGGTGTCATTACCAGCTGAAGTCCTTGAAGCAAATTTTGTTGGTGAGGCAACAACAAATACAGGCACAGAGGTAATATTTAAGGGAGCGCTTCCTCTACAAGAATCCCAAACAATTCCGTCAGTGTCATCCCGTAACTTTTAGCCATTTTCGGAACAATGCTGGCTTCGGTAAGCCCAGGTATGGTGTTTACCTCAAGAAAGTATAATCCATCATCGTTGAAAATATAATCGAACCTTACAACTCCTTTGCAGTTTAGCTCCTCGTATAATCTGGATGAAGTTTCCTTGCACTCTTTTTCAATTTCAGTAGGAATTTTTGCCGGAACAACCTCATTTGCCAAAGTGGGTTCATATTTAGCTTCAAAATCGAAGAATTCATTTTTACTGATGATCTCTGCTACGGGTAAAATAATGATCTCACCTTTGTGCTGTAATACGCCACAAGTTATTTCCCGTCCTTTTATAAATCCCTCTAATAAGATTTCATCATCTTCATTAAATGCTTTCTTAATAGCTGCTTGCAAGTGTTCCGGTTTATTCACTTTCGATATTCCTACGCTTGAACCTCCATTATTGGGTTTGACAAATAAAGGGAGAGATAATTTATTTTGTATTGAGTCAATATCGAATTTGCTGCTTTTGTTAAGAACAATTGATTTTGCAGTTTTAACATTAAAGTTAGATACGAATTTTGTACAGAAATATTTGTTAAACGTTAAAGCAGAAGTTGCATGATCACATGAAGTATAAGGAATATTCAGCATGTCGAAATACCCTTGCAGTTTTCCATCTTCGCCGGGAGTTCCATGAATAGCAATAAATACACAATCGAATTTTATTTTTCCACCATTAACGTCAACAGTGAAATCGTTCTTATCAACCATGTATGAACTATTGTTTTTGCATGTATAGTACCATTCCGTTCCTTTCAGCATGATCGGGTAGACCTTAAATTTATTCGGATCGAGATATTTTAAAACAACCTCACCACTTTGGACGGAAATATCAAACTCCCCGGAATTGCCGCCACTCATAACTGCGATATTAAATTTCATAATCCATAATTTGAAACAAATATAAACACAAAACAAATACGGCATATGTTAAAACTTAATTCTTGATAGTAAGATTAAAACTTTGAACTTTTCATTTTATCTTTGCCGCATTGAAGCAATAATTCAATCAATTTGAAGTTATAAAGTAAATTTTTAACAGGAGGAATTTAAAGGGAGCATGAAGGCGTCAAAATCAGGGAAAAACGCTTTTTTATTTTTTTTATTTAGCAGAAAGTTTCTAATAAATATAGGAATAGCATTCGTGATGCTGGTTATATTGTTTTTTCTGTTAATGAAGTTCCTTGATATATATACCCGACACGGGAAAGAACTGACAGTTCCTGACTTTTATGGAATGAAGATGTATCAAATTGATTCAGCTGGATATAATCAACAGTTTGATTTTTTTATCACGGATTCATTATACGATGAAAATCAAACCAAAGGGACAATTGTTATTCAGGATCCATTACCGGGTGCCATGGTAAAAAGGGGACGTAATATTTATGTTTCTATCGTGGCAACTCTCCCTGAAATGGTGATCATGCCTGATTTAAAGGACTTGACACTCAGGCAGGCTATTAATATTCTTGAATCAAGCAAGTTAAAAGCGGGAAAGTTAATATATGCTCCAAGTTTTGCTAAAAATGCCATTCTGGAACAAATGTGTAAAGGAGATACTCTTTGTCCGGGAGATACCCTGGTAAAAGGTACTATTGTTGACCTGGTTGTTGGATCGGGTGAGAGACAATATAAAATACCTATACCTTTCCTGATAGGAAAAACAAGGGAAGAAGCAATTTATGACCTGAATATTGCATCTTTTAATTTGGGAAATGAGTTTTATATGGATAGCATCATGGATGAAACAGCCAGGGTATTTATGCAGGAACCCACGTGGGAGACTGAGATTCCTTATTTTCCGGGAGATTCTGTACATTTGTGGTACAAATCAGAAGACTCACTGGATTTTGATGAATATTTAAAAACATTTTTACCTGACTCGTTGCAAACCGACAGTCTGAACATAGATTTTTAAACTACTTTTGGCTTAATGAAGAAAATACTGGTACATATAGTTTTACTGATAATTCCTTTTTCGGTTTTTAGCCAGGTGTATTTATCCGGTGTAATGTCTAATCCGGTAATTAAGAGTTATTTAATTGAAAACGATGCTATTCCATTTAAAACCATCATTAAAGAATATGAATCACTTTTTTTACCATTTGAAGATGATTTTTCATATACAGGTGTGTATCCCGATACAAATCTCTGGATAGATAATGATACCTATATCAATGCTGAATATCCTATTTACCCTGTCGATTATGGTGTAGCTACTTTAGATGTGCTTGACGCCAATGGTGATTTATATAATCACGCCAATCAGTATTCTTTTATTGCTGATTATTTAACATCTTATCCCATTCGCCTCGATTCGGTTTTTGATCCCGTACAGGGAACACTAATTGAAATTACACCTGCTGATTCGGTATATTTGAGTTTTTATTATCAGCCACAGGGATGGGGAGATGTTCCTTTACCGGATGATTCATTGGTGTTGGAATTTGGGAACTACTCGGGAGATACTGTATTTTCTCATATGGAATACTTTTGGCTTTATACAAATGAAGGAGAGTCCATAAATCCAGGAGACGAAATTATTTACGATGGATTTGGATGTGATACCAATTATATACTTGCTGATAAGATATATGTGTATCCCGATTCTATTCTTGTTCCGTGTGATTCTGTTTTTGTTCTTGAAACCAACTGGACCCCGATGTGGAGCGCTCTGGGTGAACCTGTAGATACATTTATGACCAATAATGACATATTTTTCAAACAAGTAATGATATCAATTACAGATACTATTTGGTTTGAAGATGATTTTCAGTTCAGATTTTATAATATGGGTAGTATATCTGATATTAACAGTTGGCAAAGCAATACCGATCATTGGCATATTGATAAAGTTTATCTGAATGTAGGAAGGTCAATGGATGATATATTTACCAGGGAGATCAGGTTTGTTGAACCTGCCGAGTCGTTTGTTAATGAGTATTATTCAGTGCCATTGTCGCAATACAACTTAGATTATTGGAAGGATTCAATTAAAGTTACCGCTAATAATAATGATTCAATATCTCACAATTGTACTTATTACTACCAGGTTCAGGATGAAGGAGGTAATTATTTACCGGAGTTTAATTACGAGGGATATTCTAATACAATTGAACCTTTTTATACCAGGGATGTAAGTAATTATGCACCTTTTGCATATCCTCCGGTTATTCGTTGGTTTGACTTCTCAAACCCTGAAGAGATTAATTACAAGATCAATCATTATATTTATGATGAAGATTCTGTAACTGTAGGTGACACGATTGTATTTAACCAGCAGTTTAAAAATTATTTCGCATACGATGATGGAACGGCTGAAAGAAGTTATGGTGCATCCACTGCAGGTACAAGAATAGCCGTACAATTCAGGACTGCTGTTTCCGATACCCTGAGAGGTGTTCAGATATTTTTTAATAAAACATTTGGGGACCATAGTGGCAGATATTTTCATCTTGGAGTTTGGAACAATAACAATGGAGAACCTGGCTTGCTGATCTATGAAAAGGAAAACCTGCAACAAGAATTTAACGGATTGAATGAATTCCAAAATTATATTTTTGAAGATACATTGATAAAACTCGGAGTTGTAGTATTCTATATTGGTGTTATTCAAACAACCAACGAAAACCTAAACATCGGATTTGACCGAAATACGGATTCAAGAAATAGAACATTTTATAATACAAGTAACCAATGGAATAAATCTCCCTATGATGGTTCATTAATGATAAGGCCAATTGTAGGGAAGGCGCTGATAGAACCTGAACCTCCTGTGAAAAGCCAACCTGCTCAATTAGAAATTTATCCTAATCCTCCTGGTAGCTACGATTATATCACCATTGATCTTCCTTCTGATGTATCAGATCCAAAATACTGGAAGTATTTGACCATTAGAATATTTGACATTTCCGGCAGATTAATTTATTCTTCACCCTTCGAAGAAAAACTCAATATTTCACGATTTGACAATGGATTTTACCTGGTGGATGTATTGGACGAAGCTTTTTCGAAAAATTATACAACCAAGTTACTTATTGTTAAATAGAAAAATGTAGTCGAAAAATTATGGCTGAGAAAATTGATTTTCAGGAAGAAGATCGGGAATTGTATGAGCATTACAGATTTGAGGTTGATAAGGGACAGGGACCTATTAGGGTCGATAAATTTCTGATGTCAAGGATTGAAAATGTCTCCCGCAATAAAATCCAAAATGCAGCTTTGTCAGGAAATATTATTGTTAATGACAAGGTTGTGAAGCCCTCTTATAAGGTAAAACCGGATGACGTAATTTCTGTAATGATGTCCCAGCCGGTGCGGGAATTTAAACTCATTTCCGAAAATATTCCAATTGAAATCCTTTACGAAGATGACTCTATAATTGTTGTGAATAAGTCAGCCGGAATGGTAGTTCACCCAGCCTACGGAAATTATACAGGAACGTTGGTAAATGCTCTCATTTACCACCTTGAACAATCTGGTGTGCCTGTAAATGATGAAAGCGCCGGACCTTTATTGGTTCACAGAATTGATAAAGATACTTCAGGAATTTTACTGGTTGCCAAAAATGAAGAAGCGCAATTGAAACTGGGAAGACAATTCTTTAAACATACCCTAAAACGGAATTACAGGGCATTGGTTTGGGGAGATATGAAATCAGAAGAAGGTACCATAACCGGCCATATAGGGCGGAGTCTGAAAAATAGGAAGGTTTTTAAAGTTTTCCCGGATGGTGATTATGGTAAACATGCCGTTACACATTATAAAGTTATTGAACGATTTGGATATGTTACGTTAATTGAATGCAGACTTGAGACCGGACGTACGCATCAAATCAGGGTGCACTTAAAATATATCGGACACACTATTTTTAATGATGGAACCTATGGAGGAAATGAGATTTTGAAAGGTACTACCTTTTCAAAGTATAGGCAATTTGTCAACAATTGCTTTAATATCTGTCCGCGTCAGGCATTGCATGCAAAATCTTTGGGTTTTAGTCATCCCGTATCAAACAAGGAATATTTTTTTGAAACAGAATTACCTGATGATATGTCGGGACTAATTGAAAAGTGGAGAAATTATGCCATTCATAAAAAAATGGATGAATAACCATCAGAATTCTTTTCTATTTTATTACCTTGGTACCCAGCATCTCCTTCATTTCAAAAAATCCTGTTTTACCCATTAACCATTCTGCTGCTGAGACAGCTCCTTTTGCAAATCCTTTCCTGTTTTTAGCTGTATGTTTGATTTCAAGTTCATCAAAATCGGATGTATATTTTACAACGTGTGTTCCAGGTACTTCACCTTTTCTAACGGAGTTTATTAATAAATCGGAGGGATCGGTTTTTTTATCTAAAATCCACTGATGTTTGTTTTCGGTTAGTTTGATGATCTGATTGGCAAGTTCGATGGCAGTTCCACTTGGTCGATCTTTTTTATGAATATGATGGGTTTCCTCTATTGTTAAATCATATGGATATTTGCTTATTAAACCGGAAAGTAATTTATTAATTTCGAATAAAATATTTACACCAATACTAAAATTTGAAGAGGTAAAAATTGCCTGGTTCTTTGACAAGCATAATTTCCGTATTTGTTCCTTTTTATTCTCCCATCCGGTTGTACCTACTACTACGGGTATATTCAGGTCGAAGCACTTTTGGATATTTGCGACAACTTCATCGGGCTGGCTGAAATCTATAATTACATCAGATTTTTTAATATCCTGCTCCAGATTTTTCCAGTCTTCTGCAGAATCTATTTTAACAACAATAACATGATTTTTTTCGAGTGCGGCTTGCTCAATTTCTTGGCCCATTTTCCCATAACCCGAAAGTGCGATTTTCATGCAGTAAAAATTTTATTAAAAATTCAGGGTTAATTTTAACCCTCCATTTAGCTTATATCCGTAAACAGGTTCATAAACTGCCGGTTCCCATTGAAGTGTAAGGTCTTCATCCACTTCCCAGGTAAAAAGATGAGCATCAACAGTAGCATCAAGTACATTTAAAATATACCAGATGCCCGTTAAAATGTATGTCAGGTCACGGTTTCGCCGGTAATAATTCTTTTGGTCTTTTAAAATATCAGTCCTCGATCCATATAACTCCTCATATTCGTTTACCGGAGGTTCAGAGCCATCGTTAACCAATGCATGATAATAGGCATCACGCCACATTATGTATTCCTTATGATTAAAAGAAATGAAATAGTAAAAAACCCCGAAACCTGCATAGATAATTGGAATTTTCCAGTATTTCTTATTGTAAGCCTGACCTAACCCAGGTAGGATCAAAGAGTATATTGTAGCCTTGTGAGGACTATGGGTTTTGTATGAAGCCGTATCTACAGTTACAATTTCAGCGCTGCTTAATACAGAGTCGCCTGCAGGAGAGTTTTGACCTGAAACGTTTATTGCAATGAGTAAAAGAACTGAATATGCAATGAATGATTTATTTGTAAGAAAATGTATAAGTTTCATCACTTTAAACGAGCAATTATTTTTCGAGTATGGAGACAATTTTTTCAAATTCTTTGTCAGATTTGAATGGAATAACGATACTACCTTTTCCTTTAGTATTTTTTCTTATCTCAACCTTCGTACCTAATTGTTCTGATAATTCATTTTTTACTAATGAATATTTTTCAGGAAGGAGATCAGTGTGTTTCTTTACGATGGGTTTTTGCTCTTTGTTCAAATCTTTTACAATCCGCTCTACATCACGTACCGATAAATTTTTGCTGATAATGGCAGATAGAATCTGGATTTGAATATCGACGTTTTTAATATTAATTATTGCACGGGCATGTCCCATCGAAATTTTTTCCTCTTTTACTGCCTTTTGTATTTCAGGAGGAAGTTTTAGCAGTCGAATGTAATTTGCAATTGTTGTTCGGCCTTTGCCAATTCTGTCACTCAGTTCTTCCTGGGTAATTTTACACTCTTCAATTAATCGCTGATAACTTATCGCTATATCAAGCGAGTTCAGGTCTTCACGGTGTATATTTTCGATAAGGGCCATTTCAAGCATTTGATGGTCATTGGCCACCCTGATAAATGTCGGAATAGCATCTAATCCCACAATCTTAGCTGCTTTGTACCTTCTTTCACCGGAAATCAACTGGAATTTGTCGTATCCCAGTTTTCTGACGGTGATTGGTTGAATTATTCCCTGTTCTTTTATAGATTTTGCAAGGTCATTTAGGGATTCTTCCTCAAATTGATTTCGCGGTTGAAAAGGATTTGATTCAATTTTTTCGAGGGGAATATTTGCGATGGCCCCTACTACGTAATTGCCAGATATGTCAGTTGAAGTTATATCTGTTTCGGGACTTTCAAGAATAGCGCTAAGTCCTCTTCCCAATGCAGATTTTTTAGTTTTCATTTGCAATAGGAATTTGTTTATCTGATTCGCTTATGCTTGTCATCCCATTCTTTTGTAAAATCTCACGGGCAAGATTCAGATAATTGATCGCTCCGGAACTGTTTGCATCGTGCATGATGATTGTTTCACCAAAACTAGGGGCTTCGCCAAGGCGTGTATTTCTATGAATGATTGTTTCAAACACCATTTGCTGGAAATGGGTTTTAACTTCCTCAACAACCTGTTTGGCTAATCTTAATCGCTGATCGAACATGGTAAGCAGGATTCCTTCTATATCAAGATCGGGATTAAGCCGTGTCTGGACAATCTTAATTGTATTTAGCAGTTTACCTAATCCTTCCAGTGCGAAATATTCACATTGAACAGGGATCATTACAGAATCAGCTGCTGTAAGTGAATTAATAGTAATAAGTCCAAGTGAAGGGGAGCAATCAATAATAATGAAATCGTAATTGTCCTTTACTTTTTCAATCACTTTCCGCATCATTTTCTCGCGGTTAGGCAGGTTGATTATTTCTATTTCAGCGCCAACAAGGTCAATGTGAGCAGGAATGATGTCAAGATTAGGCGTTTCGGTATTTAGTATAATTTTATCTGGCTCAACTTCATCAATAATACATTCATAAATACTGGTTGTAATATTACGGGGATCAAATCCTGTACCCGATGTGGCATTTGCCTGGGGATCAGCATCAATAATAAGGGTTTTATATTCCAGTACGGCAAAACTACCTGCCAGATTTATTGCCGTTGTTGTTTTCCCAACCCCGCCTTTTTGATTGGCTATTGCGATGACTTTACCCATAAGTATAAAAATTAAGGAAGATAAACCATTTTCAAGTTATTGGCAAAAATACAACATTAAGCACCTTTCCATGTAAAGAAAATATTAACAATTATGGGCATTCTGTTAATATCAGGATGTAAAAATTGAAATTAAAAAAGCTGTCCGATTTATAGAACAGCTTTCTAATGTGAGACTATATTTTAATATATGTTGTTATTCTTTGGTATCTTCAGTTTCTGCACTCTCTTCAGTTTTTATTTCTGTTTCTGATCCCAAATCCTCAAATTCTACATTTGTAATGGGATCTTCAACTACAGCTTCCGGAGTTACTTTTGGTTTTTCCTCGACCGGCTCTTCTTCCGGTGCTTTCCCGGTTTGGATAAATTCAATTGCCGCATTCATGCCGTTTGCAAACTTTTCAAAATCTTCTTTGTAAAGAAATAATTTGTGCTTTTCATAAAAAAACTTACCCGATTCGTTATTGAACCTACGTTTACTCTCGGTTATTGTCAGGTAATGTTCTTCTGACCGGGTAGATTTTACATCAAAGAAATATGTTCTTTTCCCCGCTCGTACAGTCCTCGAAAAGATCTCTTCCCTTGTATAGCTTTGTTCTTTTTTTTCTTGCTCTTCCATGCTTATTCGATTGTTATAAAATTAATTTCCCACGCAAATATATATAAATAATATTATCAAATTCAAAAAAGTGGTTTTCTTTTTGAATCTTGATAATTAAAATTTGATGAGAAATATTAATGTCAATACTGTTGTCCCGATTTTTATCATCTCATTATAATTTATAGTTTTGCAGAAATTCTGTTTCATTGGAAGCTTTTGTTCGCAAACCTGTTTTTACTGTTATTGCCGGAGCAGCTGAGGAATTAACATTCCCGGCATATGTTGTGGGTGGATATGTGCGTGATATGATTATGGAGAGGGAGAGTGTGGATATTGATATTGTGACTGTTGGTAGTGGGATTGAACTCGCGAAAAGATTTGCTGGAAAGATAGACCCGAAACTTAAAGTTAAGGTGTTTAAAAATTTCGGTACTGCCATGGTAAATTTTCAGGGAGAACAAAACTGGCAAATTGAATTTGTAGGTGCCCGAAAAGAATCATATAGAGAAGATTCAAGAAAACCGATTGTTGAGGATGGGACTTTGGAAGATGACCAAAACAGAAGGGATTTTACCATTAATGCCCTTGCAATAAGCCTCAACAAAAATGATTATGGGAATTTATTAGATCCGTTTGACGGCATCAATGATATTAAAAGAAAGATTATTCGAACACCCCTGAACCCTGACATTACATTTTCTGATGACCCTTTGCGAATGATGCGCGCTATCCGGTTTGCAACCCAATTAGGATTTGACATTGAAGAAAAAACTTATAATGCAATTGGAAAAAATGCAGATAGGATAAAGATAGTTTCATTTGAAAGGATTACAGATGAATTAAATAAAATTATTCTGGCAAATAAGCCATCCAAAGGATTTGTAATGCTTGAAGATACCGGACTTTTAAAACGTATTTTCCCACAGTTTCAGGAATTGAAGGGCATTGAAAAAGTTAATGGTAAAGAGCATAAGGATAATTTTTATCATACTTTGAAGGTGCTGGATAATTTATCTTTGAAAACCAATAATTTATGGCTGAGATGGGCAGCCTTGATGCATGATATAGCGAAACCGAGAACCAAAAAATATGATGAGAAAATTGGGTGGACATTCCATGCGCATGAATTTATTGGATCGAAAATGGTTCCTCAGATTTTCAGAAAGTTAAAATTGCCACTCAACGATAGAATGAAATATGTACAGAAACTTGTACTCCTTCATTTACGGCCTATTGTCCTGGCTCAAAGTCATGTTACAGATTCAGCCATAAGGAGATTACTCTATGAAGCCGGAGACGATATTGATGATTTGATGATACTTTGTGAAGCTGATATTACTTCTAAAAATGAACAAAAAGTCAGGAAATATATCGACAATTTTAAACTAGTCAGAAAAAAACTTGTTGAGATTGAAGAAAAGGATAGGCTGAGAAACTGGCAACCACCTATCACCGGTGAACTAATCATGGAGACGTTTAATATCAAGCCAGGCAGGAATGTGGGCGATATTAAAACGGCTATACGGGAAGCCATACTGGATGGCAAAATCGAGAATAATTATGAGGAGGCTTTTCAGTTTATGCTTAAGACGGGGCAGGAGTTGGGATTAAAACCTGCTTAATAAGATAGTTTCTAAATAAGGTAAAATCCAAAATAAAATAGTAATTTTAGATTTGTTGTTTGTGAGATATTTTATAATTTTATTGAAATTATCAAATCTGTTGTACTATGCATATATATAGATTCAGGTTATTATCGGATATTAACGATGAATTTGTCAGGGATATTGAACTTATGGCCAATCAATCTTTTTTGGACTTTCATAATATGATATCTGAGTGTGTTAGTTTAAATGGTAAAGAATTGGCTTCATTTCACGTCTGTGACCAGAAATGGAATAAAATGAAAGAGATCACTTTAATTGATATGCTTGACGGAGAAGACAAAGAGGAGGAAACAAAACCAATTGAAGAAACATTTATCATGAAGGATTCTCTCATCAGAAACTTTATTGAAGAACCCCACCAGCGATTACTTTATGAGTATGACCTTTTCAATATGAATACTTTTTTCATTGAATTATTAAGTGTGCATAAACAAAAAGACGATGGACCTTATCCTAAGTGTTGTTTTAAAAAAGGTGATCTAACCCAGGAACCTGTTCCACAATTAATTGAAGAACAGGATGAGGAAATGACGGAACAAATGCTGAATGATTTTAACGATCTCCTTGATGATACCTATGATTATAAAGGTGATAGTGATACCGGTGAGATCATACCTGAATAATGTGTGTTTCCATCATTCTGACTAGTTTCCACAAAATACAAACTAACAATTCCTTTGTTTTGGTGTAAAATAAAAGATCAAATCCATAAAGTTTAATTTAATGCTGCTTTGAAAAATATCCTGATCGTTTTACTGGGCCCTACAGCAATTGGAAAAACCAATGTTGCTATTCATTTGGCAAAGGCATTGAATGCGGAGATTGTGTCAGCTGATTCAAGGCAATTTTACAGAGAATTAAAAATTGGCGTCGCAGCTCCTTTCGTGGAAGAATTAAAAGCTGTTAAGCATCATTTTGTTGGCCATTTAAGTATAGCAGAATATTATAATGTTTCAAGGTTTGAACAGGATGTACTTGAATTTCTGAATGATTATTTCAAAAATCATAAGTACGCTGTTATGGTGGGTGGTTCAGGATTATATATAGATGCAGTATGTGAAGGGATTGATGAACTGCCTGATCCTGATGAGAAACTAAGAGGAAAATTGAAGAAGGATCTTGAGAATCATGGGATCGAATATTTGAGGAAAAAATTAAAAAAACTTGATCCTGAATATTACGATAAAGTTGATTTGAATAATCCTAACAGGATACTGCGTGCTTTGGAAGTTTGTTTAATGACGGGAAAGACATATTCATCCCTGAGAAATAACCAACCGAAAAAAAGGAATTTCTCAATAGTCAAAATCGGGTTAAACCGATCAAGGGAGGAACTTTTTACCATCATTGAGGATCGCGTTGATAAAATGATTGAAAGCGGTTTAGTGGAGGAGGTTAAAGGTTTAGAAGAATACAAGAATTTAAACTCTTTAAATACAGTTGGCTACAAGGAAATATTTAAATATCTCGATGGTGAATGGTCGCTTGAGAAGGCCATTGAAAAAATTAAAACCCATACCCGCCGTTATGCAAAACGACAGTTAACGTGGTTTAAAAAAGATGAAACTGTACATTGGTTCCATCCGGATGATTTAGAGGAAATTGTTGACTTTATAAATGTTTTATAAAAATATTTTTGCAAAAAAGAGTCTATAAGTAGCCAAAACTATATAAAAAGAGGTGCTTTTGGCTGGGTATTGGAATCTGTCAGGTTTTATTCGATTTAAAAAGTTTAGAAAATTTTGTAGAATCCAGAACATTTATTTGTACATTTGTATTGTACAAATAATAAATTATGGAAACAATAGCTGTAAGCAAACTCAGGGCAAATCTGTTGAAAGTGCTTAAGGAGATCAGGCTGGGAGCAAAAATCAATATTACCTCAAGGGGAAAGGTTATTGCCAAACTTATACCACCTGATTATACAGTTGAGAACGCAAGAAAAAAATTAAGTGAGATCAGTAAGACTGCTATTCTTAATGATATAGTATCACCCGTTGAAACCGAATGGAAAGCCCTGGAGGAATGATAACCATCGATACGCATATTATTGTTTGGGATGCATTAAAACCTGAGGCTTTAAGTCCGAAAGCAAAAAAGGTCATTGACCAGGCAAACGAAAAGGATGGGATAATAATAAGTAAAATTTCGCTTTGGGAAATCGCAATGTTAATGAAAAAGAAACGATTGGAAATTGAAGTTCCTTACATTGAATTTATTGATTTGGTCATTAGTTCAAATAATTACATCCTAAAAGGTATAACTCCTGATATTGCTAATATATCTGTCAATCTTCCAGACAGTATTAACCATGATCCCGCTGACAGGATAATATGTGCAACCTCAATGGCTTATAAGGCACCTTTGGTTACTGCTGACAAAAACCTGCTGAAATCGAAAAGTATAAAAACTATTTGGTGAAAAGTATGTAAATTGAAAGTTTTAGTTTCAATTTACATACTTTTTTATTATATTTGCCAAATGAAATTCATAAATAGAATTGTCACAACAAATATTGAGAAGTATTTAAAAAATTTCCCTGCCGTAGCAATTATTGGTCCAAGACAATGTGGGAAATCAACATTAGCAAGATTTATTGTTGATAAAATCCAGAGAAGTTTGTACTTAGACCTTGAAAACCCGGATGATTTATCCAAGCTTGAACAACCATCATTATTTTTTAATCAGTACCGGGACAGGCTGATATGTTTGGACGAAATCCAGCAGAAGCCCGAAATATTTTCCGTATTGCGCAGCATCATAGATAAAAGCGGACGCAACAGCCAGTTCCTTATTCTTGGTTCAGCGTCTCCCGACTTATTAAAACAAAGTAATGAAACACTTGCAGGCCGTATAATTTACCAGGAATTAACTCCCTTTTTAACTTCCGAAATTGATCATATGCAAGATAAAAAGCTATATGATAATTATTGGACACGTGGTGGTTTTCCGAGGAGTTATCTGGCAGTTGATGACGAGATCAGTTATAGATGGAGAAAAAGTTTTATTAAAACTTTTCTTGAAAGGGATATACCAAATCTGGGAATATTTTACCCTCCGATAGCCATGGACAGGTTATGGCAAATGCTTGCCCATATCCAGGGTCAGGTTATAAACTTATCGCAGCTAGGAAACTCTCTTGGAATTTCCCATACAATGGTCAGAAATTATCTCGAAGTATTACAACAGACATTCATGATCCGAATTTTGAAGCCATATTCCGGAAACCTGAAAAAGAGGATAATAAAATCACCAAAAATATACATCAGGGATACGGGTATATTACATGCCTTGCAGAACATTATGAATTTTGATATGTTATTTGGCAATCCAATTGCAGGCGCTTCATGGGAAACCCTGGTGATTGAAAATGTCCTGGGCAATATCGAAGATTTCAATGCCAGCTTTTTTCGTACGTCAAATGGTATTGAAATAGACCTGATACTTGAAAGAGGTACTGAAAAATATGCCGTCGAATGTAAGCTGTCATCTGCACCGAAGCTCTCTGCAGGTTTTTACCATGCTATTGATGAACTGGGTATAAACCGGACATGGATAGCTGCACCGGTTGATGAACCTTATCCGGTTAAAGAAAATGTGATTGTGGCTCCGTTTAGCTATATTATTGAAGAGTTAAAAAATCTATAGATCAAATAAGACGAAGAAGTTGTTCTGTATCTGCAACATCTGTTTTGTAATGTTTCCCATCGGAGGATTGCATTTTCAGTTGTCCGATTTTTTCGGACAACTCACTTCCTTCCTCTTTCAACTTTCTTTTTAAGTCATTCCAATATTTCCGGGGACGGTCATTCTCAGCTAAAATGCCAATAACATCCACAATTGAAAAATACCACTTTTCCTTTTCCTCGTCCCAATGGACACGTACTTGCTTTTGGTCGAATAGTTTTATTGCGGTTTCTTTATCCATGATTTAAAGTTGTTTTATTTTCAACCTTTCATTTTGGCCGGATCCTGTCTTGTGTCAAAAATGTCAGTAATGTAAATATATTGGTCTATTAACTTCATCTACCTATTCGGTTTGTCTTTTGAATAATTTCTTCCTTAGTCAAAATCCTACCGGTAGCAATATCTTCTTCAGCCTTTTTAGCTCTATTAGTTAATTTTGTTTTTAATACTGGATTTAAACTTGTTTTCTGCAATAATGTATAAATTGCCTGGAGCACATCAATATCATCTTGCTCATTAATCAATTTTTGAAGCTGGGATTTTATTGTAATTGTGTTCATTGTGCTTTTCTATTTGATACAAATTTAAAAATTTTAATCGAATTATAAATAAATCGAGTAAATAAAAAACAAGCTTTTTCAGATTTGGGCATAAGCTAATGAGGAAATCTCAAATTTCTCCAAAAGTGCGTTTTGATGAATAATCCGAAAAGGAAAAACTCTGAAAATTGCTGATTTATCTATTAATCTGCCGAAAGATATTAACCAGGATCCCGCTGACAGGATAATATGTGCAACCTCAATGGCTTATAAGGCACCTTTGGTTACTGCTGACAAAAACCTGCTGAAATCGAAAAGTATAAAAACCATCTGGTGAAAAGCATGTGGTTGGGAAGTTTGGGTTTCAGATTGTATGGTTTATATACTTTATAATTGATATAAATATAAATTATATTTTTTTGTCCTCAGCTCTGCTCTTTCGGATTTGCAATCCGAAAGTTGATATTCGGGGATTCCTTCCTTGTCGGTAGACAGGTGTTATCCCTGTTTCAAACATCAAACGACTGATAAGAAGTCCGTATGGACAATCAATTCCACCTTTAATAAGCCAAAGATAAATCGAATTCTAAATTCTAATAATATTATGTTCGGGATTGCAAATCCCGAACAGCATAATGTATAAAATTATTGGCTACATCGATTCATTATAAGCATCCAGAAATTCTTTGAGTTTTTGAACAGCAATTCCCCGGTGACTTGTTTTGTTTTTGTCAGATAAATCCATTTCGGCAAAAGAAATTTCAAGCCCCATTGGTTTAAAAATAGGATCATATCCAAAACCTTTATTGCCATGTCTTTCCGTTAAGATGGTACCTTTTACTACACCTTCAAACAAAGTTTCCGTTCCATTAATGATAAGAGAGATGATTGTTCTGAATTTTGCTTTTCGATTTTGCACACCTTGTAATTCCGAAAGGACTTTATCCATGTTCTTTTCATGGTCATGATTTTCTCCTGCATACCTGGCCGAATAAACTCCTGGCTTTCCGTTAAGGGCATCTATTTCCAGGCCGGTATCATCAGCAAAGCAATCAATATGGTATTTGTTGAAAATATACCAGGATTTTTGAGAAGCGTTACCTTGAAGGGTATCGGCAGTTTCAGGGATGTCTTCTGAACAACCAATATCAGATAATGATAATATGTTGATCTTACTACCAACAGCGGTTTTGATTTCATTGAGCTTATGAACATTATTGGTGGCAAATACCAGGCTGATCATAAATTTTTTCTTTAACTACTATTTGAAGGTGTCTTATAAGTATGAAGGAAAATAACTTTTAGACACCTTCATCAACTATATCATATTTATGGCAAAATTACCGATGGATATTGTGCTAAACTTACCTTTGGCAAATTGGAATTAAATTTTTCATTTATTCCATCAATAAACATATTTGCAACATGGGCATATCCCATGGGTGTTAAATGGATTCCATCCAACGAAAATGCATTCCCTGAAACAAATTCTGTTGTTAATGTTATCCCATCGCGGGTAATGCCGGTTTCCAGTTCAGTCATTAATTCAAACATATCAATATAAGCAAGGTCATATTGAGCTGCCAAACCTTGAATTACATTGTTGTATATTCCAATATGAGTATCGATATTATTTGCCTCCGTTTCATCAATAATATATTTATGTGGAATTGGGATGGCACTGCCCATGAACTCACATTTTAATGAGTCAGTTGGCAATGTGAGCAGGAAAATATCGCTTTCTTTCATTTGACGTGGAAAATGTGTAACTGCATCTTCTACTATGAAAGGGTTTTGTCCTAACGAGAATGTAATGCCTAAGGGCTGATAAGCAAAATTTAATGAATCAACCTGTCCTTGTCTTGTTAATACAAGTCCATTAAAAGGCACCTGTGTAGACATAAAGGCGAAATAAGGCGATTTTAACATATCAGGTAAACCGGCAATGGCACCTTTTGCACCGGTGGCATTTAGACTCTGAACAATGGTATTCATCATAAAAGTAAAAGTTGCCTGACCGGTAATTGTATCACCAGTACCTCCACCAGCAGCGTAACCAAGTACATCATTGTTTCCAATCCACAAAGTATAAAAAGTAGGCTGCTGTGCGATAGCATCTCCAACAACTGTAGAGATTGAACTACTTGCAAAACGCGCATAATAAGGATTAGCTGTACCTAACTGTATTCCGGCAAAATCGCCATAACCCTGCGCAAGCAAATGAAAAGATTTTGCTCCCGGTACTCCCAGATTATTTACTGTATAGCCTACAGGTGCTATAGCATCCAGTGTACCTTGATCTGAAACAGGAGATACCGATGTTGTACCTGCGCAATCTGTTTTATAATCCAATTTTAGTTTTCCTGGCAATATACCGTATTCACCATCTAATAATGGCTGAACAAAATTCCCTCCACCTGCCTTTTTGAACTGCTCTGCAAGAATACTGGGAAAAGAATTAAGCTGTGAAGAGCGGTAAAGAGAACCATCGGTATATCCTGCTGTGAGCGAATTTCCAACTGCAACATAAACAGAAAAATCAGCATTTCCCTGTGCGGGTTCAAAATCATCCAGTTCCGGTTGGCAGGCAAAGATTAAACCTAATAAACTTATGTATAATATATATTTGTATTTCATGATTATCTATTTTTTAAATTTTAGAAATTATAGCTAATACCTAATCCTGGGATGAATGCCCTGGTTTTATAAGTTCCCTCAAAATTGTCGGGAGTATATTTTTTATCCGATTCAAGACCTTCTAACTGCAAATACGAAAGATCGATACTCAGACCTTCAATAGGCATGATTGATAATCCAAGCGTGAATGCAATTTGGTCAAGGCTAACTGTTTCAGGACTAAAGTATTCTTCGTTGGTGGGTGTTTTATCGTAGTAAATACCTGCCCGTGCTATGAAAGTATCACTGATCTTATATTCAGCTCCTAATCTTGGGATAAAACTATTTGAATATTCCCTTGGGTTTCTGGAGTCAGTAAAGTCTTCATTATTTTGTTTGAAATCTATAATGAGTGAATCATAGGTTGACCAGAATATAATATTCAATTCAGCCGCTAATAAAAACTTTTCTGAAATCTGGTACGCAATACCAAAATCAAGATTTGCAGGAAGCGGTAATTCAGCGCTGAAATTTCCTGTTTCAGGAATAGATGTAACAGATTCAGGAACACCACTGGTTTTGAAATCTCCGTCCTCCACTTTCATATTAACTTTTGATCTGTAATCTATTCCAATACTTAAATCATCAGAGGGTTTAATATAAGCTCCGACATTAAATCCCAATGCAGTTGAACTTCCATCTAAATTCATTTGTCCATTTGCAGGACTTTTAATTTCTTTGGTTAAATCTACACTTCCAATAACGATATCTAATCCAGCTCCAATTCCGAACTTATCTCCAATTTTATAGGAAACGGTTGGTTGAATAAAAATAGCGGATAAAGATATTTCCTGAATAAGATACCGCCCATTCCAATCATAATCCCATTTTGTCGAACTTCCAAATGGTGTAAAAACACCAATACCTATCGAAAGATCGTCAATTACCTTTGCTGCTCCGTAAAAATAAAAGGGAGTACTCATGGAATTGTCTGTCCTTGCTGTATAGTCCGAGTCTTTTGCACGGAAAACAACATTAGAATTAATCCCACTTGCTCCAAGAGAGAAGCTGTAGTCTTCCTTCATAAAAGAAAGCGAGCCAGGATTATAGAAAATGCTGCTGCCACCAAGTGCAAATGGTGTACCGATGAGTCCGATACCGGTTTGTTTCTGTCCTTGCAGTCTAACCTGGTATCCTCCGGCAAATAAATTTGATGCTACAAATAAAAATAGCAGCATCAGTGTGGTTAATTTTCTCATATACAATGTGATTTGATTTATAAAAAGCAGCGAAGATAGATAATTTTTTAATTCCAATTTTTACCCACAAGCTGTGATATGTATTATTCTTTATATGTGGTTTGAGAAATAGTTATCATCAGCACACAACCCCCGTATAGATGGATTCTTTTGCTAAATTATAACTGGAAATTTTATTTATTTTACGAATATGATTTGTCAATATTATTTTTTTTTACTAATTTTATTCCCTGAAAAGGAATTTTGCCAAAATTCCTGAGAGATGAGTAATAATTGATTTTTGTCAGAATAAATAAATAATTCAAAATAAAAGGAGAGTACTATGCCTAAAACAGTATCATTAAATGCAAAATGCCCGCATTGTGGCAAATCCTTTATGGATGAGGAATTTAAGTTACATGATGTAGCTAGCATAAAGCTTAATATTGAAACCACTGCAAACCGCGGAACAATTCGTCTGTGTTCAACCTACGGCTGTTATGACCATGTATGCGATTTTGATTTAAAAGAAAGTGAGATCGCTAAGTTTTACTGTCCGCACTGCAATAAAGAATTGGTTTGCAAGGATAACTGTGAAACTTGCGATGCACCTATGATACCTTTAACCCTGAAGTTAGGCGGCAAGGTATTTATATGTTCAAGACATGGATGCTCTAATCACTTCGTAGCTTTTGAAGACCTTGCAACAGAGGTGAGAAAGTTTTATCACGAATATGGTTTTTAATTTGAGTCAGCTGTAAATTACCTAATTATTATCTGGAGAATTATTAGGGAGTGTAAATCTGAATATTGAACCAGATAAATATTCTATATATAACTTATTTTCAGTATTATAATCGTATGTGTTAAGTGCATACCCCCGTTAATCAATAAATTAGCGAGTCTTGAATATATTTAAAACATTAAAATTTCACTTTGGCTCATTTTGATGAAAAAATGGTATAATTTACCACTCAAAGTAATCGATACATTTGTCAAAAATTGCTGTGTTCTCATATACCCCGATGAATTTTTCTGCACCCGGCCCATAGGCCAATAAAGGAACCATTGAAGCTGTATGCAGCCAGGTAATAAATCCACCCTCTACAGTGTTTGCCGATATATCGCCATCCAAAAGTGCATAACCTCCTGTTTCATGATCCCCGGTGATAATCACTAATGTATTTCCATCGGCTTCGGCAAAATCAATAGCTTTACCAACTGCCCTGTCGAAATCGAGCATCTCAGCAATAAGGTATTCCTGGTCATTCTCTTCACAAGCCCAGTCAATTTGCGCTCCCTCAACCATCATAAAAAATCCATTTTCGTTTGTTTTTAACCTGTTCAATGCAACTTCAACAGCATTTGGCAAAACATCTCCTCTTCCTTCTGTGTATTTCGGTGGGTGATCTTCTGAAATTAAAGCAGCAACTTTTTTATCTCCGCTTATTTGAGATAAATTATTAACTACCTGGTATTTTCTTGCAATCAATGAATCGATAAGATTCAATTGGTCAGTTCGTTGATCAAAATATTTTTGGCCGCCACCCATAAAGAAATCAACATCTTTTGAGATCAATTCATAAGCAATGCTTTCATAATCGAAACGATCGGTATTATGTGCATAAAAGGCTGCGGGTGTTGCATGGACGATATGACTGGTTGTCAGCAATCCGGTTGAAAGACCGTTATTCTCAGCCATTTCAAGGATTGAATTTAACGGATTTCCATTTATATCAACCCCAACTGTATAATGATTTGTTTTTTGTCCGCACGACATTGCAGTTCCCGAAGCCCCGGAATCTGTAACATATTTATCCGCAGCATGCGTTGATTGAATTCCAATATACCGGCATCTGAAAATATTCAAATTGTCATTATTGACTGTTCTTGTAGCAGTAATTTGAGCCAATCCCATTCCATCTCCAATCATCAGGATGATGTTTTTATGTTGACCCTGTTCTACTTCCTCGACAGGTTCCGGATTAACATTATCAGCAGGTTTATTACATGAAATGAATGTAATCGAAAGTATTATAAGCACTATAAAATATTTTTGCATGGTTATACAGGTATTTTTATATTTCTGATTTGTTTTCTTAAAAGCAAAAGGTACAAAAGTAAAAACAATGATCCTTCTAAAATTGTTTGCCAAACGTTTAAGAGGTAAAATTTTCTGATAATACTGTCAGCAATAATCTGAAGTATAATAATTGTTAAAAATATGCCAACTTGCTTTAGGTATATTTTATTTCTAAAGAATCCAGCTGAATCTTGCAAATAGAAATACAGTGTAAGGAATAAGTAAGAGATAAAAGTAGTTATTGCCGCCCATTTATATCCATAAAGTGGAATAAAAATAAAGTTGAGGATGATATTTAACACACTGGCAGCAATGACACCTACTGCAATATTTTTAAGCTTTTCAGCAAACTTAAACTTGATCTCCAGAAAAAGAAACAATCCATAAAGAAAAGCACTTATAAAGACATATGGCATGATGGTATATCCGCTTCTGAATTCTTCACCCAATAGTATGATCGACATTTCTTTTGAAAACAAGCTGAAATAAGTGATTAATGGAAGTCCGAAAAGCAAATAGACAAAAAGATATTTTGAGATAAGTTCATTTGATTTTTCAAAATTCACCTCAAGTTCCCTGTTTAATACAGGGTTTATTGTATTGAAAAATACGGTAACCAGTGCCACCACACTCAACTGACTAATGTTGTAAACCTGGTTATAGATACCAACCGTTGACATATCATTGAAAAGTGCAATAATATAGCGGTCGCCGGATGTCATTATCAGGAAACAAAAGTTGGCGATCAAACCAATACTTCCAAAACGATAAAGAACAAGAAGCGTTTTTTTCGAAATACTTTTAATTGAAAAACTAACATTTTCCCTACTGAAAAAAACAATAAATAGTAGAGCTAACAGATCAATAAAAATTACACTAATCAAAACCGATGTAATCCTGTACTGATAACCGAAAGTCATGATGTAAAGCAGGGCAAAACTCAATATGGCTCTTGACGAATGGATGATGTTATATTTTAAGGCTTTACCTTCAAGGCGAATGATGATAAGGTACAGCCCAATAAATTCTTTTATAAAAAATTGCACAAAGGATAGAATGATCAACTGTTTTACCAGAGGATTATCAGTAAGATAATACCATACACCTGAAACTACTAACATCAACAAGCTTGCACCGAGGTAAATGAGAAAAATATTTGAATACAGGTTTTTTAGGTCCTTATTGTTTTTATAGGAATTGTAGTATCGCCACAAACATCCGGCAAGCCAGGAGTATAGAAAAATGGATATATAAGAAAAGGTGATCGTAATAATTCCAAGATAACCGTACTCTTCCGGGGTGAAGTAGCGGGTAAATATGGGTGTTTTAATAAACCCAACACCCATGGGGATAAGCGTCCCCAAAAGGTACCATCCCATATCAGTGATAAACCTGGTGTTATTTTCTTTAAGATTTGTCAAGCCTTATATCAGATTTATTTATCAGAACTCTTTTCATTCAAGATGGCTTTATATATGTCGATCAATTTTTTTTCCATAAAAGTCCACTTGTATTTATTATCAACTGCATTAATTCCGTTTGAACTAAATGTATTGTACAAAGGAAGATTATCCAATATTGAAAGTAACGCTTTGGCAATTTCATCCGGATCTTCGGGATTTACAGCAATCCCTACATTATCATTTCTGATGTAATCATTGATATGTCCGAAATTACTTCCTATAATTGGCAATCCATAATTCATGTATTCAAAGATCTTGATTTGAAGTATGATGCTGTGCGTTTCACAGGGTAAAAATATTCCAAGACCGATTTTACTTTTATTGTAATAATCAGGAACCTGAGTGTATGGCACTGAATCGTGTAAAATTATATTTTCCTGCAAACCGTTCTCTAAAATAAATCCCTTCATTTCATTTTTGAAATTAACAGGAAAGTATGTCCCAAGAAACAAAATTTTCAGGTCAGGTTTTTCCATAACCGCAATTTTTGCCGCTTCAAGAATTTTGAAAGCGCCACGCCGTTGAGTTATACCCCCTGAATAAATAGCATCATAAATTCTGTCTTCAAAATTCAGGCTTTCCCTTGTACTTTCAAGATTCGTATAATTGTAAATGATTTCAACCTTATTTTTTGGCATAAATCTCCGGAAACGAGCCTGCATATTTTCTTCAGTAGTTATAATCAAATCATAATTTTTCGCACAGCGTTTTTCCCATTTTCTAACATATTCAGAATATTTATTTTTTAGAAATGTAAAAACACCTTTTGTTGAAATATAATCGCGAATGTTTTCGGGATAAGGTTCATGAACATCATAAATAATCTTAGGTTTATGCGGTAATGATTCTAACCTTTTCCCAATCTTATTTACTTTAAGATCGTGAATGTGATAAACATCGGCTTTCAGGGAGGCTGCTTTTTTAAACATTCTCAGGTAAAATCCTCCGGGTATTAAAATTTTAAAAGGAAAGTTGAGGTACCATTTTTTCTGAAAAAAACTGCTTTTAATTCTATAATAATAAATCCCCTCATCAGTAACACCTGATTCATTAGTTGTGTCGGCAAATATATAATATACCGCATAACCATTATTTTTTAGAGAAATAGCTTCCTTCCAGTAAACCCTGTCATCCAGAAAATTATGAGTATCTGCCAAAAAACATATAACAGGAGATTCCTTTATATTTTCTGAATTTGGTCTTATTTTAGTATTTTGTAATAACACTTTAACATAATTGTCTATTTATAAATTAATTTTCCATTAAAATAACTGTAATGCCTTTTTGTTTTTTATCAGAGACACCTTATTTTACAGTTTTCCTTATTTTCCCGAACAGAACATTTGCCTTTGATACCTTGTCCTGGTAAGCAAGAGGTTTAACATTAATGATATTATGAATATCCTGTTCTGAAAGTTCAAGTTTTTTTTAACAAACTCCATATTAGCTGGATTGTTTTGTAAATTATCTTTTTTATGAATTTCAAGTGCTTGTTCTCTTGAAATTTCATTGTTTCTTACCATTGTACTTAATTGAACAATCCTTCTTGAATATCCAAAACGGTGTTCGCGGATAAAATTGGTAAATGGTTCAGCGAGGCAGTCGAAATGTTTTGTATATCCTGATGATTCTATATCTTCCCAATCCATCTCGTGTTTAATAATATCTCCCATTTCCCGGTCAGTTGGATTTTCGATATAAAACAATGGGTCTATCTTTTTACCAAAGCGGCCTGTTTTTGTATAATAATAATTTGTAAAATAGTTTTGGCGCGGATAAATCAAAAATCGTCGGATGTCTTCCTTAGTTAAATCATCAGACTCATTCAGGATGTATTTCAACCTGACCGTGTCATAAATATTTTCAGGTGTAAACGAATCATTTTCCAAAGGAGAGTGCCCGAGTAATATTAGAGGGATTTTATAAGACTCTGATATTTTGAGCATGCTATTCATTATTCCGATTCCGCAAACACCACAAATTTCACCCGATTTTATCAGAGTTTTACGGTAAACTTTTTTCAATAGTGATTGAGAAGGCTTGACAAAATGATGGTCAACACCTGCTTTTTGAATAGCACGATTAATATTCTTTAAAGCTAATTCGCTGAAAAACCCATTATCATAAGTGTAAGTTAATACCTTTAAATTGTAAACTTTTGTTGCCAAATATAGGATGTATGTGCTGTCTTTACCTCCGCTCAGGGGTACCAAGGCATCGTAATTCCGATTTTTACTTTTCGCTTTTCTAAAATGATTTAACAGTTTTTTTTCTCCGAGAGGACGAAATTTGTTTCCTTCAATGCATCTGTTGCACAATCCATCCTTATTGATGGATGTACCCGGAACATTTTCCGTTAAAATACATTTAGTACAAGTTTTCATTTTAATTCTTTTATATCAAATACTGAATTAATAATTGATATTGCATTTAGTAACCTGATCTTTCCCGTCCCGCTGATAATTTTATAAGGTAAATCCCTTTTCTCCATTTCTTTCAAATATAGTTCAAATATTTCCTTTCTATTATCAGGATGCTCACGTAGCGGATCCGGTTGCCAGGGCAGGTCAATATTTGTCAATAAATAGAGATCGTATTTGTGATTTTCTATTTGTTCGAGTATCCATGGATGGCAACGGCTATATTTAAATTCACACCATATTTTTGTTACAATAAGCTCTGTATCGCAGAATAAAATTTTGTTTGCTTTAATAATCAGATTATTTTCTGTTTCAAGTTGTTGTTTAGCAATTAACAGGATGTCATCATAGATATATTCCCGATCCAGATTTTCAAGATAGTAACGTGAAACCTCCGGAACCCAGGTAGTATGATAATGTTTTGCCAGCGATTCCGCCAATTCTGATTTGCCTGTACTTTCAGGTCCTGTTATAGCTATTCGTTTTATCATTTGTTTAGACGTCAGAAGTCAGAAGACAGTCCATCCGACTCTGGAAGGTCTTTCAAACTCCGGATATAATTTTTAATTTCTTTTTCCAGGCCATGTAACCCATTACTGCGATAATTAAAAATACGAAAAACTGGAAGCTGGTAAATACTAAGCCCTTATAAGCATAAAGTGGTACAGATATAATATCTCCGATTATCCATAAAATCCAATTTTCTATTTTTTTAAATGCCATCAACCACATAGCAACTATAAATATTGCTGTTGTAAAAGTATCGATATACGGAACGCTTGTTGACCAATATTCAATATCATCTTGTTTAAATATCTTTAATAAAGCAATAATTACAATCATTGAAATTATAAACATTCCAGTTGCAATAAACCAATCTTTTTTACAACATGCAGTAATCTTTAAAGTGGGTTGTTCTTTTTTTCGTGTCCATTTGTACCAGCCGTAAACACTCATGATGAAATAAAAGAGATTAATTCCGGCATCGGCATATAGTTTAATCCCAAAGCAGATGTAGACATAAATCAATACACTGATTATTCCTGTTGGATAAACAAGAATTCTTTCCTGCTTGGCAAACCAAACGCTCAATAAACCAAATGCAACTGCAACTAATTCAAGCCAGGTTGTATTTAAAATATTCGACCAGAGTGTTTCAATTATTGAAGCTACCAGCATTTTAAAATTTTAAATTCTAACGAAGGTCCGCATTAATAACTTTCAAGATAAACACTGAATGGGGCAATTCAAATGAATTGTGAATCTCGGATGTCAGAATTTTCATCACTTCAAAATATTCACCAAATACTTGTGTACTCATGCCATTGGTGACACATTCAATATCATCGTAATTGTTCAATCGTTTAATAAAGTCCAATATGGGTGTAACAAATTCAGGACGTAACGGGTAATAACTAACCTCAACAGATACATTCATGATTATTAAAGTTTAGATTAGCAAAAATACATTTCTCATCAGAACATGACAATAATTTGTTAATTTTGAACTAAAAAAATGAAAAAATGAAAAAATCAGCTATTTATATATTTTCAATTATTTTGGCCATAGCGCTTAGTAGTTGCTTAACCGTTGAAAAAAAGGAATACACGTTTGAACTGAAAGACAATAGTTCAGGTACTTTGACAATTAAGTTTATCAATATCCTTTCGATGAAAGATGATACTGCCGATATTTCCGAAATAGATTTCAGCGAATTGATCAATGGTTATATTGATGGTGACGGGATAGATCAGGATTTCCCGGATGCCATCATCAGAAGTAAAAAATTATTTGAGGAGAATGGTGTTCTTTGTGGTGAAGTTATTATTGATTTTAATAATTTAAGAAATGTCGGGCTTTTTCAATATGATAGCAAAAGTCCTTATATGTTTAACATAGGGAGTTTTCTTGAAAGCGAGACTTTTTTGAGTTCCAATGGAGAATATGGTGGTGATGTGATGCCTGTGGTTTTCTGGCCAAAATCCTTAAAATCCTTAAAAGTTTCAACATACATTACAAGCCCCGATGACTCTACTGTTGGATTGTTAGCGGAATTTAATAAATGGAACTAAGAGACTGTTTAAAAATCTCAAATTAATATTTTGAATAAAGTAATTTAAAATTGTCAAAAAAGTTTGTATTCTATTAATAATCAATTCGTTTTTCCCTAGCCCTAAAGGGTACGAATTGATTTTTTGCATTCCCTCTACAGACTGTGTGAAAACATAAGTATAATTTTGCTACGGCATTTATGCCGTAGAATATATTAGTATAATGAATCTGGGCTTTAGCCCTTAACTTGCTGGCATTAAGGGCTAAAGCCCAGTATTTGGTTTCGTTTTTTACTACTCATTCAATACATACCGGCAGGAGATGTACGACGATTATTACCAGCTGATAAATGTGTATTATAAATTATACCAGTCCGGTTTTGAAATTGACAGTATATCGGAGGCCCAGAAATCAACATTATATTCGATCTACCTGATCCGGAAACCTTTACCTCGGAGTATATTAAACTCTATCCCAATCCTGCAAGGGATTACATTGTTGTTGAACTAATGATAGGAAATGTAAGCGGGGCAACCATCAAGCTGTTCGATAACCAGGGAAGGCCCCTAGGAACAGTTGAGATGCCTGCAAAACAACAGCATTATGTTTTGCAGCTCAAAGACCTTAAAACAGGTATTTATTACCTCAAGGTTGAACAGAACGGCAAAACACTGGAAAGCAAAAAGTTCAGCAAAATGAATTAACAATCAAAAAGGTAACCGGATTTACATTTATCCGGTTGCCTTTTGTATATTTGTGGTTACTATGAAAAAACCGGTTGTTTTAATAATTTTCTTTTTACTCTTGTTATTTAGATCATTCCCACAGGAGCCGGTGTATTTTAATAATATATACCAGCACGATAACAACTTTGCCATTGGGATGACCATCCTGCAAACCGAAGGTGGATATGTCGGTTATGGTGGAACTGAAGAGCCGGGTAACATCGGGCAGATGTTATTATTTTTTAAGATTAGCCATAGTGGAAACGAGTTGATCTGGAAACCATTCGGGGAGAATTATCATGACTATTTCTATGGTAATGTTGGGGGAGCTATGATAAAGACCAGTGATGGAAACTTTACTTTGGCTTGTCATTACGGATATAATGATCTTGCTTATGCCTCCTTAATTAAACTAAATGCCAATTTAGATACAATTTGGAAGAAGGATTATAATTTTCAAACATATACCATTGGAATTAATTGCACTGAATCAAGCGACAAAGGATTTTTAGTTACCGGGTGGGTATGGGAATCAGGTCCCAATCTTGATGTATTACTTCTGAAAACAGACAGTTTGGGCAACTATCAGTGGCACCAGATTTATGGTGGAGACCTTGTTGAACATGGTCAAAATGTAATAGAAACACAAGATGGCGGCTATTTAATTGGTGGTTTTATTTATGACCCGGCCGTTTATCACACACTGGATGCTATGGTAATCAAAACAGACAGCCTCGGAAACGAAGAATGGACAGAGTTTTATGGTAATCCCTGGGTGGATGATGGTATGGCACTGGTGGCTTTGGCAGATGATGGGAATTTTTTGGTGGCTACGGTGTATGGGGAAGCAGAATTCTCATCCACGTATAGGTATGGAAGACCTTGGGTGATCAAAATTAATAACACAGGTCAAATAGTTGAGCAAACTAAAGTTGGAGATGTAAGGTTAGAAATCCATCTTAAAAATTTCAGATTGGTAGATAATGGTTATTTGTTATCCGGGTTTTCTTATGAAACAGATACATTTACATATCAATACTATTCTGGATGGATGATGAAGGTGGATAATAATATAGATAGTATATGGTATCATGATTATATTCACGAGGATGAGAATTGGGAAAGTTTTTTATATGATGCCAGTCCAACTTTCGACAAAGGCTACATAGCCATAGGCAAGGCCCGCCCAGATATGGGAGGCAACAATAAAATGTGGATTTTAAAAGTAGATAGTTTGGGTTGCGATACGCCGGGGTGTATAACCACCGTAATAAATGAGGAAGTATTTGTCAGGGAAACTGGGGAGTTGAGAGTGTGGCCTAATCCAACGAATGGAAAGTTCGATGTTCGAAGTTTGATGTTCGAAGTTGCCGGAACAAAAATCATAAGGGTTTATAATTCGCAGGGGGTGAAGGTGGAGGAGGTTAAAGTGCCGGATGGAATTGAAGTAATGACAATAGATGTTTCCGGTTATAATAATGGGTTGTATTTTCTTCAGCTTATTGTATCAAATGAGGTTGTTGATACAGTGAAATTTCTAAAGAATTAAAAATGCTCCCAAAGTTTTGAGAGCATAATCCAATTAATATTTACTTAACCAAAGTATTATCTTCTTTGATCAGAGTGAGGTCCTCGGCTGTCATCTCTTGGCCCGGCAAGTCTTTTCATCAGTTCAATTTTGAATTCCCTTTCTGCTTCCATTAGCAAGAGTATCTTTTTTGATGGAAGTATCTGGTTTAATTCGTTGATAAATTCCTTTTTCAGGTTCAACATGTTTTGTTCCTGGTTCAATCGGGCATATACAAATTCTTCAGCCTCATCGTCAGTTAAATTCTGCAGATTTTCTGCTATATCGCGGGTTTTTTCCCTGAATTCTTTCTGGGAATTTTCCACTTTAGTTTCATGTTCATTGTATATCGGCCAAAACTTTTCAGCTTCGTCAGGACTTAAATCCAACTTATCAGTTAGAAATGCTATTTTATGAGATTTTATTTTTTCCTTGTGCTGATAGGCTTTTCCGTGTCTTTCTTCGTATTGAGCCATTGAAACTTGAGCTATTAGTAATGTAAGTGTTACTAATGCTATACCCTGGAGTATTACTTTATTTCTTTTCATAGTTTTATATTTTAAAGATTAAATATTAATTCTGTTTCAAAATTTTCATCTGATAAATAGTCAATGATTTCACCTTCAGTAATGGTAGTATCAGTATAGATTTCGTTTTCATAATAATTGTAAGTATCCTGACCGTTTTCTGCAAATAATATTTCAATAATTATCGCTTCATCCATATCATAGATGAGTTCGGGGGATTCCTCTAAAATGTCATCAATAGTTATATCGGAAAATAATTGAAATTCCTGATCAGCCGGTTTAATAAAAACAAATAATCCAATAATGATTAAAATAAAAGCAAGTCCGGTTGTCAAGGAATATCTCGGTTGTTTTAAAAGTATCAAAAATTGCTCAAAGATTGAAATACCTTTTGATTTGGCCAAAACCTTTTCCTGAATAGCTGTTGGCAATTCTTCGAAATAACCATCGGGAACTTTAAATGGATTTTGCTTCTTTATTTTAGATAGTTCAGGAGCAAATCTCTCAAAATTTATATGTTCTTTATTTTTTTTCACTTTTTGTGATTTTGCTGTTTTGATAATATTTATTAATAATGGTTTAATGGTTTTTTAAATTATTTTCAATTTTTTTTACTGCAAAATGGTAAGAGGCCTTTAATGCCCCGATTGACGTACCAAATATTTCTGAAATCTCTTCATAGGTCATTTCATCAAAATACTTCATGTTAAAAACCAATCTTTGTTTCTCAGGCAGCGATAATATGGCTTTCTGCAGTTTTAATTGAATCTCATCACCTGTAAAAAAATTATCGTCTTCCAGGTTTTTAGCCAATTGGTTTTCATAATCATTAATGGGCAATAAATATTTTCTTTTTTTCTTTTTCAGGAAGGAAAGGGTTTCATTTGTCGCTATCCGGTAAATCCAAGTGTAAAGTTTTGAATCATGACGAAATTGATTTAAGTTTTTCCAAACTTTAATAAATGTTTCCTGGACCAGGTCATCAGCATCATCATGATCAAATACCATTCGCCTGATATGTTTATAAACTTGTTCTTGATACTTCCTAACAAGTAAGTTAAATCCGTAATTCCCGGATTCAGGATTACGGCACATTTCCAGTATTTTATCGTCAGAATTGTGAGTCAATGTATTTCAATATTAGATTGACGAAATTACCAAGTAATTTTGAAATGTTTGACTTTAAAAACTATTCTGGGTTTAATCTCGTTACAAGTTTAAGGTAATCAATAAAGATTGGTACGGTTTTTTCTTAGTTTGAAATTCACATTTTTTATTAATTTTGCAATAATGAAAGTTTTTTCTGTAGCCATATTAATTTTAATACTACCCATTTTCCTATTTGGACAAATTGAGATTGATGAAGAAACTACAAAGAAATTGGAACATTCCGAGGACTATGTTGAATCGGAATTTGATGAAGAGGAAACAGCCAATTACATTGAGCAGAACAAACTTAAATTTCGTGCTGAAGTAGGAACATTTTTTGGAACCGGATTTGGATCAGATTATTATTTTGGAACTTATGTATCACCCCATTTAAGCTATCGCTTAACTCCCAGGTTTTCTTTAAGTGCCGGCGCCACTCTGGCAACTTCATTTATTAACACATTTGATGAATCCGGCTATTATGGATATGGTTATCCCGGATATAATTATCCCAGGTCATTCGTTTATGTTAAAGGAGCCTATCAAATGAATGACAGACTTATTATCTCAGGTACGATATACAAGGAAGTCAATTTATTTAAAAATCAGGATCCCGTTTATAATGGATTTGATACTGATGTCAAAGGAATAATTATGGGAGTGGATTATAAGTTAGGCGAAAACGTATTTATCAGGGGGCAAATAGAAGTATCAGATGGTTATCGCCCTTATGGTGGTTATCCATATTCCGGCCAGGGTTTCAGACCTGGCAATTTCAACTCATTTAATGATCCTTTCTAATTTTTCAGGATTTTGTAATAAATTCGGAAACTAATCGTCTATTAGTTTTATACACAAATTTAGTTTTTATTATTGCACCTTTGTAATACTATTATTTCTTTCAAATATTTTAATACCAAGCTTGGAAAAAGTACTCACAATAAAAGACTTGAATAAAAATTACGGTAAAATCCATGCCGTTAAAAACCTTAATCTTGAAATAGACAAAGGCAGTGTATTTGGGATTTTAGGACCGAATGGGAGTGGTAAAACTACAACTCTTGGAATAATTCTTAGTGTTATTAATGCCAAAAGCGGATCATTCAGTTGGTTTGAAGAACCCAATTCGAAAGAAAACAGGAAAAGGATAGGAGCTATTCTGGAGCAACCTATTTTTTATCCATATTTAACAGCTTCAAAAAACTTAAAAATCATTGCTGATATTAAAGGAATAGATCATTCTGATATTGATCGAGTCCTTAAAATTGTTGAATTGTATGACCGACGAAACTCGAAATTTAAAACATACTCATATGGCATGAAGCAGAGGTTAGCAATAGCATCTGCGCTTCTTGGTTCCCCCGAAGTACTAATATTTGATGAACCGACAAACGGATTGGATCCTAAAGGAATTGCTGAAATAAGGGAATTAATAATAAAGATTGCACAGGAGGGAATAACAATAATTCTGGCAAGTCATTTATTAGATGAAGTTCAAAAAACATGTACCCATGTTGCAGTTCTGAAATCAGGTGAAAAATTATTTTCCGGTAAAGTTAGTGATGTGCTAAATGTATCTGATTCTCTCGAAATTGCCTCAAATAATCTGGAACTATTGACCCTTGCACTGAATGAATATGAAAGTGTAATTGATCTGAAAAAGGAGTATAACCATTTAATAATTAAACTTAAAGAGGGTACATCAGCTTTTGATGTGAACAATTATCTAGTGAGTAAAGGGATTATTGTTAGGCATTTGGCAGAAAAGAAAAAAAGTCTTGAAAATCAATTTTTAGAACTATTGAAAGAGCGGGATGATTAGATTGCTTAAAATAGAGTTGCAAAAGTTTATTAGCTACAAAGCCTTTTGGTTTATGTTAATATTTTATGCTGCTCTATTGGCAATTATGATATTTGGAATTCCCGGCTTGATCGATTACATTGCAGAGAAATCAGGTGAACCGTCCAAATTCAGGATTTTCAAAGCCATTGTTTTCAATTTCCCGGATATTTGGCAAAATATTACTTATGTTGCAAGTTTGCGATTCTTTATAAAAATCGTGCTCGGAATTATCGTGATCATCATAATTACCAATGAATTTAGTTACCTGACAATCCGGTCGAATATTATCAATGGGTTTAGTAAGAAAGATTTTCTTTTGGCTAAAATTGAACTGATTATCGTTCTGGCTTTATTCTCTACCCTTATTGTTTTTCTTTCAGGATTATATCTTGGTTTCCTTCATTCTGCTTCAACTTCAATAGGTGATGTATTTGGCAAAATGGTGTATCTATTAGGCTATTTTATTGAAATCAGTTCTTATCTTCTATTCTGTTTATTGCTTGGAATAATATTCAAGAAAACCGGAATAACTTTCGTTGTTCATTTTGTTTATTTGATAGTTGAACCAATTTTTGATTATAAACTGAATGATAGCATAACTCCATTTTTACCACTGAATGCAATCAATAACATTATCCGCACTCCAAACACATCCTTGATTAAAATTAAGACGCCTGATTTTAATTTCGATTTTCAAGAGTTTATTTCGATTACCGATGTAAGTATTTGTTTAGCGTATGCCGTGTTATTTGTGGTATTATCTTATTTTATTCTTAAAAGAAGAGATATTTAATTGACATCCATTCTTTTTTTTGGTAATTTTGGTAGCTCTTTCTATCAAAATCAAAGATGTCTCGGATAAAGCAAATTATATTGTTCTTAAGTTTTTTATTGCCTTTCCTGTCTATTGCTGAAGAATTCAATAGAGATAGTTTGCAACGTGCTTTGTACATAACCAGTATCCCTTCTGAAAAAATAGTTTTATTGAACAGTCTGGCCGGTAGCTGGATGGTTGATGATCCACTAAAAGCTTTCAATTTTGCAGAGCAAGCATTTATTTTATCCGAAACAATAGAAGATTATAAAGGAAAAGCAGAAGCGCTTTTTTATTTGGGTCAATATTCCCACATCAATAAAGATTATGTTGCAGCCATAAACTATTTTTTGGAAGCCCTGGAAGGATCACATAATACAAAAGATGAACTGTTCTATGCAAATGTATTACTTGAGCTTGGGAAGGCATATCAAAAACGTTTTGAATACGAAAAGTCCTTAAAAGTACTTTTTGAAGCTATGGAAGTATTTAAAGATCTGGACGATCGTGTAAAACTTGCCGACACTTACAATTTAATAGGTGGAACTTATTATGATCAGGAAAATGTTGATAAAGCTTTTGAATATTTTCAGAATAGCATGGCTATTTATGAATATCTGCAAGATGAAATGGGATTAGCCAAGACATACAACAATGTAGGTGAGATATACAGAATTAAGGGCCGTTTTGATCAGGCAGTGGAATTATATAATAAAGCTATCACTTTCAATTTAAAATTGAACCGACTTGATTATCTCGCAATCAATTATGATAATATTGGTAATATTTTTCTGTTTCAATCGGAATATGATTCATCCCTATTTTACCTGGAAAAAAGCCTGGAAATAAGTAATTTCATTCAAAACAATAATAGAATTGCGGCTGCCAATATTAGTCTTGGAAAATTATTCGGTAAGATAAATAATAAAAAGAAAGCTTTGCAATATTTTGAGTCTGGTTTTCAAATCGCTTCGGAAATTGGATATTTAATACACATTAAAGAGGCGGCTAAAGGAATGAGCGATATATATAAAAAACAGAATCAATTTGAAAATGCATATCGTTATCATCGAATGTATAAAAGGATCAACGACAGCTTATTCAACATCCAAAACCTGGAGAAAATAACACAATTGGAGATGAACTTGATCTTTGATCATGAACAAAAAATTAAGTCAATACAAAGACAAAAAACGAATTATAAATATTTTTTAATTGCGATTGGACTGTTAAGTGTATTAATACTATTTATATTGCTGTATGGAAGGTTACGAATAAAAATCAATCACACCGAAATTGAAGCTGGAAATTTACAGCTTGAAAAACAACAATTAAAAGAAGAACTTGATTTCAAGAACAGGGAATTGGCTACTAATGTGATGTACCTGGTCAAAAAGAACGAGCTGATAAATTATATCAGTGACAAATTATTAAAAGCGAAAATGAAATTTAAAAAAGAAAACCAGGATATAATTCAGCAAATCATTCTTGACCTTCAAGCCAATATTGACACGGACATATGGAAAGTATTTGAGGAACGATTCCGCGAAGTACATATGGATTTTTATAAAAAGTTGAATCAAAATTTTCCGAATCTAACGGATAACGACAGAAAACTATGTGCATTGCTCCGATTAAATATGAGTACCAAGGATATTGCAGCTATTACACATCAAAATCCAAATAGCATTGAAGTAGCAAGGACCAGACTAAGAAAAAAATTGAATATTTCTAACAGGGAGATCAGCCTGGTAAGTTATTTATCAAGTATATAAAATGAAACGAATTGTTATAATAATATTAATCTTGCATTTTGCCCAGAATATTTTTGGACAGGATCAGAATTATATCGACAGTTTGTTATTAAAGCTGAATGATCCAATCAGCGATACCTCCCGAATTAATCTTCTCAATAAAATTGCTGCAGATCTTATATACGTCAATTCTGAAAAAATATATGATTATTCGATGCAAGCTCTTGAATTAAGCGAGGAAAAGAATTATAAAAAAGGAATTGCCGAATCATATAATAATCTGGGCATATTCTTTAGAACGCAAGGCGTGTACGACCTGGCTATCGATTATTCCTATAATAGTCTTGAAATCATGGAAGAAATAAATGATGTTAACGGAATTGCACGTTGTTACAACCTGATCGGAATTATTTATTACTTACTTGAAAATGAGGAATTAAGTCTTCAGTACTATAATCAAGCTTTGGAGATCAATATTAAACAAAATGACAAAAAATGGATTTCGGGAAACAGTAATAATATAGGAATGATTTATGAAAGAATGGGTGAATATAGCAAATCATTACAGTATTATCTTAAATCGCTTGAAACAAATATTGAGTTGAATAACCGGAACTGGATTGCCAATAATTATGCGAACATTGGGAGCCTGTATCAGAAAATGGGAAATCCAAAATGTATTGATTATTTTTTCAAACAATTAGAAATTAAAATGGAGCAAGGTGATGGTGGTGGAATTTCTTCTGCAAATCACTTAATTGGAAAATACTATAATTCTCAGGCAGATTTCAATAAGGCATTACCTTATCTAATCACAGGTTATCATATTGCTGATAGTGTCAGATCGCTTTATCTTGCTAGTAATATTGCTCAACAATTAAGCATTTCATATGCAGCTGTGATGAACTATAAAGAAGCATTTCATTTTCACGAAATATTTAAACAATTGAATGACAGTCTAAAATTTCAGGAAAATTCTCAGAAAATCATCCGGCTTGAAATGCAATACCAATTCAGGAAAGATCAGCAATTAAAGGATTTGGAATATCAAAAAACCGAATTGTTTCAAATAGCAATTGCTATGGTTTTGGTACTGCTTATAGTATTTATTTTAATGTTATTTGGCAGGCAACGGGCAAAAGTAAAACGACAAAATCTTGCACAGGAAAAACTTCAAATCGAAAATAGATCCTTGCAGGAAGATTTAAGATATAAGGACAAACAACTTCAGGATAATGTAAATTACCTTGTAAATAAAAATGAACTGATTACCACCATTTCAGAAAAATTAATTGAAATTAAACCGACAATCAAAAGGGAAAACGAGCAAATCATCAATGATGTTATTCTTGAACTTCAATCAAGTATTGATACCGATATATGGAAAGAATTTGAACTCAGATTTAACCAGGTACATTCTGATTTTTATAATATATTGAACTATAAATTTCCAAATTTGTCTGCCAATGATAAAAAACTATGCGCCTTTTTACGCTTAAATATGACTACCAAAGATATATCTTCAATTACCGGACAAAGTATAAGCAGCATTGAAACTGCTCGCACAAGGTTGAGGAAAAAACTTAATATTACCAATTCTGATATTAACCTTTCTGATTTTCTAAATAAAATATAAGCAAAAAAATGAAACTTCTTAAAGTATGCTTAATCAATATATTATATAACTTGTATTGGTAATGTAATGGATGTTTGAATAAATTGTATTGTTTTTATTATGGTATTATTTAGAGATGTAGTGATTTTGTGACATGTAAAAACTTGCATATTAAAACGAATAAGGCAAATTTTGCAGCGCAATTGAAATTTTGCTGTTTATGAAAGAAGAAAAACAAGTTTCTAATATAAGCAATTCTGATGATGAAATTAAATATTTCATCAAAAGAAAAAAAGATGAAAATTCCGCACTTAAAAAATTATTAACAGCACTTGAGAATGCGAAAAAAAGTGCTACATCAAAAAACAGCGCTTAATTAAACCATCGATTATTAATGCAGAATTCAGATATAAATACTAAAATATTTTTAAAGAACGATCAAAAGTCTCATGAGCTTTTGTACAAATATTTTGCACCTAAAATGTATGGTATATGTCTGAGGTTTGCAGGTAACGAAATGGAGGCGGATGACATTTTGCAGGAAGGTTTTATTAAGATTTTTACCAAGATAAAGGAATTTAGAAATGAAGGTTCTCTGGAAGGCTGGATCAGGAGAACAATAATAAATACAGCAATTAATCATTATCGTAAAAATTTGCGATATGCAAAATTTCAGGATATTGATGATTTGGAGGTTCCAATTTCAAATGAAGAAAATATTTATGACAAATTGTCAAAAGAAGAACTTGTAAAACTTGTTCAAGAACTTCC
>JAUVJI010000151.1 GCA_030596605.1 Bacteroidales bacterium
AGTTATTATATCGCCTAACAATATGACTGCTGATGAATTACAAGAAGGGTATTCTCATATCAAAGATAGGGTATACAGTCATCGTTCCATATTAGGCAGGGCAATTCCCCATATTTCTTCCAGTGTTGCAGAAACAATCCTCTACTTTTCATTAAATTATGGAGCCCGAAAATGGCATAAAACAGGATTAACGTCTAAAATTTACAGAAACAGGGATGATATGCCTGTTGATTTCGATGTTACAAAATATGTTAAACCGGTAAAAAAAATGGCTTTAGCCTAAGAATATATAATAATCTTGTTTCAAGCAATCCGCATTCAACAGCCTCTAATGAGAAGTGATACTCATTATAAACGTAATGAAGATGTAATTGTCCAGAAGCTAATTATCCGCTAATCAATTTTAGATATTTTAGTGGATTGAATTGGCTTTTCAAATTGTGATTTTTTTTTGAAGGCAATTAAAACCTGTGCTAAAGCGTTTATAACCCTGTTGGCTAAAAACATTTCAAATAACAACCTTGACAAGCGTTTATTTGAACAATTGTTCCATGAGCATTTTGTTCACTTATGCAATTTTGCCCAAAGTTTTGTTTATGACCTGGATGAAGCCAAGGAGATTGTGCAGGAAGTTTTTACCAACCTCTGGCTGAAAAAGGAAGAGATAACCACTGAAAAATCCATTAAATCGTATTTATATACTTCAGTTAGAAACCGCTGCCTGAATTTTATCAGGGATCATAAAAAATTCCGAAGTCAATTGTTGGATCTGGATACTGCCGGATTTGACATGGCTTATGTGGTTGATCCTTCAGGAATTTCTGAGTTGGAGAATAAAGTGGAAATGGCTATTGATAGTCTGCCCGAAAAATGTGCTGAAGTTTTTAAACTCAGCCGGTTTGAAGAAATGAAATACAAAGAGATAGGAGAGAAACTCAATATTTCGATAAAAACCGTAGAAGCCCAGATATCAAAAGCTTTGAAACATTTAAGAGAGGAATTGAAAGAATATATTATAATATTGATTTTGTTTATTTTAAAAATGTTTTAAAAACTTGAAAATTCTAATAAGGGGAAAACAGATTTTATGTGTATAGTTTATATAAAGAGATGAAAAATGACAACAACCATATTGATTATGCCGGATTGATCGGAAAGTATTTGGCCAAAGAAGCCAGTGCTGAAGAGATTACTGCGCTTGAAAAGTGGATTGCAGAAAGCGATGAAAATAAGGACACTTTTAACAAGTATAAACAATCATGGATTTTATCTGGGATCAAAAAGAAGAACAAGAATATTGACCTTGATGCCGAATGGACGATGTTGAGTTCAAAATTATTTGAACAAAGGATTGAAACTGTATCTTCGCCTAAAATTAGAAAACTTCAACCAGGCTTACCATTATTTTTCAGGATAGCTGCTGCAGTTGTTGTATTATTTGCGGTTTCATTTTTCCTTTATAATTTCTTCCTGAAACCGGGGACAGTAGAAATGATGGCAGCCACCACAATTGAAACAGAGACTTTATCTGACGGAACCACCATTACTTTAAACCGTAATTCAACTTTCAAATATCCAAAGAAGTTTACAAAGGATGTCAGAAAAGTTGAGTTGACCGGTGATGCATATTTCGAAGTTGAACACAATAAAAACCAGCCTTTTATCATCGAATCGCAAAATATCGAAATTGAAGTTTTAGGCACTTCGTTTTATGTGGACTCGCATGAAGATAATTCAACGGTTGAGGTTGTTGTGAACTCCGGAGGTGTTGCATTAAGATCAGACAAGGAAAATCAAATTATACTAAAAGCCGGAGACAAAGGAATTTTTGATAAAAAAACGGGACAATTGTTCAGGGAGAAAAACACTGATGTGAATTATAATTCCTGGAAAACCAAACTGTTGGTTTTTGATGACACCAAACTAGCGGAGGTTGTTGATAAATTGAATGAGGTTTATGACACGAATATTGAGATTATCAATCCTGAAATTGATAATTGCAGAATTACTGTTACTTTTGATAATATGACCATTGAGGCAGTTATAAATATTTTAAGGGAAACACTTGATATAGTAATTGAGAAGCATGATAATGGATATTTCATATCAGGTTAGGGATGTATAATTGAATCAGGAATGTTAATTTGAAACCATAAAACGCCATATCTGTAAAATATTTACCAAATAGAAATCAATTCTTGAAATTAGGAATGGCAAGTAAATCTTATAAGCTCATCGTTTTTTTCCTATGCGCGTTTTTTTGGAATTTTTTATCAGGTCAGGATGTTGACCTTTCCAAAAAGATCACGCTGGAATTGAAAGATGTATCGGTTGAAGATGCCCTGAATGAGATCACCCGTCAATCCGGCATTAGTTTTTCCTATAGCTCAAATCTTATCGATCCTGACGAAAAAATTTCACTTTCAGCCAAAAACGAAACGGTTGAAGATGTTTTAAATAGTTTGATCCAGCAATTGGGTTTGGACTATTCAGTCGTTGAAAATAAAATAGTCATTAAAAAACCTAAAAAAAGAAAATCGACTGAAAAGAAAGACAATAAGGGCAGGTTTACGATTAATGGCTACATCAAAGATAAGGTAACCGGCGAAAGCCTGATAGGTGCAACTGTACGGATCAGTGGAACAAGCACCGGAACCATTTCCAATTCATACGGTTTCTATTCTCTTTCCTTACCTGAAGGTGAACATATCATTGAGTTTTCATACATTGGGTATTTAAAGAATGCCCAAATCATTAATTTGAATAAGAACATCAGATTCAATTTAAGCCTTGGCTATAATCTGGAATTGTTGAAGGAGATAACGATAATTGCTGATGAAACACTTGAGATGCTGGAAAAGAGCCAGATGAGCCAGATGATAATTGTTCCGCAGAATATTTCTAAAATGCCGGAATTTGCCGGAGAAGTTGGATTAATAAAAACCCTTCAGACTTTGCCTGGAATTAAAACACACAGTGATGGATCGGCCTTTTTCTTTGTGCGGGGAGGAAGCAAAGATCAGAATTTAATTCTAATTGATGAAGCCCCGGTTTATAACCATGCCCATTTGTTCGGTTATTATTCGGTCATTAATCCTGAGGTGGCTAAAGACATCATAATTTATAAAGGAGATATGCCGGTAAGTCAGGGCGACAGGTTATCTTCTATTATCGATATACGCACCAAAGAGGGTAATTTAAACCGATTTGAAATAAATGGGATGCTCAACCCCTTTATTTACAGGCTTTCACTCGAAGGTCCGTTTGTAAAAAAGAAAAGTTCGTTTTATGCATCATTCCGTCATTCGAATTTTAACTGGTTGTACAGGAATGCAGCGCCAAATATGGACCTGTATCTTTATGATATAAATGCCAAAGCCAATATTAGGATTGGTAAAAACGACAGGCTTTATTATACATTCTTTTACGGGAAAGACAACCTGATGAATACCCAGACAGGCAATGAAGGTGGTATCCGATGGGATAACCTGGCTTCAACCCTGAGGTGGAATCATGTTTACAGTAAAAAGCTGTTTTCCAATACAATGATATTTGGGAGCAGGTATAATTATGAGTTGTTAAGTAATAATACCATCTGGAATTCAGCTATTCAAAATGTAAATTTTAAAACTGATTATTCATGGTACATATCACCTAAGAATACTTTTAAGTTTGGATTTAGCCTTAATTTTCAGAGTTTTACCCCAGGCAACCTAACTTATGATACAACATCATTTTATATTTCGCAAGTACCGAAAAACAGATCCAGGCAAATAACTTTTTACCTGGATGATGAGCTTGATATTACAAAAAGATTATCCCTTGGGGCCGGAATCAGACTACCTGTATGGGTCAATGTTGGACCAACTACAGTTTACATGTATGATGAGGATTATAATCTGAGTGATTCCATAGTAGTCCAGGAAGGGGTTGTTTATAAATCATTTGTCAATCTTGATCCACGGATCAGTTTAAAATACAGGATTGATAGCACATCATCCATTAAATGCAGCTATGGGATCAATCATCAGTATGTGCAGTTGATATCAAATTCCATCAGCCCATTTACCTCACTTGAAGTCTGGCTTCCGGCAGGAACAAATATAAAACCACAGCGAGCTGACCAGGTTGCTTTGGGATATGTAAAATATTTTCACAAAGCTCATTTTGAATTTACGGCTGAAACCTATTATAAATACATGCGAAACCAAATTGACTATGAACCTCATGCAAACCTGCTTTTAAATCCTCTCATGGAAGGAGAACTCAGGTTTGGGGATGCCTGGTCGTATGGAATTGAGTTGATGTTAAAACGGACTCAGGGGAAATTAACAGGCTGGATGGCATATACCTGGTCGAAGACATATAAACAGATTGAAGGCCTCAATAACAATGAACCCTTCCCGGCATTTTACGACAGGCCACACGATTTTTCAATTTATGTCTCATGGCAAATGTCAAAACGGTCAAACCTGTCAGCAACATGGGTGTTTTATACTGGTTCAGCAATTACAACTCCAATTGGCTATTATGATTTCCAGGGATATTCAGTTCCATTGTATGGAGAAAAGAACAACGACAGGCTGCCTGATTATCACAGGCTGGATCTTGCTTTTACGCTCACATTAAACAAACAGGAAAGAAGGTTCAGGCATAGCCTGGCATTTGCAGTTTATAATCTTTATAACAGGGAAAATCCTGTTTCCATCAATTTCAATAAAATAGAAACAAAGAACGGTGAATTTGTCGTCCCTGCTGATATTTATGGCACGCATGAAATTGTTACAACACAAAAGTATTTATTGGGGATCATGCCTTCGATAACATATAAATTTAAAATATAGAAATGCGGTTATTAATAAACATATTTGTATTAATTTTCCTGATTGGGTTGATCTCCTGCGAAAAGAAAATTTACTGGCCCATTCCTGAAACGGAAATAAATACCATTGTTGTAGATGCTTTGCTTACGAATGAATTCAAGTACCAGCAGTTGAGGTTGTCGCTACCCTGGAATAATATTTATGATACTTCAACCATGGCAACCGGAGCAATAGTCAGTATGAATGATGGATCGAATTTCATTCATTTCAATGAGAGCCAGGCACTTCCGGGCATTTACCTAAGTGAAGATAAAGTAGCTGCTACAATTGATAAAAAATATTATCTAACGGTTCAATATAATTCTGAAACCTATGAGGCTGAAACTTACCTGGTGCCGGTTCATACAAGTAACAGGCTTTATTATGCACCGGTTGAAGGTTCGGATATTTTGTATGAAATAAAATGGATCGCCCCTGAATACTCAACCTATGAACAGGCCATGTACGAAGTTATCATTGACTGGTCGCACCTTGTAGAAGGAAATCCGGAAGATACAATAACCAGGGCTAAGATTTTTCATTACACTTTAAATACGATTGATGTCAGTTACACTATTTTCCCACAGGAGAAAGAAAAAGTTTATTTCCCGCAGCACAGCATCATCATTGAAAGAAAATATTCACTTACTGATGAACATGCTGCTTACGTTCGTGCATTACTGGCTGAAACAGAATGGCAGGGCAGCTTGTTTGAAGAGGCTCGTGGAAACCTTCCCACCAATATCAGCAACGGCGGACTGGGCTTTTTCGCCGCCAGTTCGATGATTGCGGATACGATACTTGTTCAATAATTTATTCCGTAATTTTTTCTTTTCTAAAATAAGGGTAAAACCAATTCCATGTGTATTACTTCTGAAATCGAGATTTTTGTTTAACTTAAATTTAAAAAAAATGAAAAAAGTAAAAGTGATCTTAACGGTAGGTGTCCTGTTTTTTGGTTTGATCTTTCAATCCTGTCAGAAAAATGAACTGGACCCTGTAAACGAAAACGAAAACATTATGCCTGAACGTTTTAAGGTAGACATCCCCAGTTCTATTAGTTCGGTATCTTATTACAAAGATGCCAATGTGGATACATTGCAGGGAATTGATATTTATGAACACCTGAGGACTTTTATTCATATTGGTGAAGCAGCTGCTGATATCGTTGGTGAAATCATCCTAGTGATCAGCTGGCATAATCTTAGTCAGCCCATGTCATTTACTTATGTGAGTGATGATGATGGAAGACCCAAAAATGTGGTCATTATTGAAAATGCTCCTTTTGAAGGTTATACATGGCAATATAAAATGACCATTACTGATGAAGGTGCTGATAAAAATGAAAATACAGCACTGCAGATCTTTTGGGACAAGAGCCCGATTAAAGGAATAGCTATATTAAATCCCTACAATATCGACCGTACTACCGATCCGATATATGCTGAATCCATGTACAGGATAGATTATGGCGAGGGAGGCGAAATGGGGTATACACATCATATGATCGTTACTATTGACGGCTTACCATTAGAAGATCCATTGACTAACCCATATTCGTTATCAACACTGAAAATGTTTGTTGGGAAAAATGGTGATGTTGTGAGTGTTTATGGTAATTCAGAACATCCAAATGCTACATTCTTCACCGGTGAAACAGGTTTCGACTGGGCATTTACTGCAGCTGGAAAAAATTCAACCGATATAGGGGTTGCAGAGGTTGGGCTTCCTTCAAATACTTTGAATTCAAGTGATCGTTACACGTTGTTAGTTGAAAATTCAATTAAAAATGTTTTCACTGAACAGATTTATGAGGTCTGGCCATGGATTGATCCTGAAACCGTTGAAGTATTTCTTTATAATACCGATGCTCCCGGCTTTTTTAACCAGTATGGATTTGTTCAGGGCGGTACGCCACCTTCACCGGCATACAACAGCCTGGTGAGTATTATTGCAGGATTAACACCTTATAATCCGGCAGTAATCAACGAACTGGAAATTTTATTTGATAACTAACTGAGCTTTTTCTAACAAACGAAAGGTTGCCGTTTTTAATGGCAACCTTTTTTGTTTAATCTTTTTGAATATCCTAAAAAAAGTTAAAATCCAATTTGGTGAATAATTGATTTCCTTGTGGTATTGTTATTGTGATAAACAAAATATGTTAAACCGGTGAAGAAGTTGGATTTAGCATAAAACATTACTTTTTTGGAAATAAAAACTGCAATTGAAATCTCGTCCCCCAATCACCAATTCCATCTGGCTTTACTGCATTATAATAAACATGGGCGTTGAAGTTTATTGGCAGTTTCCCAATTCTAAATACCTTACCGGCACCGGCACCAAAAGGCACTATCCATTGTTGCCCTTTATCGGCATTCCAGTTAGCAGTTAAAATTGGACCAGAAACCAGATACCAGGCATCGGGTAAATTGTAGTTCACAAAGTACTGGAACAGAAATTTGTTTTCTCCCACATCACCAAATGACCAGATATTGTGCATTACGAGTCCGGCCACCCACTTATTAAGTGTAACCAAGGCAACTACAGATGGGCCGATACCAAATTCCCGACTGCCAAATTCGTTGGCTTCGGAACCTGTGGAAATTTGAAATACAGGGCCCACACCCCAGGTGAATTTCGATGCCTTTGCCGGTGAAAACCAGGCAGTATAAACAATATCTCCTATACCCGTTGTACTCTTGTCTTCTGTTGAAGAAGGCTGCGTAATTACCGGGATAATAATACGGTTTATTAAATTGACTTTTCCGCCCAAACCAACAGGTATTACCGGTTGAATATTCAAAACATTTTGAGCCCTGTTAAATTCACCCATGCCAAAGGTTGTATTGTTTTGTAGAGGCAGACTGTACATTGCTGCTAAAGGGTTTTGCGTTGCTTTTGCTAAGGCCGCTTCTTCGGCTTCCCACTCCTCTTTTGTTTTTTCGTGCTCCTGCGCAAAGCTAATTGTTGCAAAAAACAGGATTGCGAAAGCGGTTATGGTAATAGATAATATTTTTTGGTTTTTCATTTTCATTATTTCAATTATTCAGTAAATCCTAAAGAAACAGGATAAAAAAGCTCTTCAATTGTAAGTTCTTTATTACTTAAGCCTTGTTCGTATGAGTAACGGAACAAAGTTTTCAACGTTTTACGATTGGGGTCGATCCCGTATGGCCAAAAATTTTCACCCATTAAGTTACGGGTTTCTTCAAGTTCTTGTCCATACCATGGTAAAGACTCATAAACCCACCCCAATTTTTTCATGTAATTATATTCCAGCTGTTTAGCTTCTGAATATGCATCAAAAATTGCTTGTGCGAGCCAGGGGTTATCTTTAAGTAAACTCTTACGAACAGCAACAGCATGCATAATTGGAAAGATTCCTGTTTTCTCATAATAATCCCGTTCAACTTTTTTAGAATCAGGAAAAAGACGTTCAACCAATGGGTTTCCTTCAGTGAAGGCTTTAGGTTCCGCAGCATGGAAAAGTGCATCAACTTCTCCTGTTACCAATAATTCAGACTCATCTAATCCTGCGGTTCCCATTTTAATATTCACGCCTACTGGGTTAACTTGCTCTTGTTTCGATATTTTACCGGCGGCATCAGCCGATGAATCTTTATTGGAAATTACCCAATTAACATCAGTAGGTGCTATGCCGAATTCATCTTGAAAAATACCACGAAGCCATGTCAACGAAGTTGATGAATAACCTGCTGTTCCAATTGTTTTACCTACTAAATCCTGAGGCGAATTAATACCTCTGTCATTACGAATAAAAACACTCTTATGTCTGAACAAGCGTAGCAGAAAAATAGGAAGAAGAACATAATCGCGAAAATCATCATTGGCATAAGCCAACATATATGGGTGTAGCCCAATCTCGGTAACATCATACGATTGGTCACCACTAAAGGTATTGGTATTCATATCGCCAATGCCAGATTTTACGTAAGTTATCTTGCAACCCTTTATCTTAACACGACCATCCTGCACTGCTTTTACACGACCAAAATCATATCCTGCAACAGTAATTTCTAGTTCGTCTGAGTTTGCCTTTTCAGATTTAATTTGCTGTGAAACTACAACAGAGCTAAAGCATAACATAATAATAGTAAAACTTACTATTACCATAGTTTTTTTTAAGAAATTTTGTCTAATACTGTTTTTTAATATTTCTGTCTTCATTTTTTTATTTATTGCAGTATAATTAAACTGATTCATTCATTTCACAAAAAAGGACTCTTTATAACTGGTGCAATTTGAATACGCAAATTCCAAACACTGCCATAATCATCAGGTCGAATAATGCTGTATTGTGGCTCTATGCGTAATTTAACTGGTGTATTTCCCACCCGCAGGGTTCGAGTATAACCTAAGCCTATGGGAAATGTTACCGCATTCTCCCATTCTTTACTCCAGTCAATACGTATTGTAGGGCCCATACCCAGACTCCAACCTTTAAAGTTTTTCCTTATGACATACTGAAAGTCGGTTATTAAAACGTCATTTCTGCTTGCATCTCCTGCGTAAGACCACCAATGCTGCATAAAAAATCCTTTATTCCATTTTTCACCTAAATGAAAGAGCATAACAGTAGGGCCAGCCTGATATTTCCCTTGTCCTAAATTATTGCCGGTTGCAGTTGGGAATACAAAAGTAGCACCAAGGCCCCAAACCCAACCTTTTGCATTTCCCGGACCAATTATGGCAGCCATTTGAATGTCACCAAAACCAGTTATTTTTTTCCCACCAGAGTTATCTGCTGAAAAATCTGGTTGAGTAACTATTGGAAATACCGGACGTGCAGTAAAAACCTTATTCTTCCCAAAAGGTATTGGCAATGCTGGTTGGAAAAAGAATGTGTTCGATGTTACGTTGCCGTCAACTGCATTTCCCTGATTTATTGAATAGTTTTCCTGAAATACTAATGACCAATATTTTGCTAATGGATTGTCTAACTCCCGGTTAATTTTAGAAAGTTCTGATTTAGTTAACGCAATATCTTTTTGTGCAAAAATATGTGTTACTTGAAGTATAAGTAAAAGTAAAAAAAGAAATCGCATAGTAATAAATGTTGTACTTTCTTAAAAAAAACAGCTACCACAAATAGTATGATATGTGATAGCTGTTTCTTAGTTTATTGAGTTAACTGGTACAGTATGTACTACTCTTTAATAACTTTAATTATTTTTTGGCCTCCTTTTTCGTTCATGGCTTTAACAAAGTAAATTCCAGGGTTTCCATCAATATTGATTTCAATTGTACCTGCATTTTCCATAACAAACTCAGAAATAAGTTGACCCGTAATATTTACTACTGAAATAATCAGTTTGTTGTATCTATCAGGATTGTTTATTGTAAGCAATCCGGTTGTTGGATTTGGGAAAACCTGAAGACTAATTTCCGGCTTCTTTTCGAATATTGAAGAATAATCAGGAATGCCTTTATAAATTTTACCGCCAATAGCAACAATCCATGCATTTTCTTCATCGCCGGCAAATAGCTTAGCTGAAAGCATATCAGATATTGTGTCAGGAGCACTTGTCCAAGTTTCACCCTGGTCTTCTGTATGATAAACGAGAGCAATAGTAACTCCACCTATTTCAGTAGTTGTATTGAACATACCAACATTAGAATTTGGGAATGATATAGATCGGATAAAGTTGTTATTTTGCAAGTCAAGGTTGAGATTCCAGGGACCATTATAAGGTGTAAAACCGCTTCCTTCCATCCTGTAAAATTTTCCCATCTGACCACCTGCAAATCCAACTGAATCATTTGCAAAGTTTATACACTCAAGAGCATCATCTATGTCAAACTGGTTCACCCCATCAGTACCCCAGAGGTAAGCATTTTGAGGTCTACGATCAAATACAGTTGCAGCTGTTTTACCTGCCCCATTATTATTTCTGCCAGCCACATAAGCAATTGTATCAGAGGTTGCAAAGATTTCCTTATTATTTAATGATGAAACAACAACGGTAGTAGCATAATCTTCAGCTATCCAGGTGATTCCACCATCAATTGAACGGTAAATACTATCCGATTTAACAGCCCATCCAACATTCTCATCAACAAAGAATATATCTCTAACAAAAAATGCACTAAATCCATAAGACAGTTCCTGCCAGTTTTCACCACCATCGATAGTTTTTAACAATGGTGCCTGTTGAGCGGATACCCCACCACCGGTAATCCAACCTGTATTTTCATTAATAAAGTGAACAGAACTTAACTCCTCGCCTGTGTTACTTGTTTGAGCTACCCAGGTAGAGCCACCATCAGTTGTTTTCAAGATAGTTCCATTCGCTCCCACAACCCATCCGGTAGAATTGTTAATAAAATAAACATCAATCAGGCTGGCGGTGGTACCACTCTCCTGTATTGTCCATTCCCAGTTAGCCTGAGAGAATAATCCATACGCACCAATAAAAAGTGCTAATAAAGTAATTGTAATTTTTTTCATCTGTTTAATTTTTTGCAAATAAATTAACTATTTGAGAACCCAGAGAAGTACCTGCTTCACTCGTCCTCATGTAAACGGGTATAATTGTTTTTCTTATGATCCTAAACAAACAGCTAGCACAAATGTTGTGATAGCTGTTTGTGTTAATTAGTTAGAATGTGACATTCTATTTCTTCATTCTTGCTTCGAAAGCATCTTTATAACCTTCGATGTATTCCTCTGTCTCTGGTCTTAAGTTTTCAATTCCACCAAATGGAATACCATGCGTAACAGGACGTAATGGATACTGTGCAATTTGCGCCTCATGACGGGATTTCATCATATCAAATGGTCCCCAGGCCCAAAGGTATTGAGCCATCATTCCATGAAGTTCGCGAGGGTCCTGATAAAGATCGAAAAATGCAGCACCTACTAAACCAGGGTGATCTCCCAACCAAACTCTTTTAAACTGTTGCTTTATTGTTGCAGCATGAATTGGTCCGGTATAAATATGGTAGTAATCCCTGCGTGAATTCCCATCACCTTCCAAAAACATTGCTGTTTGATCAATGCCATCAATCACACGGTCAGTAGGGATATATTTAGTCCCGTCACCAAGCTTGGCAAATGTTGTGTAAAGGTCATGCACCGTAATCATATCTCCAA
>JAUVJI010000202.1 GCA_030596605.1 Bacteroidales bacterium
GGATTAAACCATTGAAGAATCACCATCAGCTCAATAATTATTAAATCGATTGAATGTTTTTGCTGAATATGAACCTGCTCATGGGTAATTATTTTTTCAAGTTGTTTTTGGTCTGTGATATTTTTATTAATGAAAATTAAATTGAAAAATGAAAAGGGCGAATAGTAAGGATTCGTGAACACTATTTTCATTCCGTCTTTTCTTGAAATCTCGTATTTGCTTACTAATAAGCCTATTTGGATAAATTGAATGAAAAAGCGGGTAAGAAATATTGCAACTCCGGTTAAATATATAATAGTAATAACTTGATAAATATTGATATGGCCATAAATAGAATTTGCAATTTTATCAGGGGTGACCGTAATTGCTTCCAATAAATAAATATATCCAAACTCTTCTCCGTGAATAGGCAACCTTATCTTAAATAAAGGCAGTGCAAAGGAGAAAATTACAGATAGCAGAAGATAAAACCGGTTTAATGAAAAGAATGTGTCTTTTCGCATAAACAGCCAGTAAATTAAATAAAGAAAAGTCAGGCTGATACCGGATTGAATCAAGTAGATAAATAAACTATTCATAATTTTCGAATTTCTGTTTTTCTTTCATTTTCTTCCTTCATGTATTGGTGTGTTTTTGCTATATTCCAGTATTGGTTTTTTTCTCGCTATTTAATTTAAATAAAATAGGCATATTGAATTGAACCCTAACTGGTTTGCCTCTTTGTTTTCCCGGTTCCCATTGAGGCATATTACTTATAACCCGTAAAGCCTCTTCATCGCAACCTCCACCTATCCCTCTTAATAATTCTACATTAGATATTTTACCGTCTTTTTCTACAATAAAAGTTACAAAAACCCGCCCCTCAATTCCATTTTTCCGTGCTTCTGCGGGATAGCGGATGTTTTCATTTAAATATTTAATTCTTGCTTCGTCACCGCCTTTGTAAACAGGCATTTCTTCAACAACGGTAAAAGCATCGGGTGATTTCTCTGATACGGTATTATTGCATGAAAATACAAATGCTAATATTAGCATAAGTGGAACAGCAAACAAAATTTTAATCATTGTCCGTAACTTTAATTTTGATTTTGACATCATGGTAAACCTCCTTTTAATTAATGACTGATTGAAATTATTTGTGAGTGCATAAACCTGAATTCCAAATGATTGATTAACTAATAATTTCTGGTAGTCTATTTTGTTATGGCCATTTTTAAGTACCCCTTCATCAGCCAAGTACTCATGAACAGCTTTGATCGATTGTTTATAAAACCAAATAAATGGGTTGAACCAGAATATTATAGTCATCAATTCGATAAGTATCAAATCGAGGTAATGTTTTTGTCGAATATGGACTTTTTCGTGATCTATAATTTTTTGAATTTCATTTCCTGTATTTTCAGCGCTATTGAGAAAAACAATATCAAAAAAAGAGAAATTGGTATAACATTTTCCGGTGTAAACTACTTTCACTCCAAAGTCTCTGTGAATGCCGGTTTTTCGGGTAAGAAGAATAATTTGTCCCAATTGAAACATCAATCGAAGCAGACTGATAATTATCCCGGATAAATATATCCAAACCAGTACCTGCCTGATTGAAAAACTCTGATTACTATCGGGCAAAGGATTCTCCAGGTAAATGGAAACAGGATTGAGTGAAATTGAAAAATTTTGAGGAGCAATACTTCTTGTGGCAACCCAATCAGGGACAAAAGGAATAAGTACTGAAAACACCAGGGAAAAAAGAAGATAAAAGCGTATGCAGCCAAAACAGGTCTCTCTGTATAAAAAAAGCAGGTAGAAGCTATACATAACAACCAGGCTTAAACCAGACCAAATAAAATAGGTGAATAAATCATTCATTGTTCCCTGATTTTTGTTTTTCGATTTCCTCTTCCATCAGTGCTTTCATTTCTTCCAATTCAGTGATGCTGATATTTTTATCACTTGTTAAAAAGGATGCAAGTGCCTCATATGAATTACTGAAATAGTTTTTCATAAAACCTTTAAAATAATTCCTGGTATATTCCTTTTTCGAAATAGTCGGGAAATATTCATGTGTTTTACCATAGGCCTTGTGATCAATAAATCCTTTCTTCTCCAATATACGGACGATAGTTGAAACAGTGTTATAAGCAGGTTTTGGTTCTGGAAACTGAGCGAGTACATCATTGACAAAACCCTTTTCAATTTTCCACAAAACCTGCATCACCTGTTCCTCTGCTTTTGTAAGTTCTTTCATTATTTAACTATTTGTTTAGTTTAATAACTAATAGATTAGTTATTTATTGCAAAAAAAATTAATTTTTTCTGAAATGCGCTACAAATATACAACTAATAATTTAGTTATACAACTATTTTCTTAGTATTTATGAATTTAAATCATCAATATTTATGACAAAACGATGGCCTAAATTTCCGAGTTTGATAAAGAGATACAACTTTAGGTTTATGAATTAATACATAAGAATGAAGATATTATTACTTCAATAATCTCCGAAATTCCAGTTCATTGTAGTACCTTTATGCAATTTTATAAATTCATTTTTCAAAATGTCTCACGTCATAGATTTATTCGAAAATTGCGTAAATGCTGTAATTGAAGGAGATCTTATTCATAGGGTAAGTGCATCTGATAAGGAATTTCATTTTCAGAATTGGGTGATTGATAGAATTAATGAATCAGGAATTAATTATGAAATTAAGGGCAGAAACTCATATCCGGATATTTCAATCGTCAAGATTCCTGAAGGTTATGAAGTAAAGGGATTAGCCTATCCGGGAAGAGAAAGCACGTATGATTCTAATAGCCAGGTTCCAACCGGATTACATAATGGGCGGGAAATATTTTACATATTTGGAAGATACCCAAAAGACACAGAAAACGATAAAGAATATCCTGTAATTGATTTGGTGATTTGTCATGGTGATTTTTTAAATGCCGACCATAAATATGTTCACAAAAACAAGCATATAAAAGGGTTTGGAACGTATGGAGATATTATGATTAGAGACAGGAAGATGTACGTATGTCCGACTCCTTTTGCAATAGCAGATGGCTTAATCGGAACACGAACATTGATATTACCCGATTCATTCAAAGTAGATAAGAGAATTTTCAATGTTGGAAAAATCACAAGGGTAGAAGCCGACCAAATTGTTGTAGGCTATAAGTTTGATTTAACAACAAATGAAATTGGTACACATAGAGTAGAAAATCCCAACAAAGGAAAAGAACATAAATTCAAAGCGTACAGGCTAAAAGGGGAATCATCAAAAAGAGTGAATTTAATTGAAAATGCTCAATGAAAAAAGCAATTGAAATAGATTTTCCTTTTGAAAAGGTTGATCCAATAGCTGAAAAAGAAAGTTACCGTAAGGAAATTGTCCGTCCAATATATCATATTCATAAATGGTGGGCTCAACGCCTGGGTTCTGTTTTTCGTGCTATAATTCTTGGATCTGTCTTAGACGATAAAAAAAATATCTGGGAAGCATTTTACCAAAAACACGATTTAAAAGATAAAATTATTCTCGATCCATTTATGGGAAGCGGAACTACTATTGGGGAAGGGCTTAAACTGGGCTGTAAAATGGTTGGATGCGATATTAATCCGGTTAGTAGTTTCATTGTCCGTCATTCTTTTAGTAATATAAATCCAGTTCGTTTGATTGAAGAATTTAATAAATTGGAAAAAAGTGCTAAACCCCAAATTCAACAGTATTACCTCAAAACACATCCGAAAACTAATGAAGTTTGTTCTGTTTTGTATTATTTTTGGGTAAAGACTGTGAAAACACCGGAAGGAAAAGAAATTCCTTTATTTTCAAATTATGTATTTAGCAAAAATGCAAACACTAAAAAACAGCCAATTGCTAAAATCATTTGTCCAAAATGTTATACAATTAATGAAGGAAGATTTGATACTTTAAAATTGATTTGTACTAAATGCAGTCATGATTTTGATCCTCAAGATGGGCCAGCCAAAGGCCAGTTTGTTTTTGATAAGGAAACCGGGAAGAAATACAAAATTGCTGAACTCGTCCGATCAAATGGAGATAAACCACCCAATCACAAACTATATGCTTCTTTGGTTCTCCGGCCTGATGGGTCTAAAGAGTATTTGCCAATAAACGATGATGACTTACAACTATACGAAAAAGCATGTAATGTATCAAAAAGCCTAAAAAATGCTTTCGCTGATTTTCCGATTGAAATGGGACACAATACAAAACAAGCTATTAATTACAACTACAAGAATTGGAAAGATTTTTTCAATCCAAGGCAATATTTAGCCCTTAGTATTCTCCTTGAAGGGATTCTTAAAATTGAGGACAAAGAAATCAGAACATTATTCGTATGTCTTTTTTCCGGTACATTAGAGTTCAACAACATGTTTTGTTCATTCAAAGGTGAAGGAACGGGGGCTGTCAGGCATTTATTCTCGCACCATATTCTAAAACCGGAGCGAACACCATTAGAAAATTCCGTTTGGGGGAATGAAAAAAGCTCTGGGACATTTTATTCACTGTTCAAGAGTCGAATTCTGCGGGCAAATGAGTATTTATCAAAGCCCTTTGAAATCCAGGTTATTAATGGTCAATCCCATAAGCGTTATTGCAATAACCCTGTTACTTGCAAATACGTGGAACATTTTGAAGAACTTAAAGATACGCCAAACTCTTGCTTAGTTCTGAATGGAGATAGTTCTCAATTACAACTACCTGATAAGTCAATTGATGCAATTGTAACGGATCCTCCCTATTTTGATTTTGTTCATTACAGCGAATTGGCAGACTTCTTTTATGCCTGGTTAAAACCGGCATTAAAAGATGAGTTCAGTTTCTTTGAAATGAATAATTCTCGAAGGGATGGTGAAGTGCAGAATCAAGATGAAGAATTGTTTTCTTATAATTTAAGCAAAGTTTTTAGTGAGGGTAAAAGAGTGCTCAAAGATGATGGGGTGTTAGTGTTTTCCTTCCACCATTCTAAAATTAAGGGATGGATGGCTATTTATTATGCAATTATAAATGCGGGATTTTATATTCATAAAGCGTACCCTGTTAAAGCGGAAATGTCGGTTGCAACTCCCAAGAACAATGCGAAATCACCTATTAATGTAGATGCAATTTTTATTTGTAAGAAGCAAATTCATTCTAATGATGTTGACGAAAATGGGATTGAAAATAGTGCAATTGAAAACTATCATAATTTCCTTAAAAGGTTAAAACAGGTGGGACGCGAATTGAGTGATGGCGATAAAAAGGTAATATATCTGTCGCAACTGTTAAGTGAGCAATCAAAAATAGAAAACTCAAACGGAAGGGTGAATCAATTTATTGATGAGGAGCAATTACAACGTGTCATTTCCGAATCACTATTTGAACCTCCACCTGAACATACTATTTCAAAGGAGGAATCCTTGACACTTTTTGATTAAAATGATAGTAGAAAAGATGTGAGTATCTTTCTGTTTAATTCAACTTCTTGATCTTATTATCTTCAGTTAAACCTGAAATAATTTCAATATTAATACCATCAGATAAACCGGTTTCGATAAATCTTTTTTCAAATGTTTGGGGTTCGGTCTCTATTTCAACATATGCTGAATCATTTTCGAATTGTAATAAGGCTTCACTTATGGCCATAACACTGTCGCGTTTATCAAGAACTATATCTGCATTGGCACTATAACCGGCCCTGACGAAAACAGTGTCGATCAAATCAATAGCTGCTTTTATCTCAAATTGAATTGCACCATTCTCTTCCACCCCTTTTGGTGAAATATGCTCAAGAGCAGCATGAAAGCTAACATCATTAATGGCGCCAATGGTAAGAATAAGATCCATTCCCTCCATTATTTTTCCAACCTCGCTTTCATCTACCTTTCCTTCAAAGATCATCTCCCCCATATCAGCCACAATAGCAACCGTAGTACCATCATTAAAGGTATTGCTTTCAATCACAGAATTTCCAATTTCAACAGGGATATCCAGGATCATCCCGTCAATTGTGGAGGTGATAAGCGTATTTGTAGCTTCACCCGCATCTTTTGTTTGACCTTCTTTGATCAACTCAAGATTGTTTTCAGCAGAAATAAGTTCTTCCTCGGCATTTTGATACTGCAATTCATACGATTCAAAATCAGTTTTTGGAATCACATTTTGTTCATATAGTTCTTTTTGACGGTTGTAATTCCGTTTTGCATTTTCCAGGGCAATTTTAGCCCGGTTTACCCTCGATTCTGCATTGTTGAGGCTAACCATGTTTGGGATTATCCTCACCTTGGCGATCAGGTCACCTTTATGAATAATCTTTCCTTCTTCCACATAAAGGTCCTCGATAATTCCCGAAACCTTTGGTTTGATCTCGATTTCCTTACGTGGTACAACTGATCCTGTTGCTACGGTCTTATATACAATATTTGTCTTTATGGGAGTTGTTGTTTCAAAAACAACAGGTTTAGCTTGCGATTTGGTATAAAGAAAATAAATGGTGAAAACAAATGCACCCAAAATGACAACCAAAATTAAAATTTTAAAAAACTTTTTCATCTTTTTATATTTTGATCCCGATAGCTATCGGGATTGATTTCTAATTATAATTCATCTCTTAAAGCATCTATTGGTTTAATGCTAACCGCCCTCCGGGCCGGGATCATACCTGCAAATATTCCGGATATGACCAAAATAACCAAAGCTGTCATTGCTTTATCAAAGTCCACTTCAGGATTGGTAAACATAGTAGCTTCGGCAGCAGACTGAATTAATGCATAGTTCAGCAATTCAAGCAATCCAACACCCAGTGCCAATCCAAAATAACCTGCAAAAGCAGTTAGTAAGACAGATTCAATGA
>JAUVJI010000158.1 GCA_030596605.1 Bacteroidales bacterium
GGTGGTGTGAGAGGCGCACCAGTGGGCTACCAGCTCACTGGCCGTCTACTCGATTACAATCTGGCGTTTTTTGTTAATCTTGAAATTTCTGCTTTTATTTCTTCTATAACTTCTTTGTTTTTAATGACTTTTTTATCCCCTGTCCGAGTAGAAAAAATTACAAATACTTTACCATCATATTTATTTTCAAAATCTCGAAAACTTGAACTCATTCTTTCAGTAATTTTATAATTACCAAAGTTTGCATTTGCTGTTATTGGTTTTATTTGAATTCCGAATGCTTTGTCACCAACTTTGCCTATGTAATCAATATCTCCCGCGTGGTCTAATTCAGGGTCGCTTTCTTCAAATTCAATTTCAGGAAATAATTTTGCAAGACCATCATTAATTACAGATTTTTCAAGCAAAAAGCCATCATATGTACGAACAATAGTTACTTGGTAGATATAATCTTTGCAGTCTTGCAATGTTAAGTCTTCAAATGCGGCAGTCCATTCAGGAATTACTACTTCGGTTATTTTAGCATATAGACGTTCTCCAAGTTCGTCTAATGTTTCTCTGGTAATTTTTATTTTATCCTTTTTCTTGGTGTAGGCTTTCTCAAAGTAGAATTCTTCCCACTCATCTAATGCCTTGGGTTGACATTCTCTAATCAATGCCATAACCGCATCAACTTTATTTGGTCTTGTAAGTTGATAGGTATTGCTTGTATAGTTTAGTACTTTTTCCTTTTTACCAAAAGGCTTTGCATGTTTTTTAATCTCTTTTTTACTCATCTCTATTGTTCCAGTTTTGTTGTAAAATATTAGCACGTTCTCTTACACCATCTGCTCTGCTGTTTAAGTGATTAATAACCGTTTCTAATTCTTGTTCATTTACTATTATCCAATACCCTTTTCTAAACATCAAACTTCCAATTAAACAACCATGATTAAAAATCATATCTCGTATTAAATTTCTAACATGTTCATTTGTTGGTCCACCGCTTTCTAAATTCAAAGCATCTCGTATTTCGGTAGAAGATTTTCTGTTTTCATACCCTATGGCATTTTCGTTTAAATAATCCCATATCCTTTGTTGTTCATCATTCATAGTTGGTCTTCTTTTGAAAAGTTAATAAATCTGTCTTTATTTTTATAATTATAAGTCATATCCACATTGGCAAAACCATTTTTTAATAAATGTGCATTTAGGAATGTTTTATTTTTTAAATACATATAGACCAGTAAATGATTACTTTCATCGTGTTTGGTTTCATCAAATTTCAAGAAAACTTTTTGACCTTTTGTTTTAAGCTGTAGGAATTCGATTGCTTTTCCGTTTGCTTCTTTGTTTTCCTTTACTCCAATTAACTTAACTACAAGGTCATTACTTAATCTGATTAATTCGGGGCTAATAATCTCCTTTACAGAATAGTATTCTTCTCGTTGGGTTGAACCATTCTGGTCAATTTTGGAGCCAAATTGCAGTTTCTTAGGGTCTGTCTTTTTATCGAATGAATGAAAGTCTTTAAAAATATATGGTAACTTTTTAATTTCTTTATTGAAGTCTGCTTTTTCAATATTTTGAGTTATAAAACTATAATCAGAATTAAAAATATCACTCTGACTTATTTCCAATTTTCTTTCAATAAAAGGCATGAAGCCGGGGTTCATTTCATAACCTACTGAATTTCTGTTCAAATTTCTTGCGGCAAGTGATGTTGTTCCACTACCAAGAAATGGGTCAAGAACAGTATCGCCAACAAAAGAAAACATCTTTATTAGTCTCCTTGGTAATTCTTCTGGAAACATTGCAATATGTCCATCTTGTCTTGCCCCACCAAAATTCCAATGACCATCAAAATATGTTTTCCACTCGTCTTTGGTCATTTTAGATTGCTCTTTTAATTCTCTATTTGGTTTAACAGGCGTTCCAAGTTTTTTAAATATAAGAATAAATTCATAATCAATGGACAGGATTCCATTTCTTGGATTTGGATAACTTCCCATTAAAGAAGCTCCACCAGTAGTATTTGATGTGGTCTTTTTTTGCCAAATAATAGCGCCCATATAATCAAAACCAATTGCTTCGCAAAATTTGATTATTTCTGTTCTAATTGGTATTACCTTATACCTTCCATAATATACTGCTCTAGCAAACTGGTCTCCAATATTAACACACAAGCGACATCCATTATTGAGAACTCTATAACTTTCTTTCCAAACAAGATTTAAGTTGTTAATATAATCTTCATAACTGTCATTATATCCAATTTGGTTTTCTGTGCCGTAATCTTTTAATTGCCAGTATGGTGGTGAGGTAATAACTAAATCGACTGATTTATCTTCAATCTCAGTCATTTGTCTACTATCACCGTTTATTATTTTGTGATTTGTCTTAATACTCATTTTCATTTTTTTTCTTTTCGCAAAGTTAATCATTAAAAAACCCATTTTAAATTCTAATCGGCTGTTTCTTTACGCTTGCTTGTAACTCCCAGCTAACCACTACCCCAATGATCGTTATTTCTCCTATAGGCACCATTGATTTCATAATCGGTATTAGTATAAATTGGTAGCACTAAAGTAAGGTTTTTTCGGATAGAATATTTCTAAACCGGTGTTTCAGGAATCGGGATTAATGATTTTTCTCAAAACATTAAGTGCATCTCCAATTATCTTGATATTAATAAATATCAATGACAATTTATCCTTAGCTTCCCGCATCCTGCATATAAAAGGATTTTGCTGGACAAATGCCAATACGCTGGCAAATATTTCTGATTGATAATAAGGTGATTCCTGATTAGAAATGAAATACCCTGTCATTTTTTCATTTTTCAAAAGTATTTTCTCAAATCCAATATCACGGGCAAACCATCTAAGTCGTATGGCATTGATCAATTCTTCTGTTTGCGGTGGCATAGGGCCAAAACGGTCGATCAATCGTAATCTGAACTGCTGGAGTTCAAGCTCCTCCTGGATGTTATCCAGTTCTTTGTACAAGCTTAAGCGTTCGGTAATATTGTAAATGTAATCATCTGTAAATAAAAGCGCCATATCGGTTTCAATCTGGCAATCCCTGACAAATTCCTTGTGGGTTTCTTCCTTATATAAATCTTTAAATTCTGTTTCCTTCAATTCCAGGACAGCTTCATCCAAGATTTTATGATACATTTCAAATCCGATATCAGAAATAAATCCGGATTGTTCCCTACCCAAAATATTTCCTGCTCCACGAATATCCAAATCGCGCATGGCAATGTTAAATCCGCTACCCAAAGCTGAAAACTCTTCAATGGCTTTTAATCGTTTTCGTGCTTCAGCGGTCATGACTGACAATGGTGGAGCTAATAAATAACAAAATGCTTTTCGGTTTGCACGGCCCACCCTTCCACGTAATTGATGAAGGTCACTTAATCCATAATTTTGAGCTTCATTGATAATGATGGTATTGACATTTGGGATGTCAAGGCCTGACTCGATAATGGTCGTTGCCAATAGAACATCATATTTTCCATCGATGAAGTCCAGCATCACTTTTTCGAGCTTGTGTCCTTGCATCTGGCCATGTCCGATGGCAATAGATACATCCGGGCAGAATTTATGGATCATCTCGGCAACTTCGCCAATATTCTGCACCCTGTTATGTACAAAAAACACCTGCCCTCCCCGGTCAATTTCATAATTGATGGCATCCCTGATAACTTCTTCACTGAATGATCTTAACTCCGTAAGGATGGGATACCTGTTTGCAGGGGGCGTATTGATGATGGAAAGGTCCCTGGCTCCCATTAATGAAAATTGCAAAGTACGTGGTATTGGAGTGGCTGTTAATGTCAGGGTATCCACATTTACCTTGAGATGTTTTAATTTTTCCTTGGTTCCTACACCAAATTTTTGTTCTTCATCAATAACCAGTAATCCAAGATTTTTAAATTCAATATCCTTACTGATTAACCGGTGTGTACCGATAAGAATATCAATTTTCCCTTCAGCCAATTCCTTTTTGATCCGGGTTTGATCTTTTGCAGATTTAAAACGGCTGATATATTCTACCTTGCAAGGAAATTCTGCAAGTCTATCGGTAAATGTATTATAATGTTGTAAAGCTAAAATAGTAGTTGGAACCAAAATAGCCACCTGTTTACTATCAGCTACTGATTTGAATGCTGCCCTGATGGCCACTTCTGTTTTGCCAAATCCCACATCCCCACATACCAGCCTGTCCATAGGAAATGACGCCTCCATATCCTTTTTTACATCCTGGGTCGATTTAAGCTGGTCTGGAGTATCTTCATAAATAAAAGAGGCTTCCAGCTCATGTTGCAAATAAGTATCGGGAGGAAAAGCATGCCCTTCAGTAGACTTCCTTTCTGCATACAATTTAATCAACTCCTTGGCAATATCTTTAACCTTTTTCTTGGTCTTTGCCTTTAGCTTGTTCCATGCATTTGAACCAAGGCGATTTAATGCTGGAGTGGTTCCTTCCTTGCCTACAAATTTAGAAATCCGGTGTAAAGAATGAATACTGATATAAAGCAAATCCCCATCCTTGTAATTCAATCGGATGGCTTCCTGTTCTTTGCCTTCATTCTCAATTTTTTCAAGACCATCAAACCGGCCGATACCATGATCGATATGGGTTACATAATCACCCGGTTGTAAATCGTAAAGTTCCTTTAATGTTAAAGCTTGCTGGCTGCTGAACTTTTCCTTGAGATGAAATTTATGATACCGTTCAAAAATCTGGTGATCTGTATAACAAGCAATTTTTTTATCATGATCCATAAACCCCTCATGCAAAGCAATGCTAATCGTATCGAATTCGAATGCTCCTGCAATGCCATTGGTAGCATGAATATCATCAAAGATAGAATACAAGCGTTTTAGTTGACTTGGATTATCAGAGAAAATAAAATTCTTGTATTGTTTCCGAGTATTCTCGTTGAGATTCCTGATCAGCAAATCAAAGTTCTTATTGAAAGAAGGCTGAGGAATTACATCAAAGTTAAATCCGGAAGTATATTCCGTAAAATAGAAGTGGGTACCAAATTCGATAGTCGAAAATTGCAAAAATTCTTCTTTAAATTCATTTTGTTTGATGAATAATTCTTCCGGCGAAAGATGATCAAATTCAAATTCCGATTGCTCAAAAACCTTTTTGGCATTATCAAATTCAAATCCAATTTTATCAGATGTAAATTTCAGATCCTCAAACCACAAAATTGTGTTGTCAGGAATAAACGAAAAGAATGATACTCGCTTTTCAATTAGTTTTCTATCCTGAATGTTTGGAACAATTGTTATATGATCAAGTTTATCAACAGATAGTTGATCTGCAGGATTAAAGGAACGGATGGATTCTACTTCATTTCCAAAAAACTCAATTCGGTACGGGTAATCATTGGTAAACGAAAACACATCTATAATACCACCTCGAATTGCAAACTGCCCCGGTTCATAAACAAAGTCCACCTGGTCAAAATCATTATCTATCAATTTATCTGCTATATCATCAATAGATGAAGGTTCTGTACGTTTAAGCTTAATGGTATTTTTAGTCAGAAACGATTTTCTGACAACTTTCTCGGCCAGGGCTTCTGGATAAGTTACAACAATACTTTTACGGCTGCTCGATCCCAATCTTTTCAGAACTTCTGTTCGTTGTAATATATTGGTGCTGTCCTGGTTTTTGATATCGTAGGTGCGTTTATATGATGTGGGAAAGAATAGGATTTTCTTTTTGTGGAAATTGACTCCCTTTTCATCAAATATACTTTCCAAATCGTTCAGAAAATAGGCTGCGGACTCCTTCTCAGGCAAGACAACAATAAAACTTTCGGAATATTGCCGGTAAACTGATGCGGCAAATAAGGAACTGGATGAACCCACCAATCCCCTTACACAAACTCTGTTTTCAGTTAGTGTTTCAAGATGATTAACCAAAATATCGGTTTTTTCATCCTGCAAATAAATATCAATCAACCCCCTTATCTCCAACCTTAAATTTTAAAATTCACTAAAAATTTATCACTGTTAATATTTTTAAACCATATAAGACACATAAGTTCATTTAAGTTTTTTACTTATGTGGTTCATTGTTTTGTGTCAAAGTCTTTAGAGAAATACTGCATAAAATACTCTGCTTTTTCAACCATATGTTTAGATCCGACAAAAAACGGCGTTCTCTGATGCAATGATTCAGGCTGTATTTCCAATGTTCGTCTGAATCCATCCGAAGCCTTGCCTCCTGCCTGTTCGGCAAGAAAGGCTACAGGGTTACACTCATACAACAACCTCAATTTCCCATTGGGATTTTTCTTTGTTCCCGGGTACATATATATTCCACCCCGCAATAAGTTTCTGTGAAAATCAGCCACCAGCGATCCAATGTAGCGTGTGGTATACGGACGTAAACTTTTCGGATCATCATCCTGGCAATACCGGATGTACTCTTTCACTCCTTCCGGGAAATAGATGTAATTCGCCTCATTGATGGAATAAATATTTCCGCCATCAGGTATTTTTATGTCGGCATGAGATAAAAGAAATAAGCCCACAGACGGATCAAGAGTAAATCCATTTACTCCATTCCCGGTTGTATAAACCAGCATGGTGGACGAACCATAAATAACGTAGCCAGCAGCAACCATTTCGGTACCACGTTGTAATAAATCGCTTTCAGTTCCTGGTTGTCCTGGTTCCGACTTTCTTCTGTGGACCGAAAAAACCGTTCCGATGGAAACATTCACTTCAATGTTGGAACTTCCATCCAATGGATCAATAGCTACAACATACTTTCCGTTATTCGAGGTTTGGTTGTCGTAAGTAACCAACTCATCGTTTTCTTCGGAGGCTATGGCACAACACTGTCCACCATGTTTCAGGGCTTTTATAAATTGGTAATTGGCAAATACATCCAGTTTTTTCTGGTCTTCTCCCTGCACATTTTGTGTTCCTTCATAACCTAAAATATCCGCCAGGCCGGCTTTGTTTACTTCACGGTGCACATATTTGGAAGCAATTCCAATGTCATTCAAAAGTCTCGATAATTCACCCGAAGCAAAAGGGAAATCAGCTTGTTTATCATTGATAAATTCGATGAGTGTTTTCACAATAAAACATAGATTTTAGGTAAACAGAATAATCCGCAAAGTTAAACTTATATACCAACATGACAACTTTAGGATTTCAAATGATGAATCCATTATTCAATTTTTCGTTGCAATTTGTGATACGTCAGGTACAATTGATAATATATATACTAATAAGGATTACAATGCTCAGATTGGTAAAAAAATAATTCAAATCGGGAATTATCTTTACATTGCAGGTGACCTGAGAATTGAAGAACTTCCTGTTTGGAATTGGGATATATTCCTTAGAAAATACTCTATTGATTCTTTGACAACATCAACAAGATCAACATCATCATATGATAATAATTCTATACAAATCTATCCGAATCCGACCAAAGGGAAGTTTGAAGTTCGATGTTCAAAATTCGATGTAAAAGAGGATAAGATCATCAGGATTTATAATTCGCAGGGAGTGAAAGTGGAGGAAGTTAAAATTCCTGAAGGTAAAAAAATCGCTTCAGTAGATGCTGAGAACTGGCCGAAAGGAATGTATATTGCTGCAGCTTATTTAGACGGATTGATCGTTGGGCAAACTAAAATTATTATCCACTGAAATAAAACTTTTTAACTTATGTGGTCCTTATGTGTCTTATGTGGTTTTCTTTTTTTGAACCATATAAGGCATATAAGTTCATATAAGGGTTTAGGTACAATCCCGTTCCGGCATGAGAAATCAATCAATTCGCCCGGTTATTTCAAAGACTAATATTTCAACATTCGAATTAATTATATATTTGCAAGCTAAAACAAAATTATAAGCTCGTGAGCGATAGTTTGGTAATAATTCCTACTTACAAAGAAAAAGAGAATATTGAAAATATTATCCGTAAGGTTTTCTCGCTGGAAAAAGAATTCCATGTACTAATCGTTGAGGACAATTCACCTGATGGTACTGCCGATATAGTAAAAAGGCTCATGAAAAAATTTCCTGACAAATTATTTATTGAAGAACGAAAAGGGAAATTGGGATTAGGAACAGCCTACATTCATGGATTTAAATGGGCCTTAAAAAGAAATTATGAATTCATTTATGAAATGGATGCTGATTTCTCACACAATCCTGAAGACCTGATACGATTGTACAATGCATGTGCCAAGGAAGGTGGAGATATGGCTATCGGATCGCGCTATATCAAAGGTGTAAATGTTGTAAACTGGCCAATGGGAAGGGTATTGATGTCGTATTATGCATCAGCATATGTCCGTATCATTACCGGAATGTCTATTCGTGATACAACTGCAGGATTTAAATGTTATAACCGAAAAGTGCTGGAAGCTATTGAGCTTGATAAAATCAAATTTACCGGATATGCTTTCCAGATTGAAATGAAGTTCACTGCCTGGAAACTTGGATTTAATATCAAAGAAGTTGATATCATTTTTAGGGACAGGACAGAAGGCGAATCCAAAATGAATAAAAGTATTTTTAAAGAAGCCATTTTTGGTGTGATGGAACTTCGTTTGAGAAGCATGTTTAAAAAACACAAAAGGGTTGCATAAAACTATTTATTTAGTAATTTAGCACTACAAGAACTAACGCAACAATATTCACAACCAAACTATGAGTAAGGCATACTTCATTAAAAATGCCAGCATTGTCAATGAGGACGCTATTTTCAAGGGAGATGTGTTTATCAGGGATGGTTATATTGAAAAAATCATCCACCAGGAAACCTCATCAAATTCTACTGAAAATTTTGATAAAGCTACGATAATAGATGCAGAAGGAAAATATTTGCTTCCGGGTGTGATTGACGACCAGGTTCATTTTCGTGATCCGGGCTTAACCCATAAAGCCGATATTTATACAGAAAGCAAAGCTGCGGTTGCAGGAGGGGTTACCTCTTTTATGGAAATGCCCAATACCATTCCCAATACGCTTACCCAGGAACTATTAGAAGAAAAATATGAAATGGCAGCTTCCAAATCTTTGGCAAACTATTCATTTTACATGGGAGCCTCCAACGATAATATTAGCGAGATCCTTAAAACAAATCCCCGAGATGTCTGCGGGATTAAAGTTTTTATGGGCGCTTCCACCGGAAATATGTTGGTTGATAACATTGACTCCCTCAATGAAATTTTCTCCAAATCAAAACTTCTGGTTGCAACTCATTGCGAGGACGAAAATACCATTCAAAAAAATATCACTATTTTCAAGGATAAATATGGCGATAAGGTCCCCATTGATGCTCATCCCTTAATTCGAAGTGACGAAGCTTGTTATAAAAGTTCTGAGCTGGCTGTAAAACTTGCTAAGTTGCATAATACAAGGCTGCATATTTTACATCTGTCAACAGCTAAAGAAATGGAACTTTTTGACAATTCCCTTCCATTAAAAAAGAAACGAATTACATCGGAAGTATGTGTACATCATTTGTGGTTTAATAGTTCCGATTATAGTAGGTTGGGTACAAGGATTAAATGGAATCCGGCCATTAAAACTAAATTCGACCAAAAGAAACTTTTTGAAGCTTTGTTAAGCGACAAGCTTGATGTGGTTGCAACTGACCATGCCCCACATACAGAATCTGAAAAAAACAATTCCTATTTCAAAGCGCCTTCAGGAGGGCCATTGGTACAACATTCCCTTTTGGCAATGCTCGATTTTTACCATCAAGAAAAAATATCATTAGAGAAAATTGTGGAAAAGATGTGTCATGCACCGGCCATCTGTTTTGAGGTTGAGAAAAGGGGATTTATAAGAGAGGGATATTGGGCTGATCTTGTTTTGATAGATTTAAATTCGAAAACACAGGTGGACAATTCCAATATTTTGTATAAGTGTGGCTGGTCTCCTTTTGAGGGGCATTCATTTAATTCGGAGATATGGAATACTTTTGTGAGTGGCAACCTGGTTTTTGATAAGGGAAAATTTGATGAATCAATAAAAGGACAAAGATTATTATTTGAAAGGTAAATTTTATGAAAAAATTTCTGTCGATAATTATCACTATTTTAATATTGTTTGGCTGTTCTGAAAAAGCTTATGAAGTAGTGGAGGAAATCTTTGAAGATGGATCTCCGAAAACTGTAAAGTATTACAAGGATGAGGCAAAGGAAAAACTCCTAAAGGAAATCCTGTATTATGAAGATGGAACCAAAAAACTGGAAGGGTCATACAAAAACAAAGAACGAACCGGTGAATGGTCGTACTGGTATCCCAATGGAAATCTTTGGAGCAGGGGTTTTTATAAAGATGGGATTGACCATGGACTTAAAACCGTATGGCACGAGAATGGACAAAAATATTATGAAGGCGATCAGAAAGACGGAAAAAGAATTGGTGTGTGGAAGTTTTGGGATAAGGATGGAAATGTAATTAAGGAAATAGATTATGATAAAGAATAGTTATCAAACCAATCTATTTTAATGTTCCTTATTTATTTTGTTGTTGAGCCGAATGCAAGACAGGAAAAGAACAAACTAATTGATAATAATAAAATCCGGTTAACCATATTCCCCAATGCCTTTATACCTTGGTTTTTCTTTGTGAAATGAACTTTTTAATACTTAATTTGTTTAACATCATAAATTAAAAATAAACATTATGAAAGCAAACATGGGATCAGCTGATAAGATTGTCAGAATTATAGTGGCAATTGTAATTGGCATTCTTTATTTTACAAATGTTATAACAGGAACATTGGGCATTATTTTATTGATTTTAGGAGTAGTATTTTTACTCACCAGCTTTGTAAGTTTTTGCCCTTTATATTTACCGTTAGGATTAAGCACGAAGAAGAAAAAATAAGTATTCCGGGAGAGAGCTGGAATTAATTTGGAAGTGCCACAATGAAGATATATTCGTTGTGGTGCTTTTTTTTATGCAGTATTGATAAAGGTATCACCCAATCCATTTTTTTACTATTTTAGCAATACCTATAACAAAGTACCTTAATTATGATCAAAAGAATATTTGCA
>JAUVJI010000061.1 GCA_030596605.1 Bacteroidales bacterium
AGAGTTGTGAGGTTGAAGAAATGAATGTTCAAATAGATCATATTCATCTTGTAGTTTCGATTCCGCCCAAGGTATCTGTATCTGTACTGATGGGAACTCTGAAAGGTAAATTGGCCATAAAGCTGTTCAAGAGTTATCCAGATCTGAAAAAGAAGCCTTATTGGGGAAATCGTTTTTGGGCAAGGGGTTATTTTGTAAGTACTGTCGGTATAGATGAAGAAATAATCAAAAGATATGTGAAGTATCAGGAGAAACAAGAGAAACAAACAGAGGAACAGCAACAAAGTTTTGATTTTTAAAGCCCCCTATGGGGGCAATTCAAAGCCACCTTCTCAGAAGGTGGATTTTTACTGATATTGAGGGAGGCTGGGCAGGTACCGGTAACTTAGATGAAAATCCGGACTTTTATGATTTGCTTTCGTACGATTACAGTTTACATGAATCATCACCCTATATTGATATGGGTACTTCCGATACAACAGGATTGTCTTTACCTGAAAAATGCCTTGCAGGAAATCCGCGTATTGGTAGCGGCAGGGTTGATATGGGGGCTTACGAGTATTATAATAGAATAGAATTAGACTTAACTGTTTTTCTTGAAGGTCCCTTTAATGTAACTGATATGAACACTGATTTAACCATTTTACCATTATCACAACCCTATAATGTTTCGCCCTGGAATTATACCGGTTTTGAAAATGTAACAACCATTCCAGGAACCGGTGTTGTCGACTGGGTTTTAATCGAACTCAGGGATGCTGTTGATGCAGCTTCAGCCACAGGCAGTACTATGTTCAACAGGATGGCTGCCTTCCTGTTGAGCGATGGATCAGTTGTGAGTATAGATGGATCTTCAACCCCTGAATTTTTTAATGTTTTGGATGATGAGTTGTTTACTGTGATCTGGCATCGCAACCACCTCGGCGTATTGTCTGCTTATCCTTTAACCGAATCAGGAGGAATCTATATCTATGATTTTACCACACCTACCGGACAGGCATATGGAACCGAGACCCAGAAAAATCTTGGTGGTGGGGTTTATGGCTTATTTGGTGGAGATGGAAATACAGATGGAAGTATTAATACGGATGATAAAACCACGGTATGGTCAATTGAAGCAGGAACCGTTGGGTATTTAAATGGTGATTTTAATATGGATTCTCAAACAGATAATTCAGATAAAAATGATTTATGGTTACCAAATGTTGGAAGCGCAAGTCAGCTTCCTGACTAATTATTACAATGTTTCGTCAAAAGATCATTGACTTCATCATCATATTCAGTAGCGTAACCGAGATTGTTAGCTTTTAATAAGTCTTTACATGCAAGATCGAGACTATCAATGGCAATAAAAATCAAAGCCCGGTTTTTATAAACGAATGAATTTGTTGAATCAAGACTGATTGATTTTTCGATGTCCTCCATTGCTTCGTCAAACTGATTTAGCATATATTTGGCATGTCCCCGGTTACTATATGCAAAGGCATTATTATTATCCTTATTCAATTCAATGAATTTATTATAGTCTTCAATTGCACCCATGTAGTCACCGGTTTTTTCCTTTACATAAAAAGCTCTGTTATTATAGGCCTCTTTATATTCAGGATCTAATTCAATAACCTCATTGAAATCATCCAGGGACTTTTTGTACTTTGCTAAATTACTATAACAAATGGCCCTAGAATAGTAAGCTTCTTTGTAATCTGCCTTTAATTCAATGGCTTTGCTAAAATCATTTACTGCTCCCTTGTAATCTTGTAACTGAAACTTTGCGCTTCCATTACTAAAGTAATGCTGAGGACTGTTTTGATGACATGAAGTAAAGAAAGTTATTGTAAGTAAAGAAATACATAACAATCTCAAGATGTTTTTTAATTTTTGATCGACCATTTTTTTAACTTAGAAATGAAGGAAATGCAAAAATAACATATAAGTTGAATAGTTCATTTAAAAAATGGAAATTTTGCATTATTGAAAAGCAAATTTCATTTTTTCAATTTTACAATGATCTAATGTAATGTAAGCATCTGCAAGATTGGCTGTAAGACAAGAGTGGATAGGCAGGATACCTATAACATCCCCGATTTCAAATTTTTCAAATTGGTTTGAGGGCAAGTGAATGATACCATGTTCCTGGGATAAATCTGAAACATAACATTCAGTTAGCGGTTCACTCCATCCATTTTGATTCAGTTTAACAATCAATCCGAATACCTTTTCCATTTTTTTGTTTAAAACAAATTCGTTCGATAGATGAACCGCACCACCGTATATTACAATTTCATTTCGCTCCTTATGCCTGGCTACAACAGGACATGCCAGGGCAACTGCAATATCCTGAGTTCCGCACGAACCCAGAAAATACTGCATTACATCATAAAAAACAAAGTTACCTGGCCGTATTTCATTTACACCCTGAAAATCATTGGCTATACTGCAAGATGGCGTATCGCCTATTGATATTATTGCCTCACGGAAATTATTTATAAAATTGTCTTTTATAACCTTCAACTGATTCATGGAATCGCTATGAATTTTAATGATTTCTTCCTTGCTCTTGCAGTTATAAGTGTGCCCTGCGTGTGTTAAAAATCCTGTGAACTTTAAATTTTTTGAATTCCTGACAATCTCAAGAATCTTATTTATTTTTTTAAAGTTGTTGGAGGCAATTCCTGTTCGGTGATAACCGGTGTCAATTTTTATGTAAATAACTGTTTCATAGTTTAAATTATTTTTCAGGAATTCAGCAGAATCTTTGGATTCGATCAGAAGAGACAATTTGATTTTTAAGGCGAGTTGGTTTATTTTTTCGATTTCTAAAATATTAACAGGAAAAGCAATGAGTATATCTTCCCATCCTGCTTCTGCAAAATAATCAGCCATTTGAACTGATGAAACGGTAATTTTTTTTACCCCTTCCTCTCTGAACCAGCTCCCTATTTCAGCTGATTGGTGGGTTTTAAAGTGAGGCCGAAAAACAAGGTTGTTCATCTTAGCTTTTTGAGCCATTTGCCGAATATTATTCCGGCAGGTTTTTTCATTAATAATAAATGTTGGCCTTGTGATTTCCATCTTCATTCAGATAATGATATTTAGATTTTTCTCTGTGTAACTCTGTGCTTCTTAGTGTAGCTCTGTGGTATAGCTATTTCACAAAGTGCCACAAAGTTTCCACAAAGTTTCTCAAAGAGAATTTCCAACTTCACTTAAACCATTGAATTTTATTATTTTACATTTATTGCAGTTTATTTAGTTGGTTAGAATTGAACAGCCCTACTGTTTTAACAGTTTAGACTGCATTATTTAAAAAGCAACTATCTAACAAATACCTTTCTTGCTACAACACCTTCATCACTCACCACCTTCACAACATAATAAGCGCTTTTATCAACTGCAATCTTAGTAAGAACATCACCAATAGAAGTACTGACAATCTTCTGTCCCATTATATTGTATACAGCGATGCTGCCTTTAGTATTTTCCGGAACTTCGATATATACAATTTTATTCAGAGAGTAGATGTTAATCAATTCATTCGAGTATTCCGGAACATCCAGCTCGCCGTTCAAATGAAGCAGGAACCTCATTGGCTCATCAAACGGACTAGCTGTAAAACTATATGAACTGTTGGTTTCAATCTTAGTAAATGTACCTGTCTTTAAATCTTCTAAGTAAATGTTATTCTCTAGATCAAACCCGCTAAGTACACTTACTGAAATGGTATATATACTTTCCATCCCAACTTCAAGCCCCAATGGAATAATTTTATACTCTTCTGTATCAGGGAATGCATTTACAGATAACTCCAGGTTGTCTTTTGAAACCGAATATAATTGTGGGGCATCTTCTTCTCCCCGGTATTTAAGGGCATCATACAGGTTATCATATTGAGCGCTTGCCAACGGTTCAATACGAAACAGGATTTCGTCAGCATAGCTGTTGCCCTCAACCTTAAGTTTAAGCATCGGTTCGGTAAAGACTAAACCTTCCTTTAATATATCCTTGGAAGCATGAACCCTTGCTCCATTGTCAACACCAATATAACCGATTGCAGCCGAACAATGAACAATAAATCCCTGGTGCGGAGGGATAATACTGTCTACATCAAGAGTACCAGTAAAGCCATCTTTAACATAAACGCCATAATTTCCTTCATCATGATTCCATATATAGAGTGTAAGATCGGTATTACCAGCTATTCTTGTCCACCCGGTTCCGTCATCCACATTCCAATTAAGGGAAGAAGGATAAGGATTACCAGAAAAATTAAATCCTTTATTGTTGTGAAGAGCGCCAAAAGTGTTGGTAGTATTAAAAGACTTTGCACCTGTATTAAGGTTACCGGTAAATGAAACTGTAGCAATATCCAATGTCCAGATTCCATAACCTTTCATGTCAGTACTCATCACATAATTGGGATCAATAATATATGTCCACTGCCCTGTAGGTTCATCCCATTCCATCATATAAATACCAAGGAATACTTCAGCCAATGGATCATCAACAGGAGCAGATATATAATGCCATTTGTCGTCTGTAAGGTATCGTTCAACAGTTGCATTTACCCCACTATATTCAATTAATGAACCAGTACCTGTGGCATCTGAACGAATAACCATACCGGTGTTACCGGCATTGTTAACCAAAGTACCAATCACAGTTAAAGCTTTACCAGCATCAACAGTTACAACAGCTCCACTCTCAATTGTCAGGTCATCACATTGGGAAGGAGAAACAGCCATAGCAATAACATGCGGCTGATTAACCGGAGCAGATGGAATAGTAACTTTTGAATAACTTTCAGGAGAATCGGTGCTCCAGTTTCCTGTATCGTTCCAGTCGGTATTTACAGTTCCGTTCCAGGTGGTGGAAAGAAACTCTTCACCACCTAATAAAGTTGTGGGATCTGCACCAGCCCATTTCCTAACCCTGGTCCAGTCAACAACGAATTGATTGCCACTTCCATAGGACATAAGAAATGGTGGTAAATTCATGGTTGGTACACTTGTTCCGCCATCTCCGGTGGTTGTTTCTGTTGGGTTGTCATCAATCTGGAAACCAGCAATATTCGGGCTTTGCCGGTAAATATGAAATACATGCCAATTTGGATCTGCAGTCTGTGCCATATTCACCCATGCATCAGGTTGACCGCTCAACTTAGCCTGCCTCTGCCAAAAAGTTGTTCCTAACATAAAATCATCTACTATCCGCACAGTATTCCAATTATTATTTTCAAAACCAACTTCAGCAATTAGTAATGATGTTCCCTGGTTAGGATGATACGCCCGGGTTTCTCCCATATAGTCCATACCAAATGAGCTTTGGGCATTAATTTTAACATATGTGCCACTTGCATTTAGTGAAATTAAACCACCGCTAACAGGGGTTTGGCTTGAACTACCGCTTGCAAAAGTCCATTTGGTAAGATCAATAGCTGTTCCTTCAAAATCATCGAAGAAATCAAAAACAGCGTCGCCATTATTTATTATTTCTTCAGGACTCATAAACACAGGCTGTGTTGCAATGCCCATTTTATATGAATCTCCGGTATAGGAAAAAACGTAAGTATCACCAATACGGGTTACTGCACCACGAAAACTATTATTTGAGTCCCAACCCGAAGCTGCAACTGGGAAAATTACACCATGTTTGGTGAAATTAATCCAGTCGGTAGTAGTTGCTAAGGCCGTTTGCCACGGTGAACTTGTTGTCGGGCTAACAGTGTAACCAATATAATAAACACCATAATACTCGTAAACCCATGGATCAGCTACTGTTCCGGCGTCATAGGACCCCGGAGGTCCGAATGCAATACAAGGATTCCCGGCATATTTTGTATATGGCCCTGTAATATTATCAGCTGTTGCATAGCCAACCTGCTCTGTGGCACTACCTATATCTCCCATGTACATCATAACCCATTTTCCATCGTTTCGTTGAAAAACATAAGGTTCATCAACACGATAGGTTTCCCAGGTCTCAGAAGGACTTAAAACAACAGTTGGTGTACTATAAGTGCCATCAATCGTTGTTGATGTTATATAAACGATATTTGGCAAAGTGGCAAAAAAGATATACCAAAGTCCATCCTCTTTTATTATATGCGGTGCAAAAGAGCCGCCTCCAGTATGGGTATATACGTTGCCATGCCAATTCCAGCTTGTAGCATCAGTTGGTGTATCAGACCAGACCAGGCCAACACCCTGAGATCCACCCCGATAATTTGCAAATACCATCCAATAATGTTCAGATACATCATCGTACACAATATTTTCGGCCAGTAAACTGGCACCACTACCCGGATCACCAATAGGATTTATAGGATTGGAAGGATCTCGCGTAAACGGTCCAACTGGAGGTGTTTCAACTGGATCTGGAGGAGGGATAGTAGGAGCTGGATTGCCATAATACATATACACCGTTGTTCCTGTAGTTGGGATATCCGGAACTTTAATCCAGATAGTTGCAGGCGGTGCACCCGCATTCCAATCCTCGATCCAAAACGGGATGAGTGTTATCCCATCCGTATCCGTAAATCGAACATCGCTCCCATCATTCTTTGCCTTCGAAAAATCGAATGAGCCATCCAAAGTTATTTCTACCTGAAATTCTGTTAATATTGTTCCTGTAGGATTAGCAACAGTAACAGTTTGACGGTATTGCCAATCTGTATCATACCAGGCTTGTGCATTAATAGGCTCTGAAGTGAGCAGACCGATGAAAACAATTAGAAAAGCCACTGAAAAAAAAGAAGATTTTGATTTCATGATAGTTGTATTAGGTTGTTTATACAAAGCTAATTAAATTTCGCATTAAAATATTCTTTCGGATAAAAATATTTTTTATTCCGGTACCTGAGTTTCATTTCCCAGATTTTCAAACCAAAGATCATTTTTATCCTGATTATCTACCTGGCCGTCTAAATTAACATCGCCATTGAGATAACCTCCTGAACCTGCTTGTAAAATCCAGAATAGTAAATCATATAGTTCATTTATCGATCCGTCGGCAACTATATCCCCACCAATCATCCCATAAATGCCGCTTCCAACTTCCTTTTGACCATCTCCATAAGCTTTTGAATCTGCATCAGAGAAATCGTAAATGTACAGTCCTTCTGTATTTCGAACCAAAGCATCCGCCGACATAATTGCCAGATGATTCCTTTGCCAGATAACAGTATACAGCTGATGTTCAATTGGAACATCGTATTGTAACAATGAAGCGCCATCCAATCCAACAATATTACCATTGTTGAGAAGTAGCGCTGCTTGTTGAGCAATCACAGTTCCAGAACTGGCGCTGGAAGCATCCGGAGCATCACGCAGCTCTACCAGTATCCAGTCAACAATATCAGGATTTGGCATTTCAGTTACAGTCTCGGTCCCATCATAAAACCAGGGCTCTGAGTTATACGGCTGGGATAATGGTAACCCTTCGACAAGCTCAAGATTACCGTTTAAATCGGTATTCATATCGGTTCCGTTGAATGGCCCCTCAAGGTAAACCTTTAGATTTAAAATTTGCATGTACTCTTCATCTCCAACAGTAGTTGGTATATCCTGACCTATCCATTTCCTGACCCTGGTCCAGTCAACTACAAATTGATTGCCATTTCCATAGGACATCAGAAAAGGTGGTAAATTCATAGTCGGTACACTTGTACTGGCAGTTCCTGTTGTGGTTTCTGTTGGATGATCATCAATCTGGAAGCCGGCTATATCAGGAGTTTCCCTGAAAACATGAAACACATGCCAATCCTGGTCTGCGATCTGGGCCATATTAAAATATTCATCAGGTTGGTTATCCAGTTTTGCCTGTCGCTGCCAATAAGTTGTTCCCAAAAGAAAGTCGTCTACTATCCGTACTGCATTCCATGCATTATCAGCAAAACCAACTTCGGCAATCAGGTCTTGTGTTCCCTGGTTGGGATGATAAGCCCTGGTCTCTCCCATATAATTCATACCAAATGAACTTTGGGCATTAATTTTAACATGAGTTCCGGTTGCATTTAGTGTAAGCAATCCATTGTTGACAGTTGTTTGACTTAAATCACCACTTGCAAAAGCCCATTTTGAAAGATCAAAATTGGCTTCTTCAAAATCATCAAAGAAATCAAAAACTGCATCGCCGTTGTTAATGATATTCTCGGGAGTCATAAAAACCGGTTGTGTTGCAATGCCCATTTTATAAGCATCTCCTGTGTAAGAAAAAACATAAGTATCACCAATGCGTGTTACAGCACCTCGAAAACAATTGACTGCATCCCATCCGGAACTTGCAAGTGGAAATATTATACCCTGCTTGGTAAATGTCTGCCAGTCAGTAGTAGTAGCAACTGCTGTTTGCCAAGGAGAACTCGTAGTCGGGCTAACCGTGTAACCTATATAATAAGTGCCATAATACTCATAAACCCAGGGATCGGCCACAGTGCCTGCGTCAAAGGATCCCGGAGGGCCAAATGGTAAACAAGGATTTCCTGCATACTTTGTATACGGCCCTGTTATATTATCGGCTGTTGCATATCCGATTTGCTCATGAGCGCTTCCATAATCACCCATATACATCATAATCCACTTATCATCATTGCGTTTAAAAACATAAGGCTCATCTACCCGATATGCTTCCCATGGTTCCGTATTGGTTAATACAATTGTTGGCGAACTGTACGCACCATCAATTGCAGGTGAAGTAATGTAAACGATATTGGGTAAAGTGGCAAAAAAGATATTCCACAGTCCATTCTCTTTTAATATATGGGGTGCAAATGAACCGCCTCCTGTGTGGGTATATACATTTCCATGCCAATTCCAGCTTGTAGCATCAGTTGGTGTATCAGACCACACTAATCCAACACCCTGTGAACCGCCCCGGTAATTGGCAAAAACCATCCAATAATGTTCTGTTACATCATCATATACTATATTTTCAGCTAACAGGCTTGCTCCGCCTCCGGGATCACCGATAGGATTAATAGGATTGCCCACAGCCCTGGTGAAGGGTCCAACAGGTGGCGTTTCCACAGGATCTTCCGGAATAATGACTGCATCCGGGTTACCATAATACATGTACACTGTTGTTCCGGATATTGGGATTTCTGGCATTTTCACCCAAATATCCGCCATTTGTTCGGTTTCATCCCACGCTTCGATCCAGAAAGGAATGAGTGTAGTTTTATCGGTATCAGTAATCCGAATGTCACTTCCATCAGGCTTGGCTTTTAAGAAATCAAATGTATTGTCCAGCTCAATTAATACCTGAAAATCCGTTAATGTTATTCCTCCCGGATTTGTTACATATACCGTACGACGATATTGCCAGTTCAAATCATACCATGTTGAAGGGTCACTGATTGTTACTGAAACATCTGAGATGCAATCATTAGCGTCTGTTACGGTGTAAATAACTGTTCCTGCAGCTTGTGTATAAATTCCTGTTCCTGTATAGGGGGGAGTGCCACCTGTTGCAGTAATTGTTACGGTTGAACTTCCTCCGGGATAAGGTATTTCAGTGTAATCTGCTACAGCTAATAATGCGGACGGTTCAGTAATCGTTAATGAAACTTCTGAGATACATCCGTTTGCGTCAGTCACTGTGTGTATAATTGTCCCTGCCGGATAAGTGAAAATTCCTGTGCCTGTATATGGTTCAGTACCCCCTGTTGCAGAGATTGTTACTGTGGAAGTTTCTCCATAGCATAGTATTTCTGTACTATTGTATGATGCTAATAATTCTGTTGGTTCGGTTATTGAGACAGAAACACTTGAAGTATCTCCAATCGCATCCGTTACCATGTAAACCAATGTCCCTGCATATTGTATGAATGTTCCTGTTCCTGTGTAGGGAGGAGTACCACCCATTGCAATAATCGTAACTGTTGAAACTTCACCTTGACAAAGTATGGGAGTATGTGTTTCAATTGCAATCAGTTGACTTGGGTCTATGACCACATAAGTCATTGGATCAATACCGGCCCATTTCCTGACTCTGGTCCAGTCAATTACAAATTGATTTCCAGTACCATAGGACATCAGAAATGGTGGTAAATTCATAGTAGGTACATTTGTATTTACCGTTTCAATGGTATTAGTATCTATCTGAAAACCTGCAATATTTGGACTCTGCCTGAAAAGATGAAATATGTGCCAGTCCTGGTCGGCAGTCTGTACCATATTTACAAAATTACTCGGTTGACCACTTAATTTTGCCTCCCTCTGCCAGTTTGTAATAGATGGGAAATCGTCAACAATCCGTAATGTATTCCATTGAGCATCGGCAAAACCAACTTCAGCTATCATGTCAAGTGTTCCCTGATTTGGGTGTTGTGCACGGGTTTCCCCGATATAATCCATCCCAAAACTATTTTGTCCGAGAATTCGGACATATTCTGCTTCAGTAGGTGATGTTAATGTAAGTAGTCCGCTTGCAACACTTGCCTGGCTTGATGTACCATTTACAAAAGTCCATTTGCTAAGGTCAATGTCGGTTCCATCAAAACCATCGAAGAAATTAAAAACAGCATCACCGTTATTAATAATATTCTCAGGAATCATGAATACCGGTTGGGTTGCAATGCCCATTCTATATCCATCGCCCGTATATGAAAAAACATATGTATCACCAATACGTGTTGCTGCTCCGCGAAAGCTATTGACTGCATCCCAACCTGAAGCTGCAACCGGGAAAATGACACCATGCTTGGTAAAATTGATCCAATCGGTAGTTGTTGCCAGGGCTGTTTGCCAGGGAGAATTTTTTGTTGGGCTAACAGTATAACCAATATAGTAAACTCCATAATACTCATAAACCCAGGGATCGGCAATAGTACCGGCATCATAAGAACCCGGAGGGCCGAATGCCAAACAGGGATTCCCCGCAAACTTGGTGTATGGTACTGTAATGTTATCAGCAGAAGCGTAGCCTACTTGTTCTGTGACGCCTCCTGAATCTGCCATATAAATGAGAATCCACTTTCCGTCATTTCTTAAAAAAACATAAGGCTCATCCACTCTGTATGTTTCCCATGACTCTGTCGGACTTAAAACAATAGTAGGTGAACTGTAGGTACCGTTAATTGTTGGTGAAGTTATGTAAACGATATTGGGTAAAATAGCAAAAAAGATATACCACGTCCCGTCTTCTTTGATGATATGGGGTGCGAAAGAACCACCACTGATATGGGTATATACATTTCCATGCCAATTCCAACTTGTAGCATCGGTTGGAGTATCAGACCACACTAATCCTACACCTTGAGATCCTCCCCTGTAATTAGCAAAAATCATCCAGTAATGACCGGTCACATCATCATAAACAATATTTTCAGCTAACAAGCTAGCACCGCCTCCGGGATCACCGATAGGATTTATCGGATTGTCCACAGCCCGTGTAAAAGGACCGGCAGGTGGGGTTTCAACAGGATCAGGAGGAGTAATGACAGCTTCTGGGTTACCGTAATACATGTACAATGTAGTCCCGGATATTTGGATTTCCGGCACTTTCACCCAAATGGTGGCAAGTTCTTCTGAATCATCCCACGATTCAATCCAAAACGGGATAAGTGTTATCCCATCAGTATCCGTAAATCGAACATCGCTCCCATCATTCTCTGCCTTTGTAAAATCGAAAGAGTTGTCCAGTGAAATTTGCACTTGAAAATCAGTCAACGGCGTTCCCACCGGATTTGTTACTACCACAGAGCTGCGATATTGCCAATCCGGATCGTACCAACCCTGACCAATAGCAATCTCAATAGTTAGCAAACTCATCATTATGATGAGAAAAACAGCTGTTAAAGAAAAGTAGTTTGTTTTCATAATAGTATTTTAAAATAAATATAATCTGTTGTATAACTTTTATCGGATGGTTTTAATAATGTGAGGAATTGTGAGAAATTAAAGAGAGGACTCGATTTATATAATAACAGAACAGCAATTATAGGAATCGTAAAAAATGAACGATGCAAACCTTTGTTATTATAAAAGTCGCTCAAATTTATTTAGGTTTATGAGAGAATATTAAATCAACCAATGTTAAAATTGTATCCTGAAATTATTCTCTTTTACTAAGATTAATTCAAAAACATTACCAATAACGCTATGTGTCAGGTATTCAGCTTTATATGATAAGTTTATTATTTAATTATTAGGTTATCTTTTCATTTTGAAACAACTTGTGTCAAATTGGGAAATTAGGTAGTACAAACCTGCTATGTTGAGATTGGCATGGTGAGGCTGCATACATAGCAGGTTGAAAAAATGGCTACAGACCTATCAGGTAGAAGCAAGCCTGCAGCGCTGATACCTGTTTGGTCGTGTTATTTGGAACCCTGGTCTTTCAACCTTACAGGTCGCTGCCGCGCAGGCTTTCCGATAGCTATCGGAATCAACCTGACAGGTTTTGCAAAAAAAAGCCCTTTCATGCTTTTGCATGACAGCGCTTTTTACATCTGATAAAATTCAGTAACAGTTCTATTCCATCATTTTGTTCCGGGCATCGAATACTTTTCTTGCCCCATACCCTAATCCAAGGACCATCATAATGATAAGTCCGCCACCTATTGGTGCACCACCGCCAACAGGTGTATTACCACCTCCTGGTCCACCACCGCCATTGGGGTGCGGAGGATTCTGAGCCAATGTAAACAATGGGAAAGCCAGAAAGATGCCTGCGATTAATAAAGATTTAAATGATTTTTTCATATCTGTATGTTTTTTTGTTTTTAACATAATTTAATTTACCTCCTCCAAACTCCCCCTCCTCAAGGAGGGGGCCGGGGGAGGTCTATTTTACAAATATTTTTTTCGTTACAACACTTTCACTACTCAATACTTTCACAACATAATAAGCGCCATTCTCAAGTGGAATTATATTAAGTACATCAGTAATGGAGGTTGAAGCAACTTCTTGTCCCATCATATTAAAGATTACAATGTTACCTTTCATGTTTTCAGGTACTGTAACATATACATCTTTATTGTAAGAATAAATGTTAACCAGTTCAGCGAGGTTTTCATTTACAGCCAATGGTGTAAAATGAATAATAAACCTGCCTTCAGGATCATCTAAGTTATAATTAAAGGTATAATCATTCTCCATCAAATCAGTTTGGGTATTCATTACCAGGTCTTCAAGTACCACATTGGCCATACCTGTAACCTCTTTGATGTTGATAGTATATACACCTGGAACACCAGCTTTAAATCCTGCCGGAACCATTTCCGTTTGAGGTAATACATTAATTGATAATTTATCGCCACCTACAGTATACAGTTGAGGTAAATAAGGATTATTAGCTGCAAATAATTTATAAGCATCGAATTGTTTATCGATTTCTTCTGTAGCGCCATCATCAAACCTGAGATAAGTTGCATCGGTGAAATCGTTACCTGCAGCCTCAAGTACTAATAAATTATCAAATTCTGATTTATAATATTGTGGAGTACCAATAGAATGTGTTCTCATACTATTATCAACCATAAATATATTTGGTTCACTACCAATAGATATAAAGAATCCTTGTCCAAGTGGTACATATTGAGAACCAGCTCCCGTACCACCAATATATGATAGCCAGTTACCAGTTGCTTGATCCATATAATAGATTGCACCGGTTTGCATAATAGCGAGATTTCCCGGATCAGCTAAAACTAAATCCCAATCAAGTGAAGAAGGATATGGATTCCCAAACAGATTCCAGTGGTATCCATCTGGACCATGAGCCGAAACAGGAAGTGTATATTGTCCATTACCCATATTACCGACATAGTCAAATGTCATTCCATCATTTGGTGCAAAGAATGCAAAACCCTGTAAGGATGTTAAAGGATCAGTAGTTGGAATTATATCATGGTACTGATCGATTCCCTCTTCATACCAACGAAGATAATAGCTAGTATAAATACCGGACTGCGCATTGGAAATAGGCGCTGAAATCAAGTGCCATTCAGTACTATTAGTTGTACCACCTGTAGGATAATACCGTTGTACAGTTGCTGTTCCTTTCGATAAAGTTAAGTATCCATTACCGAGAATCGTAGCAGTCCCTGAAGCATCAGATCCCATGAAAATGTCATCACATACTGCAGCGCGATCGAGTGTAGGATAATAGGTTTGACCTGGAGGAAGAGTAACATCTGTTGTTGCTCCCGGTACATCCTGTACATCCCAGTTATCAGCGCCAAACCAGTCTTCTTGAGGATTCGGGTCGTCATAGGAAGAATCACCTCCAATCCATGAAGCTGTTGCAGGAGAAGTACAATCTATTGTTAAATCAAATGTTCCTGTACCTGAACCGTAACCATGTATTAATAAATAGTAAGTAATTCCTGATTCTGCAAACCAGTCAACTCTTGAACGAGTGCCGCAATAATCATCATTACCGTCATAACATATTAATGAGCCACAGGTTCCTGTATATACATATAGTTTTGTGTCATAACTTGCTGTACATACATCAGCACTAACCATTTCTCCTGTTCCCGCGAATGAGTACCAAACACCTGGTGCAGTTATCGCTACCGGACAATTAACTTCAGTGTCTATAGCAGCACCTATGGTTGTTCCGGAAGTAACACTTCCACAAATTACGGCTATTGCGTCAGTGCAATCATCGTTTGCTAACAGTGTGCTAAAATTATGCGCACCGACCCAGTTACTATATAATCCTCCTCCACAATCGGCTCGTACATACCAATCATAAGATGTGTTTGCTGTTAATCCACCTAATGAATGTGGATTGGTAGTTGTTGATATCAAAGTACCTGTTCCCAAGACAAATCCAGCTGCTCCGTATTCAATTTCCCATGTAGTTGCAAGGCCATTTTCAATCCATCCAAGGTTAGCTGATGTTGCTGTTATACCTGTTGCAGTTTGATTGCTTGGATCAGGACATGAAGGTGGAATACAATTTCCAACCATATCAAGTACATCAACTGGTGTTGCACCTCCCTGGCCTGATTCACCTAGTAAATTACCCAAAGCATCAAATACCTGGTATTCATTTTCATAAGCCCAGCTTCCTGCTGTATAAATAGCATCTATATCATCACCTGTACAAGCATCAAAATAGAAACTCGCAAAGTCTCCTGGGGGATCATCAACAGTTATATCATCTAAAACAACAACTCCATTAACCAAAATGTCTAATAATCCGCCATTCCATCCATCCCCATATGTGTCAGTTAATTCAATATAATGGGCACAACATGGACATTCAGCTGTAAGACCTGCGATATCTGCTGGTATAGTAGATGAAGATCCTTCATATGCTACTGTAGTACCATAAGAATCATTGATATAATATTCATTTTCTGTAGGCCAGCTACCGGCAGTATAATCAGTTGAAATAACATCACCGGAATTTACAGGAATAATATAACATTCTGGGCCGCCACCAGCTATAATAGTAAGATCATTATAAAGTAAAATGCCATTTACATAAACGTCCAATAATCCACCATTCCATCCATCACCATAGGTATCTTCCAAACAAATTTCATACTGACAATAACTGGCTGCCTCCACAGTCAATACTCCATTATCAAAATTCCAGGGGCCACCTGTCCCGCCATAATAATAACCTCCGCCGTTGTGTTGGAAGCGGCTGGCATAGTAATAAGTGCCTGGTGTTAAACTTTGAGCAAGGCCTAAGTCAGCCATAAATTCATCGTTACTGCCAACATAAAAGTCATTAAAACTGGCAGGAACCCAGTCTATCCATGTTGCCGGATCTGTATCTGATGTACTGTAGCCAATCCAGCAATCAAGGCCGGGAGTTGGGCCGGTTTGGTTTGTATATCCGTCTTCCCAGCACTGGGCATATACAGTTACATTTTCTAATTCTGTGATTGTAGCTGTAGGAGGCCATTGAAGATTATACCATGTAATATTCGTATTGGAACAGTCAAAGACCATAACCTCAAAAGTAAAATCCTGTTTAGGCTCGGTCATTACCGGATAATATACTGTTGTACCTCCGGCAATATTTTCAAAAACCAAATTATTTATACAATTGCCGGTAACATTCCATTCACCATTTGAATAGATAGCAGAACCGCTTGTACAAGAGCAATCAGTTGTTAAAATAATGCCTGTATTCGTTATTGGTGAAGTTGCACCGCACATGTCAATCTTTACTGAATTACAACCAAAGGGTAAATCAATAGCGTACCAGACAGCATCCCAATCCAACCAGCCGGCACAATCTACTGTTGCACCTAAGGTTGTTCCCGAAATATTTTGCGGGTATGGTCCTGCAACGGCCTGGGCATTTGCACAGTCGTCGTTTGGAGGTGGCACTGGCGTTACTATTATGTTAAGGTCAAAATCACCAATACAAGTTGGCGAAGGCCATGTGTCTATCATTAAATAGTAAGTGCCTACAGTTAGGTTGAGATTAGTTATTGACATAGATGTTCCTGAACTACTAGTAGCAGTTGCAATACAAGTGGCATTTCCATCTGGGCATTCATCGTCTATAAGCATACCCATCCAGTTTGAACCGTCATTGGATGCGACGGAAAAGTCATAATTACCATCAGCAGTAACATTCAGCTCATACATTATATCTTCACCACCATCATAAGAACCAAGACATGTTGCATCGTAATTGTTAATGCGGCCACATGTTGTTTGATTAGCGTCAGTAAAGGGTAAACCTCCTGGAATGTTAATGATGATCGGATCGGTACAATCGTCGCCGGTTGCATCTGTGTTGCCAGGTTTTACATAAGGAACCATAACAGTTGGGCCATGCTCCTCAAGTTGTACATCCGCTTTTACATCCTTAATTGTCATGGGTTGTTGCCCAATGGCATAAATACCAAAAGCAAGGACAAAAACCATTAAAAGTAGTTTTTTCATCTTCATAAATATTAAGTTAAGTTATTAATAAATTTTATTGTATAATTTTTAACCCAGAATAATATACTGGTATATAGAGTGATAAGAAATTTGGTTTTTGATTTCACAAACAATACCTGCAAATTATCAAGGCAAATTTAATAATTAATATGTATTATTCAAACTTTTCCTAAATTTATTATGAATAATTTAATTCACAATATAACTAAAGAATTTATATGTGATTAATTGTCAATACTAAATGGAGCTAGTTGCCTGTAATGAATTTTATTTAGTCCCTAACTTTTAAATGATAATAAAGTAAAACACCAAACTATATTTTGGTAATTTTGGCAAGACGATTACTTTTGTTATTCATATTTAAACAATACTACCCAGAGCAAATTTTAATTAATGAACTCCTCTGAAAGACATAAAATGCGCGAACAAAGACGCAAATTAAAGCGTCAGAGGAAAGAGTATGTCAGGCAGGAAAAGGAAACAGTAAAAAAACAGAAGAGGGAGTTCAAAGAAAAAAGAGCCTTGATGCGTAAAAAAATTCGTTCAGAGGAAATAGATATACTAAAGAAACGGTTCAAAAATTTTCTTAAAGAACTTTTTAAACCAAAAAAAATCAGAAAATCTGATAGGATTATACGAGAGCAGGTTAAGTATGATATTAAAAAGCAAAGGATTCGAAGGCTTCATAACCTGCCAAAAAGATTAACTTTTGGAATAGGAAGAATTTATAATTCAAGGAAAGAAAAACTAAAGTTTGCATACTTCTCAGTATTAGATTTTTTACATTTAATCAGTTATATTTCAAAGGAAAAAGAGTTACGGTGGGGATATCTCAAAACACTGGTAAATTCAACCTTATTATTCGTGCTGGCCTTTTTTGTTATTTATTATTTAAGTCAGTTAATAACCATTTATATTGCCCAACTATTTGATATACCGACGGTTCTTTATTCTTACAGGATATTTTGGCCATTATATACATATTCAACCTTGTATACAAGGCTGGCTTTGATTGTTATTTTTGGAACCGGGCCATTCGTCTGTTTGTTAATTGGAATAGTTTTTTACCGGATTTTTTTATGGATACGCCGATTTAATTTAATTGCTAAAACATTTTTACTGTGGTTGGTTTTTCATGCCTTTAATATGTTTTTCGGTTCCTATATCGTCGGAGTAATTACCCGAACAGGATTTATTTATACAACTGAGTGGTTGTTTTTAAGTAATGTTTTTGATACGGAGGAAATCGTATTCCTGATTGTTTCGATTGTTATACTTGTAATTATTGGTTATTTTTCAACTAAGCATTTTATTAGCGCTGCCAATTCATCACACATTTTAGAACCGAAATTGAGACTTCATTATTTAATAAGTATTGCTCTATTGCCATGGTTTATAGGAAATTCAGTGCTCTATTTTTTAAACTTTCCACGCAATCCATTCGAATTAACGCTATTATATTTAGTGTCTATCTTAATGATAATTCCAATTTTCACCAATTATAATTTTCTTTCAATACAAATGATCAAATTGCCACAATTATCAACTAAGCCTAAATTTGGATGGATTTATATAATTGTTACGATTATAGTTGTAATATCGATAAGATTGATAATATTTAAAGGGATAAAATTTGGATAGTAATTTTCATTTATGTTAGATATCAAGTTTGAAAAATATATTAAGGAACATTGTTCACCGGAAAATGAGATATTAGCCGAACTTAACAGGGAAACCAATTTGAAAGCTTTATTCCCAAGGATGTTGTCAGGTCATGTGCTGGGAAAATTCCTGGAAATAGTTGGTTTTATGGTCAGGCCAAATAGGATACTTGAGATTGGCACATATACCGGTTATGCTACAATTTGCCTGGCTAAATGTTTAGCTGAAAAAGGTTTGATACATACAATTGAGTTAAATCCTGAACTTGACTATATTTCTACGAAGTATTTCAAAAAATCTAATGTTGAGGATAAGGTTGTCAAATATACCGGCAATGCACTTGAAATTATACAAACGATTGATGAAAAGTTTGACCTCGTATTTATTGATGCTGATAAAGAGAATTATTTAAACTATTATCAATTGGTTTTTGATAAAATGGAAAAAGGGGGAATTATTTTGGCGGACAATGCACTTTGGGATGGAAAGGTCTTAAATCAAACTGATAATTCTGACAAAGAAACCAAAGGAATAATCGATTTTAATGATTTTGTGCAACAGGATGATCGGGTTGAAAATGTACTGATCCCATTGCGGGATGGTGTGATGCTGATTCGAAAGATTTAAAGTGATTATAATTTTTAATCGAATAATCTTTCATTTATAAGGGCAGGGATTTTTTATGATTTTTATGATTTTCGCCGATAAAATAATCATAATAAATCATAACAATCATAAGGATCAGTGTTCCATATAAGAAATTAATTAAGACCCAATTGCCCTTTCACTCTCCTCCCATAATTCTTTAGGTAATTCAGAATACATTATTTTCGCACTTATAAAACTCTTAAAATATCAATATTGAACTTCTTAGATTTAGTAAAACAAAGGCAAAGTGTAAGACGATATTCGCCACGCAAAGTTGAAAAAGAAAAACTTGAAAGGTGTCTTGAAGCTGCCAGATTAGCTCCTTCTGCAAGTAATTCGCAGCCCTGGACATTTATAGTTGTTGATGATCCGGAATTAAAGGAAAGGGTGGCCCGCCAAACTTATGACAATTTGATGTCGTTCAATAAATTTGTTTCTCAGGCTCCTGTTATTGTCGTGTTTGTGATAGAAAAACCAAAAATCATCACACGTATTGGTAGTAAGATTAAAAGTCTTGATTATCCTTTAATTGACATTGGAATTTCTTCAGAACATTTCTGTCTTCAGGCAACGGATGAAGGTTTGGGAACTTGCATGATAGGGTGGTTCAATGAAAAACCAATCAAAATGCTTCTTAATATCCCGCAAAACAGAAAGATAGGCCTTTTAGCAACACTTGGCTATCCGATTGAAAACTATAAACAAAGGGAGAAAATAAGAAAAAGCTTTGATGAGGTAGTAAGATATAATTCATACTAGAAGAATGAAAACCAAATTTTGGTTAAGCCAGTATTTGATGTATAACTTTAGGAAAATGCTCATATTCCAATTGATGGATTTTTGAAGCTAAAGAATCAGGGGTATCATTTTTATTAATCTTACATTTTGCCTGAAAAATAATTTCGCCCTCATCATATTTTTCGTTTACATAGTGAATTGATATACCGGATTCATTGTCTCCCGAATTTATCACTGTTTCATGAACATGCATTCCGTACATTCCCTTACCTCCATATTTTGGGAGCAAAGCAGGGTGAATGTTAATAATCTTATTTGTAAAGTGAGCCAGGATATTTTGAGGTATCAGCCACAGGAAACCCGCCAGTACAATCAAATCGGTTTGATCATCGATCAATATATCTAATATTTTATCGGTTTTGTAAAATTCATTCCGATCAAAAACCTGGGTAGGAATATTAAATTTGAATGCCCTCTCGAGCACAAAAGCATTTTTATTATTAGAATAAATCCTGTTTATTATAATATTATTTTTGTTACTAAAATACTCAATGATATTCTGGGCGTTCGTACCGGAACCGGATGCAAATATTGCTATATTGTTCATAGTAGTATACTTTTCAGGATTCAAAGATAAAAATGTTATGGCAATACTTTTCATATTATTTAGTAATGATTACAAATAAATCTTAAAAAAGCGTTTAATATTTTTAGTAATTTCGTTATCAAATTAAAAAATTTGCTTAATTTTGATAAAATTCATTTCTTTGCACGCGTCAAACTTAAAAACAAAAAGATATGTCTGATATTTCTATAAAAGTAAAAGCTATCATCGTTGATAAATTAGGTGTAGATGAAAACGAAGTTACACCTGAAGCAAGTTTCACCAATGATCTTGGTGCTGATTCACTTGATACTGTTGAGTTAATTATGGAATTCGAAAAGGAGTTTAATATTGCCATCCCTGATGATCAGGCTGAAAAAATTTCTAGTGTAGGTGAGGCAATCAAATACATTGAAGACAATACAAATTAAAATTTTTCCTAAAGTTAAATGGAGCTTAAGCGGGTAGTTGTTACGGGATTAGGTGCGCTAACTCCCATTGGAAATAATATATCGGAATTATGGGATAATTTATCCAATGGTATTAGTGGTGCAGGTGCTATTACCCGTTTTGATGCATCAAAATTTAAAACGCAATTTGCATGCGAATTAAAAGGTTTTGATCCAAAAGAACATTTTGAGCGCAAGGAAGCAAGGAAGTATGATTCTTATGCTAAATATGGTATGGTTGCGGCTACACAGAGTTTGGAGGATTCTGGTATTGACAGGGAGAAAATTGATTTGGATCGTGCCGGGGTTATCTGGGCAGCCGGTATAGGAGGTCTGGAGACCTTTGAAAAAGAGGTGGGGGATTTTGTTCGTGGTGATGGCACACCACGGTTCAATCCCTTTTTTATTCCCAAGATGATTGCAGATATTGCGGCAGGTAATATCTCGATAAAATTTGGCTTTAGAGGTCCTAATTTTGCAACAGTTTCTGCCTGTGCATCTTCCGCTAATGCCCTTATTGATGCCTTTAGTTATATCCGTCTTGGAAAAGCAGATGTGTTTATTACAGGCGGATCAGAGTCTGCCATAACACCTGGTGGTATTGGTGGATTTAATGCAATGCATGCAATCTCCACAAGAAATGATGATCCAAAAACAGCTTCCAGGCCTTTTGATAAGGACAGGGATGGATTTGTTTTGGGAGAAGGAGGCGCTTCTTTGGTTTTTGAAGAATATAATCATGCTAAACAAAGAGGCGCAAAAATTTATGCAGAGGTTGTTGGTTGCGGACTAACCGCAGATGCTTATCATATGACTGCACCTCATCCTGAAGGCTATGGCGCTATGAAATCCATGGAGTTTGCGCTTGAAGATGCAGGTATCAAGCCGGAATTGATAGATCATATTAACACGCATGGAACTTCAACCCCTGTTGGAGATATTTCAGAACCAAAAGCTATTGTGAATCTTTTTGGGGAACATGCCTATAAGATTGCGATTAATTCAACAAAATCCATGACAGGACACTTGCTGGGTGCAGCCGGCGCTGTTGAGGCTATTGCTTCTGTTTTAGCTATTAAAAATAGTTTTGTTCCTCCCACAATTAATCATTTTACCGATGATCCGGAAATTGATAATAAACTCGATTTTACCTATCATAAGGGTAAGAATAGAGAGATAAATTACGCACTCAGTAATACTTTTGGCTTTGGCGGCCATAATGCTACTATTATATTTACAAAATTCAATGATTAATTTTTCATTTTGAATTTATTAGTTCCATTTATTATATTATTATCTTCTGACAAGAATCTTTATTATTCGATCCGTAATATCTTCGGATTTTATCCCAGGAACATTTATCTATATCAGCTTGCTTTTCGTCACAAGTCTGCTGCAAAAGAAATTTTAAATGGTATAAAAATCAGCAATGAACGGCTTGAGTATCTCGGCGATGCTGTTTTAAGTTCAATTATTGCAGATTACCTTTTTAAAAAATTTCCTTATAAAGATGAAGGTTTCCTGACCGAAATGAGGGCCAGAATTGTAAGTCGTTCCCGTTTGAATAAGCTTTCAAAAAAGTTGGGATTTGATAGGTTGATTAAATCGGAAATTGTAAACAAACACAGTAAGTATCTGCATGGTGATGCTTTCGAGGCTTTTGTCGGAGCCTTGTATATAGACAGAGGATATAAGTTTGCGAAAAGAATTTTAATTAACAGGGTCATTGAAGTTCATTTCGATATTGACAAACTGGAGAATGAAAATGTAAATTATAAAAGCCAGCTGATTGAGTGGTCGCAAAAAGAAAAAATTCCCGTTGAATTCAAGGTATTGGATGAAATTGGTAATGGATATGGCAAACAGTACTTAATAGAAGTAATGATTGACAAAAAGATATATTCGAATGGCAGGGATTATTCCATTAAAGGCGCCGAACAAATTGCAGCAGAAAAAGCAATGGAGAAGTTGGAATCCGAAGAAAAGCTATAAGAAAATTTCTAATTTGTAATTTCTTTTCAGAAATCTCAAGATTTATTAGTGAACTTATCTCTCTTTACTTTAATTTTGAATTCTACCTTTCGTTTTTAATATGCCCCGAAGATTAAAAATAGATATTGATTTCAGTCAGGATAACACACTGATAGGCATTTCATGCCATAAAAAGGACTACTGGGTTGCTTATAAACTTAATGAAAATCTTCATCTGAATTTAAAAAGGATTGATGACCTTCCGGTTTATAATTCGAAATTAGATTTATTGATTAGCTATCCACTATTTAATTATAATAATCCTGATACACATAATTGTTACTATTTTTTTTCAAATTATAATCCTGAGGGAAAGATGTTTCCTTCCTTAAAATCAATCGATTATTTCTTACTGATCAACGGTCTGATCAATGAAAGTGAAGTTTCAGGTATGATCAGCTCTCTAAAGAAAATTCCTAATATTCTTACGGCTTTTAAGCATGATCTTAACAAGATCAAGGACTCTGAAGGATTTTTATCCGATTTGGAATTACATATTCTGGAAAAGATAGAGTTAAAAAAATAGTTTATTCCCCAATGTTTTTTCTTGAATTTTCAATTGAAGGATTGTCCATTTTCTTTTTGGTAAGCCTAAGACTTAAAACAACTTCAAAAGTTGTATAAAAAACGTAAAGAATGAAAAAAGATATGATAAAAGGAACAACATCTTCACGATTTAACAGGGCATAAATGATGATGATCGTTAAATAAAAAATTAATTTTCCGAAAGTTAAAATCATGAAATAATTAATAAATGCACTGGTTTTTTTTTCAGAGACCCTGAGCAAGATATAATGCACGATGATTGTAACAGAAAGAAAAAAAGCATACAAAAAAGGCAGGGTGGGTGTCACATAATTCTCTGGCAGGAAGTAAGCCACAGTAAAACCGACAGCGGCGAGAATGAAGGTAAAAATTAAAAGATTTTTAAGAAAATCGAAATATTTAGGTTTCATTTGATATTTTATAACAGTACTATTTTTTCTTCAAAAACTCTTTGGTTACAGAATAAATCGCCAAAACAACTGCCAGGATTGAAAGTATAACTGTGAAAATCGGAAATGTCAATTCCAGCCATTCATCAATTTTAATCCCACCGAATACACCAAGCAAAATAATCAGCAACATCTGAAAAGCGATGCTGGAATATCTTGCATAATTATTTAAAGA
>JAUVJI010000045.1 GCA_030596605.1 Bacteroidales bacterium
CATTTCAGATGAACCCTGACATTGCAGTTGATGCAGAAGGCGATTTTACCATTACCTGGGAAGATAACCGCAATGGCCCATGGGAAATCTATCTACAGCAATACCTCAGCGACGGTACACCTCTGGAGGGCAACTTTAAAGTTGAAGATGCCATTTACTGCGATTGGGCGAAGGAACCATCAATATGTATGAATGAACCGGGTAATTTTACAGTCGTCTGGCGGGATAACCGCAATGATTATTTTGATATATACTGCCGTCAGTTTTTAAATAATGGCACACCTGTAGCAAATAGTTTCCAGGTGAACAGCGATAGCGGAACCAGCTACCATTCACATCCCCGTATTTCAATACAGGATGATGGCCGGTTTATCGTTACGTGGACGGATGAACAAAACGGAACCAACGATATATATGCTCAACGGTACTGGAGCGACGGGCTTCCTTATTCTGATAATTTTCTAATTCCAAATACCGAGGTAATGGACCAATCTTATCAAGATGTTATTTTAAAAAACAACTTGATCTATAATACATGGCATGATAACAAATCCGGACAAACCGGTTATGACATTTGGGCTAATGTACTGGATTGGGATGTCGGTGTTGGGGTAGATGAGAATTTAGGAAAGGAAACAGCTACAAAACCTTTGTTACATCAAAATTACCCTAATCCTTTCAGCGAATCAACCAATATTAAATTTGATTTACCCGAACCTGCAAAAGTTAAAATTGAAGTCTTCAACCATTTAGGGCAAAAGATAGAAACTATGTTAGATAAACCCATGCCTGATGGTTCACATAAAGTAGAGTTTACAGCTGTGAATTTACCAGGTGGTGTTTATTTGTTTAAGATTACCGCAAATTCCTCTGGAGAAGTAAGTGAATTTCAACAGATGAAAAAGATGATACTTTTACAATAGTTGCCAATGTAATACGAAATATATCGCTGTTTTTGTTTTTGAAGAACAGACCACCGTTATAAAATTAAGTCCGGCTATTTGACAACAACTTTTGAATTGAATGCTTTTTCATCAATATCAATGCAAAACAGATAAACTCCACTAATATCCAGTTCGATATCAAACCTATAATTTCCGGTTCCTGCATATAATAACTTTCTTTGAACAAGCTGGCCTTGCATATTATAAACACTTAATTCTGCAGGTCCTGACAACCCAGAAGGTAACATCAAAAGAAAGTTTTGATTGGATATCCGGATAACATCAAAATTATCTTCAAGTTCATTATATTCCGAAAATCCAGTTATTTCGTACTTTTCAAAATAAATGTCATTATCCGTATTATAATTAATGGCATGCGTCCAGATTAGATAAACATTATCAGCTTCGGCAAAAAAAGCTGATTGAGTATTATTGGTATTATCATTTGTAAACTGTTCTTCTTCCGACCAATAAAGACCATCGGAAGACGATCTCTTGAATAGGTTATAGGCCCCATTTTTATAAGTTGAATAAAAAACCCAAAATTCATCATTTACGGTATTACATGTGGGATCGTGTGTGTTTCCGCTACCGGTTAGCAGAGTCACATCTGACCAGATGATCAGATCATATGAGAACCGGACATGAGCTTCATACTGATTCCCGCCAATATTTCTGTGGTAGGCTGCCAGATATTTCCCGGAAGATTGTTTGCATATCCTGATCCGGAAAGCCCCAGATTGAATAATCGATTTATTTAAATCCCATTCATTAATCTCAGTGCAATGAGCCACATACCCACCTCCTCCGAATTTAACATAGGTCATTGTCATTGAGCCATCATCTTCAACGATCACATGAGGGTCATATACTCCCTGGCTTTGAGGCCAGCCAAGATCCAATTGAAAATCATTTACCCAGGTAATACCATCGGCAGAGGAAATTGTCCGGATCTTATAAGTTCCTGTTTCGTTGGAGGCATAGTATACCCTCAAGGAATCATCAGGAGTAACAACAATACAGTGTGTTGACTGATTTCCGGATTTTACCACAACAGGGCTCAGATCACTCCAGGAAGTCCCATCATCTGCGGAAAATGAAATATACAGATCACCTGACCCCCAATCGGGATTTCGCTCTACGATTGTTGCAAGAGAGCTATTTGGCAACCTGCAAATCCTGCCGATAATATCATTTTCGGAACCACCGGATATAATTGTCTGGGATACTAATAAGTGGCAAAAAAGAAAAAGCACCAAAAAGGATGACAAAGGTTTAAACATGACTTGATTGTTTAGGTGGGTCAAAAATAATGAAAATATGGAAATATTGTTCATTTGACTAATATTCAATAATTTTGCGCCCCTGATTTTTAGATATAAAATGAAATACCACATACTCACATTGGGCTGCCAAATGAACATGTCGGACACAGAGAGGACAAAACCTTTGATCGAACAAATGGGCTATAAATGGACTGATGATGAAGATGAGGCAAGTCTGGTGGGAATTCTGGCCTGTTCTGTCAGGCAAAAAGCCATTGATAAAGTTTATTCGAGGATTCATAAATTGAATAAAAGGAAAAATAAAGAAAACCTTTTAACTTTTGTTACAGGTTGTATCCTTCCATCAGACAAGGACCGGTTTTTAAAATTGTTTGATATCGTATTTCCAATGAGCGAATTGCAGGAGCTGCCTGAAATGATCAATCAATATGGGATTGTCACTCCGGTTAGTTTACAATCTGTAAATAATAAAGAAACCGTATTTCAAAATCCAAGACTAAAGGAGCTGAACGAAAAAGCCGGGTCACTGAAATTAAATGAGCACATGTCAGATTTCTGGCACATTAATCCACAATATGAATCGGATTTCGAAGCCTTTGTACCTATCCAAAATGGCTGTGATAAATTCTGCACTTTTTGTGCTGTTCCTTATACCAGGGGACGCGAAGTATCAAGGCCATCAAAAGAGATTTTGGAAGAGGTTCAAAGCCTGATCAACCTGGATTATAAATCCATCACCCTTCTTGGACAAAACGTAAATTCATATGGGCTGGATAAAAAAGGTGAAGAGATCAGTTTTCCTGAATTATTAAGGCAAATTGGTGAAATGGGGGGAAAATCCGGCAAGGAGTTTTGGGTATACTTTACTTCACCACATCCACGAGATATGACTGATGAAGTTATTGAGGTGGTCGCTGCCTATCCGAACCTCGGTAAACAAATTCACTTACCTATTCAATCCGGTGATGACAAGGTTTTGATACGAATGAACAGAAAGCATTCTGTTGAAAAGTACGGGAAAATCGTAAAAACCATCCGGCAGTTGATCCCAGAAGCAACATTATTCACGGATATAATTGTTGGATTCACAGGTGAAACAGATGAGCAGTTTGAAAGTACCAGAAAAATCATGGATGAGTTTAAGTACAATATGGCTTATATCGCGCAGTATTCTCAACGCCCTGGAGCTGTGAGTTCAAGATGGGTGGATGATGTACTAAAGCCGGTCAAGAAAGAACGTTACCATACACTTACACAAGACTTAATGAAAACCAGCTTTGCACACAATAAAAAAATGGTTGGTAAGACTTTCAGGGTATTGGTAAGAGGCAAAGAACGAAAAGGGGATTACTTGGCTGGTCTGACAGAAGGAAAAATCAATGTCAGGATTTACGATTCAAATGATTCGTTAATTGGAAAAATAGTAGATATAAAAATAAAATCAGCCACTGTATTTTCAGTTGCCGGTGAACTTGTGGAAAAAGAAGAATTACAATCAGTATGACCAGGAAGATCGCATTCAAAACTTTGGGCTGCAGACTGAACCAGTATGAAACCAATTCGGTTGCTTCGACTTTTATTAATGCCGGATATGAAATTGTTGATTTTAACAAGGAAGCGGATGCATACGTGATAAATACCTGTACCGTTACCAATATGAGCGATCATAAATCCAGGCAAACCATCAGCCAGGCCCACCGGACAAATAAGGATGCTGTTTTGGTAGTTACGGGATGTATGGCCAATAACCATAAAGATACACTCGAAAAAAACGAACAAATTACCTATGTCATTGAAAATGATCGAAAAGGAGAAATCTTTAATCTTTTAGATGGGCATTTCAAGGGAGAAATCATAACTCCGGATGAACTCAAACAAGATCGATTCAACTATAAATCAGCTGAAAAAAGTTTCCGTACCCGTGCCCTTATTAAAATTCAGGATGGCTGTGATAACTTTTGCACTTTTTGTATAGTACCACATGTCAGAGGTCGTGCCATCAGCAGAACCTGGGAAGATATCAAAGCGAATATTAAGGAGGTTTTGGAATTTGGATACAAAGAAATTGTATTAACCGGTGTAAATATTGGCCGTTATGAGCATGAAGGATTGACTTTTGAAGACCTGGTTGAAAAGATACTGGAAATCCCAGGTGATTTCAGGGTGCGTATTTCCAGCATTGAACCTGAAGGATTCGGAGATAAGTTATTTAATCTCTTTTCACACCCAAAGTTGATGCCCCATTTGCATATGTGCTTACAAAGCGGTTCGGATAAGATATTGCTGAAAATGCTGAGACAGTATACTGTTGATGAATTTAAAGCTATGGTGAAAAAAATCAGGAACAATGTAGCTAAGTTTAATTTTACAACCGATATTATGGTTGGTTTCCCGGGGGAGACAGATGAGGATTTTCAGGAAACGTACAAAGTAATCGAGGATATAGGGTTTACACATATTCACACCTTTAAATATTCCATTCGCAAAGGAACCCGTGCTGAAAGAATGCCGGAACAGGTGCCGGAAAAAATTAAATCAGAAAGAAGCAGTATCATTCGACGTTTGGCAGAAAATAACAAAAAGAAATACCGCAACTCATTTATTGGGAAAAGCCAAAATGTACTTGTTGAAAAAATAAATAGTAATGGAATAGCTTCAGGATACGGTGAACATTATATTCTTGTAAAGTTCAAAGCTGATGCAGAAACCCGTTTGAAAGATTTTAGAAGTGTTGAAATAAATGGTGTTGAAGATAAAGAGGATCCTAGTATCTTAGCAACCCCAATTAATAATTCATAAAGATGGAAATAACCGGCAAAATAATTCAAATATTACCCGAAGAAACAGGTGAAGGTAAAAACGGTCCCTGGAAAAAACAAAACTTCATTCTGGAAACCCAGGACCAATATCCAAAAAAGGTCTGCATTACTGTTTGGGGCGACAAAGTAAACCTTCAAAATTTTGGTGAAAATGCAATGGTTACTGCTAGCATCAATATTGAAAGCCGGGAATATAACAGTCGGTGGTATACCGATGTAAAAGCCTGGAGAGTAATTAATGCCGAATCGGCTGAAACTGCCCCACCTGATTATGGAAATGTACCACAGAACACAGAACCTCCTCCAGAATTGGATGAAGGCCCAATGGACGATCTTCCGTTTTAAGGAAATTAATTTGTTTTGATAATTTTGTGAGTTTCTGTAAAAGTACCCGCCTCAAATCTGCAGAAATATATTCCGGGATTTAAATTTTTTGTTTTAATTTCTATTCTCTGTTTTCCAGTAGTCGGGTCGATATTGAAGTTTATATTTTCAACGCTTTTTCCCAACAAATCAAAGAGTGAGATCCTAAGCTCGGTTGAAGAATTAAGATTACAATCAATAATTATTTTCTCATTAAACGGATTCGGATGTATTATAATCTGGCCAATGACTGAATTAAACTCCGAGGTTGAAGTCTGGATTACATCCACCGTTCCGAAATAGGGTTCGATGTTTTGCCCCGTAACTATAATTTCAGCAACTCCTGACTGAATGAAAGGTTCAATAATAGAAATCTCAGCAACTCCATTTTCACCTGAAACAGCGGCACCATGCAACGCGCCATTCATCGAAAGTGCTACATACAAATATGGATCTGTGGTTACAATAAAAACAGTATCTTCTGATGATAATGTTGATGCATAACTAACTTCTGGTAAATTGGGTTCTGGCAAATAAATACAAACAGATGGATCGCCAAGCACATGATACGTCTCCCAATAATAATCACTCAAGCTTGAGCCTGACTCGGTGACTGCCAGATTTCCTGCAGCCGGAAACTGGCCCTGTGTAACAAACCATTCGTCGACAGGTTCCCCATGATCATGAAACCAACGGTCATAAAACCCAAAACTTTCAGGATCATAGACAGGATTGGCAGAAATCTCTTTAAAGCCAACGGCCCACCAATAATCTTCATCCCAATAAGTACTGCTGGTAGCTCCAATAAAACTTAACGCCCCTTTATCAACCGCCCGTACAATGGCTTCGCCAAAGCAGTTGACATGGAATGCAGCCGGATTGCAACAATTTCCAATCACCAATGGATATTTATGTGCATTCGTGAGTTGAAAAACCTGTGCAGTAGTAAACATGGGTTCCGAAAATCCAAAATAGCTGCAATGTCCGGTATAGTTAAAAAATGAAATGCCATTATTAAATCTTTCCATTATAAGTTCCTGATAATTTATTCCAGGTGGCGCAGGCTGAGGATAGATAAAAGGATAAATATCATGATTTTCATTTATATAATTGTTCGCAGCATAATTAATATGTCCGTTTCCCCAAATAGTATCAATTCCAGTAGCAGCTCCTGCAACCAGCAAAGCCGAGTCGAGGAAAGAAGGTTCAGGGAATTCATATTTCTCATATTCCAGTGTTTTATTGACCTGAGGTTCTAATTCTGCAATATTATTGGCAGAAAAACGCCCATAATAGCATTCAGGGAATACATCACCCGTATATTCTCCATAATAAAGATCTGTAGCATGATAGCCGTAGATTCCATCAAAAGAGGGCACTTGATCTACATCTCCTACAATTAAAACAAAACTTTGTGGAAGATAACCTTCCGGAGGATTATTATAAAGATCTTCAAGATAGGTTTTGATAGATGTTGTGGTGTTTCCAACAAGCGGATCATCGGTATAAGCTTCAATAATCCTGAATCCTTTTCTGGTTTTCCACTCGATAAAGGGTTGTAATGTACTTTCAAACATTGGATCGGACACGATAACATAGGTGGCCGGGGCATTCATTATTAATTCATCAATGGATAATGATTTATAATTAATAATCCTCGAATAAATATGCTCCGTAAAAGGGGAAAACAAGGTTTTCTTATTATTTTCTGTTAATCCAATATTTGCATTAGTAAATGTGATTTCAGCTTCAATCTCGTTATAAACCCGAATTGTTTTTAGAATAGGATTATATTGTACAGGTGATATTTCAAGCCTGGCAAGCCTGACACCTCTCATTGTACCAAGAAATTCGATTGACACAATTTCTTGTCCGATAAACTGATCTTTCAAATAAGTTTGTTCATTAATAATAAAATCCAAATCTTCAGGATTATCAATATTTTTTGAAACCGGAGGTTGTGCTGGCAAAATAACATTGGTAATACCATATTCATGAAAAATATAATCATTAAAGGATAAATTTGTTATTAAAATGTTGATTTCAGCCCCAAGCGGAATTTCTATTAATTGTTTCAGAATCGGCAATTCAGGTTCTCCGGGAGTAAGCGACCTTCCAAAATCAGAAATTTGCAGCCTGGTAAAAATTCCCTGTTTTGTTTCAATGTTTTTAAATCCTACACTTGAAACAGTGTTTGTTATCTTCAAAACCGAATAGCTGTTTTCAAGAATTTCAAATTTGGTTTTCTTTTCCTTGTCTATAATGATCTCTCCGGCAAAAGCAGGGGATAAACAAATCAGAATAATAAATATTGCCGATAAAAATATATTAACTCGATTAGACTTCATTTAATGTTTCTTTTTTCCAAAACCTGTAAACTGCCAATACACAAAAATAAAACATTTATTCGATTATACTTAATTTGAAACTCATGATTAACAAAAAAATAACAGATTTTAATATAACAAAAAACCCGGCATTTGGCCGGGTCTTACTAGTATTTTATAAAAAACTTCCAGTACAAATTAATCTTCGTCTTCCTGTGATTCTTCGTATGTTTTCAACAATTGCTGTTGCACATCAGCAGGTACATTCGTGTATTCAGCAAATTTCATAGAATACATGGCACGTCCGCTTGTAATAGAACTTAATGCTGTAGCATACTTATTCATCTCTGCCAGAGGAGCTTTAGCATTGATCTTCTGGTAATTTCCTTCACTGTCCATACCCATGATGATGGCCCTTCTTCCTTGCAAGTCTGTCATTACATCACCCATTCTATCCTCGGGAACTAAAATCTCTACATCATATATTGGCTCAAGGATTTGAGGGCCTGCATTTTTAAACGCTTCCTTAAAAGCATGCCGGCCTGCCAGTTTAAATGAAATCTCATTAGAGTCAACAGGGTGCATTTTGCCATCGTAAACATAAAAAACAATATCACGAGCATAAGAACCTGTTAACGGACCTTCTTCCATCTTTTCCATCACACCTTTTAAAATGGCCGGCATAAAGCGTGCATCAATAGCTCCCCCAACAATACAGGAGTTCATGATCAGTTTCCCCCCCCATTCAAGTTCTATTTCTTCAGATTTTCTAACAGCAAAATCCTTAGTCCATTCCATTCCTTCCACAAACGGCTCAATCATCATGTATACTTCGCCAAACTGACCGGCACCACCGGATTGTTTTTTATGTTTGTAAGTAGCTTTGGCTGAACGGGTAATGGTTTCCCTGTAAGGAATTTTAGGAGCAATAAAATTGAGTGGAATATGCTCCAGGTTTTCAATTTGCCATTTTGTAATATTCAGGTGAAGCTCGCCCTGACCGCCAAGGATCAACTGTTTAAGTTCCTTTGAATATTCAACAATCAGAGTTTGGTCAACCTTATGCATAGCAGTTAATACGCTGCCCAATTTTTCATCATCACCTTGATTCTGTGCTTTTACAGCCACCCTGAATTTGGGTTCCGGAAATTCAATTGGTTCAATTTCATCATCAGATAATTTTGCTGTATTCATCGTAGAGTTTGTAGGAACATTTTTCAATTTTACAGAAGCTACAATATCACCGGCAACTACTTTTGATAATTTATCACGGTTCTTTCCATATACTGCAAAAAGTTGTCCCAATCGTTCTTTGGAACCGGATTTCGAGTTCACCAGGTCAGCACCTTCAGCAATTTCTCCATTGTATACTTTGAAAAATGAAACTTCACCAAAGTGATGTTCAATGGATGTTTTGAAAACAAATGCAGAAGCAGGAGCAGATGGATCACAATTAAATTCTTTCCCTCCAACAGTCTTTACGGGTGGCATTTCATTAGGAGCCGGTGCATTATTTGCAATAAATTCCATCAACCTGTTCACTCCCATATTGTGTTTTGCACCAACACATAATACCGGGAACAATGCACGTGTGCTCAATCCAACTTTCAATGCCTGACGCATTTCATCTTCTGTTAATGTACCATTCTCAAAGAAATTTTCCATTAATGCTTCATCACTTGTTGCAAGGTCTTCAATCATTGCAGCTTGCAATTCTTCTGCTTTTTCTTTTTCATCATCCGGTATATCAGATATTGTTGGCTTGCCTCCATCTTCCGGGAATTTATACATTTTCATTTTCAGTAAATCTATTACCGAATTAAATCCCAGACCAGCATTAACGGGATACTGGATGATTGAAAGAGCACCTCCAAACTGGGTTTTCATCTGGCGGATGGTTTCATCAAAATTCGAGTTTTCATGCTCAAGATGATTGATGGCAAAAACGACTGGAGTATTATATTTGCTTGTATTCCTCCAGGCAATTTCAGTTCCTACCTCAACTCCATTCTGTGCATTTATAACAACTACAGCTGTATCAACAACGCGAAGCGCTGCAATAACCTCTCCTACGAAATCATCAAAGCCAGGTGTGTCAAAGATATTTATTTTCTTTCCGTTAAGTTCGGTATAAAGCACTGTTGAAAACACAGAGTTTTGGCGCTCCAATTCGATTGGACGGTAATCAGAGACGGTATTTTTGTCATCGATCGATCCGCGCCTGTTTATAATCCCGCCTTCGAAAAGCATGTCTTCAGCCAGCATAGTTTTCCCGGATTTAGCACCTCCGACAAGGGCTATGTTCCGAATGTCTTTTGTTTGGTAAACCTTCATTTTACTATGATTCTTATATAATTAAATATTGTTTCAAAAAAAGTGGGGCAAAAGTATAAAAAATCTAATCAATTATTAAACAAACCTTTATAATTCTTCGTTAATTTTCAGCGACGGTTAAATCGTAAACAATCTTACAGCATTCCCAATATAGTTTTAACCTCCGTCCATTTATCTTCATTCATTTTAGGTCCCACAACTTCAATGGTTTTTCCGGCGATAATAGATCCTATTGCGCCGCATTTTTCCAATGGAAATTCCTTAATCAGTCCATAAATAAAACCTGCAGCATAGAGATCGCCAGCTCCTGTAGTATCAATACTTTCAACAGGGATTGGAGCAACGAAATGCTGATCTTCACCCCTTTTTACCATTGAACCTTTTTTACCTATCTTGACAATTGCAATATCACACAATTCAGAGAAATGTACAAGGGCATCATCCGGCTCTTTACCGGTAAATGACTTGGCTTCTTCTTCATTGGCAAAAACGATATCGACATATTTGGTAAGAATTTCCTTTAAGAATTCCAGGTTTTCTTCAACCACATTATAACTGGCCATGTCGAGGGTTACCGTTAAACCTTTTTCTTTTGCCAGTTTAACGGCTTTTTCTATCAAAGCATGATTCTGAACCAGGTATCCCTCGATATGAAAAAAACCGTAACCCTCAAATTGTTCCGGGGAGATATCATTCGGTGATAATTCTACAGCAGCGCCCAGGTAAGTTGCAAAAGTTCTTTCCGAATCAGTACTGATCAAGGCCATTGCCTTTCCTGTGGGGGTATTACTTTTTAATAATTGAGGTGTAATGTTACTTTTAACCATATCCTGATGGAAAAATTCACCGAATTCATCTTTGCCCACTTTGCCGATAAACCCGGTTTCAATTCCAAGCTTTGCTAATCCGTGGATGGTATTTGCAGCAGATCCTCCTGAAGCTATTTGCTTTTCCAAATGATTGGTTCCTGAGTTAACCTTGTTGCTAAACTCAAAATCCACAAGCTGCATACTTCCTTTCGGAAGTTCAAATTGCTGCAATGTGTTATCGCTTTCCAGCGTTGTCATTATATCTACAAGGGCATTGCCCATACCGAGTACTTTTGTCATCGTTGAGTGTTATTGGTAATTAGGTAAATAAGGATTTGATTATTAGAAGCCGGTAGAGTGCAATTCCATATAAACCCATTAACTTATTTACTATTCATTTTCTTTGTTTCCCTTACGACTATCAACTTCTATGAGCTGTTTCAGGAAAATTTCCGGCAAATGTATTGTTTATTTAGAATAAATATATAATTTTGCACTCGCATTTTTAAAATTCCTCTTTAGCTCAGCTGGTTAGAGTCCCGTATGTACGGGATTAATCAGAGGGAACAAGGAAGAAAGATAAATTTAAAATAAATTCCTCTTTAGCTCAGCTGGTTAGAGCATCTGACTGTTAATCAGAGGGTCCTTGGTTCGAGTCCAAGAAGAGGAGCAGACAGGCCGGCAGTTTTTGCCGGCTTTTTTTATAGCTATGTTTTACATTTACTTCTTATATTCTATATCTTCCGATAAATATTATATCGGTCACTCAAATGATCCTGAAAGAAGGATGGTGGAGCACAACACAACTGACTTTAATACTTTTACAAAGAAATGGCGGCCTTGGAAATTGGTATATTCATTTCGTGTTTCTCCTGATCGTGGAGATGCATTAAAAATCGAACGGTTTATTAAAAAACAAAAAAGTAGAAAATTAATAGAAAAAATAATTAGCGAAAATCTTTCTTACAAACATTTTATGAAAATTCTCACTAAATAGCTCAACTGGTTAGAGTCCCGCACGTGCGGGATTAATCAGAGGGTCCTTGGTTCGAGTCCAAGAAGAGGAGCTGGTAACAAGAAAAGTCCGTAAAAAATCTATTTACGGACTTTTTTATTTTGCATTGTTTTTTATTTACCAATAACTTGACCTTGAGGCGATGATTAAATCTGGCTAACAAAAAGGTCACCTAATTAGTTAACCGCGTTGCCTCCTCAACGATTAGCTCATACGAATATCCTGCGCCAAAATCTCTATCAACTGCAACTACTCCCCAGTAGGTTACTATATCACCGACATTCGGAATATCATCTGAAGTAATAGTCAGATCAAAGTTTGTTTCCCCGCCTGTTCCATCCTGGATATGGATCCAATTCCGGCCCATAATACCTGTATTGACTTTGGTTACCTGACCCCTTACTGTAACAGATTTACCATTATATTTTACTTTGTTGGTATATAGTTCGCCTATACTAACGCCACTTTCAGGAATCTCAACAGCAACCTCAATTTTATTGAGGGACGGTTTTTGAGGTTCGGTGTTTCCCATTACCATTTGCTGAGTATCAGTGATTGGCTGATCACTTATTTCCTGAACAAAATAAACTGCTTCGAATGTACGATCCAGCTCCTCACTTTTAAAATTATCCATTCTCATTCCATCTAAATAATATACAGTTTCCCCAACCTGAATGTCCTGCTTACTAATAGCAATCCACGATTCCTCTCCATTTTCATCAAGCCTAAGATAGGAATAGGAGGTTGTATGAACTACTTCTTTAACTTCTGCTTTATGGTTACCCGACTCATTAACGTCATTAGTGTTCGGCGCCTGGTTGTTTTGGCATGAAATTGCCGCTATTAAAATAGTCAATAGTAAAACGAGTTGTTTTGTTTTTTTCATCATTATTTTTGTTTTTAGAAATATTATTGAATTATTAACACAATTGTATAGCACAAAAGTATATCAACTTTTTTATATGGAGTATTAAATACAATTCTTGCAGGGAATTTAATCAACGCAAATTTTTCATTCTCTGATTAATCCACACGCTTTTCCCCCTGATACCCTCTCGCTGCATAATACGTAGCCCTGTCAAAGAATAACATCATACGGCGTTCAAGCTCCAGTGTCATATAAATGTCAATGGTTTTAGTCCACATGCGCTGTGAAAGGGCAAATTCCCATAAATGCTTTCGGGTCAAGCTAATGGCGCTTAAGATCTCACTTAATGCAAAGTCTTCTTTTTTTCTCTCGGATCCAAGTTTCCTGTAAAAGTTACGAACGTTTTTATCATCATGAAATCCGCTCAACCATTTTCCGAAATGGCTAACAACAAACAAGTTTCTCTGAAGTGTTGATTCCGGGTCAGCAGATGCATAGGTGGGAGTGGATTTACTGGTCATGACATCATTCAGCCAGCGCCTGGATATGACCTCTGCATTTTCCTCAATGATCTGAACAAGCTTGTCCGAAAGGTAATCACCTTTTTTTGGCTCATTCTGCACTTCTCCCACGCTGAGGGAAAACGAATCTACTATTGCCCAATACTCCTGCTTCTTTTGCAGGTACCTTTTTACAGCATTCACATTCGACTCAAAAGCAAGGGGTGGCATATCTTCAAAAGAATAAAACCTGACTTCTTCAGCATCATCACCGGCAATTAAATCCCCTTTAATCCACTCTGCTTCAAAAGTTATAAAAATAAGGTCGCCATATAAATTATTATACGCAGAATCAACACAAACAAAATCTATAATTTTCCCCTTTATTCCGGCTTCTTCTTCAAGTTCACGGCGGGCTGCCGCTTCAATGCTCTCCCCTGTTTCAGCAAATCCGGAAGGGAGGCACCATTCCCCCCTGTGGGGTTCATTTTTTCGTTTAACGAGCAATACTTCTCGTTTATGAACAACAATGGTGGAAGCCACCGGCAAAGGATTATCGTAAAAAAAAGTATCACAATTAGTACAATAATCCCTCTTGATATCACCTTCGGACCGGATAGTAATTTTTTCACTGCAATGAGGGCAATATGTTCGTTTTTTTCTCATTTATGAATCATTTTCTTTTTTCGTGAACAAATGAATATGGTGTCGTCTTTTGTTATTTTGAGTTGTCCGAAATTCTTTAAATCCTGTTGAACCTTTTCCAGAACGATTTCGGTTAGCATTTCCTGATTCATGTCATTTCCAGGAATAAAAAAGGAGTGTTTAAAATTAAAATACTTTTCAAAATGGCAAAACTCATTCTGATTAAACACCAGTGTTCCCTTGTATTCTCTGGAAGTTACAACTTCAAACCACGGGGATAGCAACATTTTTCCATTGGTGTTTGAAAAATTTTCTATCAGCGATTCGTAAGGTAATCGTTTATGAAAGTCTATTCCTTTTATTCTAAGAATATTTTTTACATAATCCGTAAACTCCTTCATATGGGGACTGGAATGGGTAATGGTAACAAAAAAACCATCTTCTTTTAATATCCGGGAAATGTGTTTAATATAATCAGGGAAGTAATACAACGCATAACTGCAAATGATCAAATCTATAGTATTATTTTTTATTTTTTCAATTTCAGAAATACCCCTACCCAGAAACTTTCCTTTAATATCAACTTCGTCGCAAGCTTGTAAATATAAATGTTTACATTTTGAATGACGATCAATGCCGGTAATTTCAGCATCTTTGTGAACCCTGTTTTTTAGTCCATGGGTAAAAAATCCGCAACCACAACCAAGGTCAATTATTTTTCTAACTTTACTAAGGTCAAGGCCGTCTAAAGCAATATTCCTAATGTCGAATTTGTTTGTAAGGTGTTTTTTTATAATCTGAGCTACGACCATTAGAGAGTTTGCATCACGAAACACTTCAGCCAATGTTTTGTTTAGCTCCTGAAAATGTTGGTCAGATTTTTTTATACCGGTCATTAACTACATCATTTATCCAAAGATAAGCATCTTTCATAAAATGAATTTGATAAATATTGTGTTTTATTTTTAAATGCATAATCTTTTAGTTTTATACCTTTGAGCTATCAACAATATTTTTAACTCCTGCTATATGAAATTTATTCTAACTATAATATCTATTCTCTTTACCGCTGTTTTATTTGGACAACAAACTTTACCAACAACAGCTGAAAAATCAGATTATAAATCAACTTCCACATATTTCGAAGTGAGACATTTCATTGATGATTTGCTTTCATCATATGATAACATTCGTCTTGAAACGATTGCCACATCAACAGAAGGGCGGGATATTCCACTACTGGTCATTGCTGATCCACTACCGGCAAATCCAAACGATTTAATTAACGACAATAGGATTGTGGTTTATCTCCAGGCAAACATTCATGCGGGAGAAGTGGAAGGGAAAGAAGCCACACAAATGTTAATGCGGGATTTACTTAATGAAAAACCACAAGATATTTTTGAAAATGTGATAATATTGGTTTGCCCTATACTTAATGCTGATGGTAATGAAAAATTCAGCACAAAAAACCGCACAAACCAAGTGGGCCCGGAAAATGGAGTTGGTGTAAGGCACAATGGACAATACCTTGATTTAAACAGAGACGCCTTAAAACTTGAAACTCCTGAAATCAGGGGTGTGGTCACAAATATATTTAATCGCTGGGATCCTGCCATAACTGTCGACTGCCATACTACCAACGGATCATTTCATGAAGAACCTGTGACTTTCACATGGATGATGAATCCCAATGGCGACCGAAGCCTGATCAATTTTATGCGAGATAAGATGATGCCGGATGTTCATCAAAACTTATTGGATCATTACAAGGTTGAAAATATTTTTTACGGTGAATTTCTTGACCGGATGAACGTTGATACTGGTTGGATCTCATATGCTGCTGAACCCAGATTTCTGGTAAACTATGTTGGACTTAGGAACAGGTTGTCCATATTAAATGAAAATTATGTTTATGCTGATTTCAAAACAAGGGTAAATGGCTGCTATCATCTATTGAAAACAATTCTGGAATACGCTTCGGAAAATAAAGATGAAATAAAACAATTGCTTTCAGGCGCAGACAAAAAAATGCTTAATAAACAATTGAATGCTGTGGCTGACTCTTTTGCCATTGAATACAAGGGAATTCCAACTCCTGAAAAGATTACCATTAAAGCTATTGAAGCAGATACAACTCCTGGGGTTAAAGGCTATTGGCGCTATAAACAAAGTGATCGTAAACGAACTGTAACTGTTCCTTATATAGCTGATTATTATGCAACAAAAAGTATTGCTATTCCTTTTGCCTATTTACTTACTGTTCCTGATCCTGATATACTGGACAATTTAAAAACGCACGGTATCGAAGTACATCATCTTAAAGAAAAAATAAGCCTGGAGGTTGAAGCCTATAAAATTGATGAAATAAAAGGGGCAAAACGGTTGTACCAGGGACATTATAATAATTCCATTAAAGGAAAATTTATTGGCGAAATAAAAGAATTTCCGGAAGGAACTTATATCATTTACACAACTCAAAAACTAGGAAATGTTGTCTCCTATCTTTTAGAACCGGAAGCCGACGATGGTTATGTAAAGTGGAATTTTTTCGACCGTTACCTGGTACCACAATGGGGTCATGATTATTATCCTTACCCCGTTTATAGGTTGATGAATAAAACTGAAATAAATTAAATTATAAACTATTAAAATTTGTGTACCATGAAAAAACTTATCTGTCTTGCAGTTATTATCGTACTCTTCTGGACAAACTTAACAGGTCAGACTGAAGGCCAAAAAGAAGAGAAAAAAGAAATGAATCCTGCCTTGTTAGTGATAGATGTCCAAAAGGAGTATATCCCCTGGATGTCGAAAGATGATCAGGAGCTTGCCATTCAAATGATGAATTGGGCCATCTGGACTTTCAGGCAAAACAATTTACCGGTTATCAGAATTTATCATACTGATCCGGAATGGGGGCCACAACCAGGAACGCCAACTTTCGAGTTTCACGACAGTTTGAAGGTTACTGAAGATGATCCTAAAATAATCAAAAATTACCCAAGCGCTTTTACCAAAACAGGCCTCGATGAACTTCTTAAAGAAAACGAAATCAAGACAGTGTTTCTTTGCGGTTTGAGTTCTGTTGGTTGCGTTTTGGCAACCTGGTTCGATGCCAAGTCTTATGATTACAAAGCATTTTTGGTTAAAGACGCCCTGTTAAGCCACAAAGAATCTTATACAGATAATGTGGAGGTGATGTTTAATGCCCTGGATTTAGAAACCGTTATGTATATGCTGGAGGTCACTAAGGAATAACCAGTGGTTTTCAATAATTTAATCTCTAAAAGATCCGGAAAATTTTAGAAAAATTACATCCTGAGAATATATAGATGCTTTAACCTTAATTGATTTATCATCAAAAATTTGATGGGTGATTGAAACATTAACGCTTTTATTTTTGATCGGTGATATAAAATTTAAAAATTTGATGTTTTTTGATCTGACCAGCAATAAGTCATTGCTGAAATATTTTTCCAGTAAGTCTTTAATAATCTGAACTTGTATCACTCCCGGAACAATTGGGTTGCCAGGAAAGTGTCCTTTAAATATATCGTGTTTTTCATTGAAGGTTATCACTGCATTAATGGCGTTTTTATCCGAGGAATATTTTGAAATGCTATATATCTGTTGTTGCGTCATTATTATTGGTTTAACAATTCCAGTTTCATGGTGTAACCTAAAAATCCATGTGTAAAGAAAATACTTGTGGGAATATTATCCTGATATGATTTAATTTCAATATTGGTTTTAGGAGACAGGCAGGCCCTTCTTTCAACTTCTTTTGGAGTTATTGCCTGGCTTTCATATTTGTAATAATATTTTCCATTCTGTTTGAAATGTAAAATCCATCCATCCTCCTTTTCAGATTGGAACATTTTAACATAGCCTTGATCAACCTGTGACCTAAATAATAACAATAAGTCGGCAATTACAATTTTAACTAGGGACTTTCGGTCAAGGGCATCCATAACATAATAAATTTCTACACTATCAGTTGGAAAGAATTCAAAATCGAAATATTTAAGACCGGTTTCCGACATAAAAACGGTTCTGTATGAATTGACGACGGGTATTTTTTTTATCAGGACAATGCCCGTCAGCTGCTTCTTGTTAAATTTTATAATTGATTTATAAAAAGCCTTTTCAAAATCTTCATTAAAAACCGGTCTGAAAATAACAAAGCTTTCTGAAGAAGGTGAATACCCTTTCAGGGGAGGGCTACATGAACTCACCCCGATCAACAAACTAATTATCAGAGAAAGAATTATCAGGTAGCGGCTCATTGATGGTTTTATTTATAAACTTTATCAAGGTATAATCGTCCAGAGGCTCAGTTATTTGCAGCTTTGAAACGGTATAGTCATTCTTACCAATATATAAATCAATATTCTTAATGTATTTGCTCAACTCCTCTTGTTTGGGAAAAAGCTTAATAAGTAATGTATCAGCATTTTCAAAAAAAGAAGTGTTGTAATTAGGATTATTTATTATTTCTCCCTGCACCGAACTAATGATCAGGTTGTTTATTTCGTTAAACATTTTGCTCGAATTCATATCATACTCCATTTTACTATCACCGGAATTAATTAATAGTTGTCCGCTATTCATGATCAACAAATAAGTAAACGGGCTGGTATATTCAAGCTTGAGCCTGTCCGGTCTTTCATATATTAAGATTCCTTTGGAGATAATTTTTTCATACAGGAATGTAATATTCTTTTCCTGTATAAACTCCGAATTTATTGAGTTTATGTTTGTAGATACTTCATTTATTTTTTGTGTTATAAAAACCGTATCAAAAACCTGACTGTACCCTTCAGGCTGCGCTTGCCCTTTACAAAAAACATTTAACAAAATCAAAATACTAATTAGTCTAACTGTCATAAGCACTAATTTTAAGTAGTTTGTCCAATCCTACAATTTTCTTGCCCTTCTTTTTAATAAAATTTATAATGTCTTCTAACACTTCGGCTGTAACTTTACTTGTATCGTGAAATAAAATAATATCCCCATCTCTTAATCTGCGTTTTAAATGAAGCATCATGTTTTCCCGATTCTTTGTAGTGTCAAATGATCTCAAGCTCCAGGATATGGAAATATGTCCGGTTTTTTTTAGTGCTTTGCTCAGGAATGGATTGGTTACGCCATAAGGTGGGCGGAATAATAATGTCTTTTTTCCTGAATATTTTTGAATCAGTTGATCTGTACGATTGATCTCGCGCACCATCCTTGCGGGGGAGTAAAAATCAAACCAAAAAGAGTGGGAATATGAATGGTTACCAACAATATGGCCGGCTTCAACAATCCGGTTAAATACTGAAATATTTTTTTCTATCTTATTTCCTTCACAAAAAAAAGTAGCTCTTATATCGTGTTTTTTTAAAATATCTAAAATTTTAATTGTTTTGCTTTCATCTGGTCCATCATCGAAAGTTAGCGCTATTTCAGATACCTGCCTTTTACCATGACTGCGGGATTTAAAATAAAAATTCCAATTAATTTTTATCGATCCGATTATTAGAAGAACAATATAAATTAAAGTTAGAAAACCATATCCATATAATAAATTGTAATTTAATCCGGAAAGCATGAAAACAAGGGTGACCAGAAGCCATACAATAGAAGTATTTCGATAATTGATCACGTTTAAATTTAATTATTTATTATTAAGTTAGATAATAAAATTACACATGCAGCTTACCTTTCAATGATCATTTTTATATTTTCTGCAGTCAGGGATCTTTCCTGTCCCTTGTTACCTTCCTGTTCAACAAAAAACATAGAAGAAAACAAATCTTTATCAGTATAGTCTGTCCTTCCAATGATACAGGCTTTATGCCGTGAATTATTCAATAAATCCAAAGTATACCTGGAAATAAATTCGTAATCAAATTTTTCAGTCACAAAGAAAATGTTTTCTCCCCTAATCTGATGCCTTATGCTTAGTTCACCAAGCATTATATTAGGCAAGGTATATACAAATGTTGCAGGTTCGGGGAAATAATTATTTCTATCTATAATTGATTCGTTGTGCTTTATGTCTATATCAATTGATGAAAATGCATTCGAAAAGACCAGGGCTACTTCATCAGGTTTATATTTTTTCAAATCTATCTTTTCCAGCAAGAACTCCGCATTAAGATATGCCAGTTTACAAAGACGATCCATTTTATAAAACTTTGCATAGGGCTTATTAAGTTGTTTATAAACCTGCTTAAAATACTTTCCGTCATCTGCATATTCTTCAAATTCAAATCGCTTATCAGCAGTCAGGATCAGACCCTTTTTTATTATACAATATGATGTTATATAAAATTTATCCATTGGTTTTTTTGAATAAAATAGCAGCATTGCTCCCGCCAAAACCCGAAGCAATTTTAAGCACCTTGTTTACCGGTTGTTGTTTGTTTTCAGTGATAACATTTATCTTTTCTGCGGTTCCGGTATTTTCAAGTCCATAGGTTTTAATCAATATGCTTTGCCTCATGGACTCAAAACAAAAAACAGACTCTACAATACCTGCAGCTCCAAGCGTATGCCCAATAAAACCTTTAAAGCTGTTAACCGGAGTTTTCGCTAAATTATTTCTCGCCAGAGCAATTGACTCCATATCATCATTGTATGGCGTTGCGGTTCCATGAGCCGAAATATAATCTATATCTGTACTCCCTTTCATTACTTCGTTAATGGCAATGTATAAACCTTCACCTGTTCTGGAAGGACCGGAAATGTGATTGGCATCATTACTACCTGCTCCATTAACAACCTCTATAATCGGATCAGGACATAATTTAACATCCGATGTTAATATAATCGTCCCTGCACCTTCCCCCAGGGTTAATCCGGTTCTGTCTTTATCAAATGGTTTACAAACATCTTTACTTAAGGAATAAAAGGATTGAAATCCGGACACAATAAACTCCGACAATACATCACATCCCGACACAATTACATTCTTATACAGTCCCTGTCTGATCAACCTGTCAGCAACCATCAGGGCCATAACGCCCGAAATACAAGCATTTGAAACAACCAGGGGAGTTGGTTTTGTTTTAAAATAATTGCCTATTAATTCTGCTGACTTCCAAAGATGAACACGATTGTTTTTAAGACTGTTCTTATTATTTCTAAGTAAATCAATGTTACCTTTTGTTGTTGAAAAAATAATACAGGTATTTTCTTCAGCAGGGTTGATATTTGTTTTATCAAGAGCATCCTTAATTGAAAGGATAATTAGTTGTTCATAGGGGGTAAATTTATTTTCTAATCCTAACCTGGAAGCTATAAAACTTAATCTGTTCCTGTCAACCATCGAAGCAGGAAAGCTTTCAGTGTATAACATTGGGTTATCAAGAATCTTTACTCCTGTATTCCCGGATTCTAAATTTTTAAAGTTTTCAGAAGTTGTAAATCCCAATGAGGTTATTATATTATCGCTTGCAATATACGTTCTATCCATTGCTTTTTATTCTTCCAACAATCCGTTTATTTTCTTCCACTCGATAAATTTTTCCGGGTTCGTAAGAAGTAATTCTCCCTCTTCGTTTAAGAATACCTGAACACTATTACCGGTAGCAACCAATTCGCGGTCACTTTCTCTGTAAAGCTTGAAATTATAAATAATTTTTGCAGCCTCATCATTAACAAAGCTGGTTTCAATAATTACTTTATCACCATAACTCAGGTGCCTCTTATAATTACAGTTCACTTCAACAATAGGGGTTAGCAATCCTTGACTAAAGAGATCAAGATACCCGATACCGTATTGTTTACCAAAAGATTCCCGCCCATCTTCAAAATATTTAATATAGTGTCCATGCCAGACAATTTTTAAGGAATCCACTTCACTAAAGCGAACTGTAACTATACATTCATTTACTAATTGGCTATTATCCTTAATTTTTATTTTCATATTTTATGACAACAAAATGGGGTGAATTGTTTTTAAATCAACTACTTATAATTTTTCTAATTCGGTTGTAAATGTAAAGAAAATATACAAAAACAAAAAACTGGAGACCGGTAACCTAATCCATATCTTCCCAAAAATCATAAAAATTAAACCATTGTTCAGGAAACTTTTTAATAATCATTTCTACTTGTGACACATAATCTTCAACAAGATTAGAGATAATTTTTTTCCGTTTGGATAAATTGTTGGGATATTCACTAATAACCGGTTTACTTGCATATAAATAATAATGCTTTGAGGTTTGTTTCATAGCAGTAACGTATGTTATAGGAACCTTAAATTTATATGCAAGCGAAAATGGGCCCGTAAGAAATTTAGCTGTTTTGCCTAAGAATTCTATTTCCAACGTACTCATTCCTGGTAAATACCTGTCGCCATGTATGGCCACAAATTCTTTATTTTTAAACGCCTCTTCAATTTGAAATAAATATGAATAATCGCGATTGATTATGATATAATTAACTTTACTTTCTTCATAGATTCCTGTCAGATATTTTTGGATCTTTTCATGTTCATCACGATACATTATAATATTTATTTTCGCATCGAGCCGTTTTAATAAATATCCGGCAATTTCCCAGTTTCCGGCATGAGCCCCGACCAAAATACCACCCTTTTCTTTCATCATTTTTATAAGATGGTGTTCTCCGTCAAACTCAAAAGTAAATTTAGAATGGAGTCCTGACAGGAAGACCACTTTATCAATCAGATTTTGACCGAGTTTATAAAAGTTTTTAAAAATGAATAAGATTGACTTGATTTTTGAATATTGAATCCGTTTATGAAAATAATAAAAGGAAGCGCGAGTCGCATTTGGGGCGAAAAAAACAAAATAAAAAACAACAAACCTGAGAACAAAATAGGAAAAGGTAAGTCCAAAAGTTTTGATAAGGAAAACGAAGGTTTTATATCCGGCTAATCCTCCCCGGGTTTTTCCTGACCATTGGGCCATTGTATTAGCTTTTAACTCTTTCTTCTATGAAAATATATAAATCCTGAACTGTTTGCACTTTAACAATTTCTTCAGGCTTGATTTTAAAACCGAATTTTTTTTCGATCATAACAATAATATCGACCAAATCAAGACTTTCAATTTCCAGTTCGTCTTTAAGTGTTGCGTCTTCTTTAATTTGGTCGAGTTCTATTTCGAACTCATCAACCAGAAAATCATTAACTATATCTTTAATCTCTTGCCTTTGCATGTCAGTAGTTAAGTCTTTTTTACTATTAATGATGAATTAGTTCCTCCAAAACCAAAGGAATTCGACAAAAATACATTAATTTTTTTATTAATTGTTTTATCAACAATATTCAATTTTGCAGAATATTCGTCAGGAGTTTCAAAATTTATATTGGGCGCTATAAATGATTCTTGCATCATAATTAACGAATAGATGATTTCACTCGCACCGCCCATCCACATTTCATGTCCGGTCATTGATTTTGTGGAACTAACACAAACATTCGAATCACCAAAAGCTTTGTAAATTGCCTGGGCCTCCATTTTATCGCCTACCGGGGTTGAAGTTGCATGGGCATTTAAATAGTCAACATCAGAAGCTTTTAATTTAGCATCCTTAATAGACATTATTAACGACCGGTATGGGCCGTCAACATTGGGTACCGAAATATGGTCACCGTTAGAGGAAAATCCGTAGCCAATAACCTCTCCAAATATAGGGGCTCCTCTTTTTACAGCAGATTCATAACTTTCAAGAATAACAGTTGCGGCACCACCACTGGGTATTAATCCGTCCCTGTTTGCATCAAATGGGCGGGATGCTTTTTGAGGAAATTGGATTTGCTTTGAAAAAGCCATAAGCCCGTCAAAACTTGCAACCGCATATGCATTAATTTCTTGCGCACCACCACAAATAATCATATCCTGCAATCCGGTTTTTATCATGAAATATCCCATTCCTATTGCATGGGAACCACTGGCACATGCTCCACTAATTGTAAAGTTTATTCCTTTCAACTTTAAAATAACTGCCAGGTTCATCGAAACAGTGCTGTTCATCGACCGAAATACGGAACCTGAACCAACCAAGGTTGTGTCTCTTTTCTCTCTTATAATATCAGCTGCTTCCACAACCGGATAGGCAGAACTGTCGTTACCGTAAAGTATTCCAACAATATTCTTTTCTAAATAATCTTCATCAATGCGTGATTGTTTTAAGGCATCCCTGGTTGCCATGTATGCATATTCTCCGGGTTCGGCAATTCCCACACGCATTCTTCTTGGGATCAGGCCTTTCAGGTTCGGTCTTTCAATTACTCCTGTAAGCGGAGAAATAAAACCCAGATCTATTCTTTCCTGATCTATACCTATTCCTGACTTTCCGTTGTACAATGAATCCCTGACATCCTCAAGTGAATGTCCAATAGTTGAATAAATCCCCATTCCGGTAATAACAACCCTATTCATATAAATTCAATCTGTTAATAATCTAATTTAAGTATACAATCCCCCATTTACAGAAATCACCTCTCCGGTTATATAGGAGGCCCGGTCAGAAGCAAGAAAATCAACAACCTCTGCAACCTCTTCCGGGAGGCCAAACCTGTTTAACGGTATCAGTTTTTTCAATATCTTTTCATCAAGCCCTTCTATCATTTTCGTTTTTATATATCCGGGGGAAACAGCATTAACAGTAACATTTTTTTTACCAACCTCTTGGGCCAGAGCTTTTGTGCTGCCAATAACACCGGCTTTGGCTGCAGAATAATTCGTTTGGCCCGGCAAACCCTTCTGCCCAGACAATGAAACAATATTAATGATTCTCCCGTGCTTATTAACAATCATGTCGGTCAGCAAAGCTTTGGTTAAGTAAAAGAAACTGTTTAAGTTTACATTAATCACATTTTCCCACTGATCATCTTCCATAAAAACCATTAAATTATCAGCGCTTATTCCCGCATTGTTTACTAATACGTCAATATAGTTTTCAGGATACTTATTTTTCCAGTTTTTATAAAAATTTCTTATTTCTTCCTTGTTTGAAATATCAAATTGAACAATCTCACCAGATCCGCCCGATGCTTTTACAGAACTTAATGTGTCTTCAGCAGCAGTTGCATTGGATTTATAATTGATAACTACATACAAGCCTGAAGAGGCTAATTTAAAACTGATCGCACGTCCAATACCTCGTGAACCACCTGTAATTAAAGCACATTTCATATTATAAACTCTGTTATAGTAAATTCGAATAACTATTGTCCTGAATAAATTTATTTATATTTTGAATATCTTGATATTTCGGTGCATCCTCAATAAATTTTGGAACAATAGGCCTTAAAGCATTGTATATTTTCCTGCTCCTTTCGGCAAGTTTGTCCTCACATTTTAAATAATCAACGGCCTGCAGTAAGGAAAGCAACTCAATAGAAATTACCTGGAATGCGTTACCAATTACTTTTTTAGTTAATAGCGCAGAGTTTGTCCCCATACTAACTATATCCTGATTGTCATTGTTATTAGGGATACTATGAACATACATGGGAAATGACAAGGTTTGATTTTCGGCAGTGGTAGAGGTGGCGGTAAATTGTACACCCTGCATCCCCAGGTTAAAACCAAGTTTTCCCAAATTAACAAAGGGTGGTAATATTTTATTCAGTTTATTGTTCATTAAAAAATTAAGCTGCCTTTCAGCTACCATGGTTAATTTGCTAATCCCAATCTTTAATTTATCAGATTCAAATGAGACATAATCGCCATGAAAGTTTCCGCCATGGAATACGTTTTTTGACTCAAAGTCAATTACCGGATTATCCTGAACTGAATTTGCTTCATTAATAAATAATCGTTCGGCATTTTCAATGGCATCGTACACAGGTCCCAAAATTTGGGGAGTACATCGTATTGAATAATATTCCTGTACCCTCTTGCGAATTTTATTCTCATCAATTTTTTTTGTATAAAATCCGTTCTCCCGATCTTTAATCATCTTACTTCCATGTGTAAGAAAACGCATTTTTTCAGCAATCACCTGCTGCCCATGATGAAGCTTTACACGATTCAATTCTTCAGAAAAATGATCATCAAACGACTGGACTATTTCATTGATCAGGGCGGAACAGACAAGCAGCCAATCCAATAAACGCCTGGCTTGCAGAACATTTACAATGCTGATCCCGGTCATCACCGAAGTGCCGTTCATTAATGCCAGCCCCTCACGAATATATATTTGCAGAGGTTTTAAATTATTCTTTTTTATAACTTCCGAAACTTCTGATCTTTTACCTTTATAGAATACCTCCCCCTCTCCAACCAGGTTTAAAGCAATATGAGCAAGCTGTACCAGGTCGCCACTTGCTCCCACGCCACCATGTTCCGGAACATAAGGGATGATGCTATTATTGATAAAACCCTTGATCAATTCTATCACATTTGTATGAACACCTGAATACCCCTTGAGTAAGTTACTTATTAATACTACCAAGGCACTCTTGATATATGTGGGAGGAATTGGATCGCCACATCCGGAAGCATGACTGCGGATAAGATTAAATTGGAGCTGTTTCTGGTCACCATTGTCAATCCTGTATTGAGCCATGGGGCCAAAACCCGTATTGATACCATAGATAACCTTATCTTGTGAAAACTCCCTTAAAAAATCAAAACTTTTATTCACCCTAATAATGGACTCTGGTGATAGGGATATGTTTTTTTCACCGAAAAGTATTCCGTAAAAATCATCAATGGTTATATTCCTGTTGCCAATACTAATCATAAAATAATTTCAAAATATTTCGCTCAAAAGTACATCAAAAGTTTTTATGAATGAAGTCTGTATCGTAATTCTTAATTCTTTGTTTGTGGTTATAAGTCTACTTACGTTTATCAATAAAAGTAAGAGGTTTCCTGTTTAATTCGGGTGACCCCAAAATATTAATTTGATCAGGGTGAACGATTTGAACTTCAGGAGCAACCCGGATTTTAGCCCTGAAGTGGTCCTTGATTAATTTTTCATATTTTTCATCTTGATCTTTACAACCTGCCTTTATAGTAATTTCGTCTGTTCCAAAATCGCCTGTACTTACCTCAATTATATAATTCTCAACAAATTCAATTTCGTTCAAAATATCATAAATAGCCTGGGGGAACAGTGTGGTGCCTTTGTATTTCAGCATCTGTTGTTTTCGTCCAATTACAGGGCCAATCCGCATTGAGGTACGGCCACAAGGACAGGGTTCTGTATAATGATAACAAATATCGCCTGTTTTAAATCTTAGCAAGGGCATTCCTTCAATCCCAAGGGTTGTTATAACGACCTCTCCCGGTTCATTTTCATCAACCGGCCGATCGTTTTCATCTAAAAATTCGACTATAATCAAATCTGGATGATGGTGACCTCCCAGGCCATATTGACAATCGTTAAAAGCAGCTCCCATTTCCGTTGACGCATAGGTCGAATATAAATTTATATCCCAGCTATCAACAATCTTTTTTCCCAAGGTATTCAATGAAAAATCATTGTTTCTGATCGGCTCTCCAATGCAAACTGCTTTTTTTATGGTTGTTGAATTTATATCAATATTATTACTTTTTGCAAATTCCATCAATTTAACCAAATACGATGGAACTGTAATAAGAGTTGTAGGTTTTATTCTATTAAAAGTATCGAATTGCAATTTGGTATTGCCCGGGCCAACCCTAACCATTCCCGCTCCCATTTTCCTGATTCCCAAAAAATAGGCAATTCCTGCCATAAACCGACGATCGATGGTAACCATCAGTTGATAAATATCATCAGCAGTACCATCACTACAGCTCAACGAAAGATATTCATTGAGGGCTAACCTTTCCAGATCATTTTCTGTCAGGGCAAAAGTAACCGGCTCTCCCAGTGTGCCCGAAGTGGTATTGTAATCAATGATTTGCCGTTTATCAACACACACAAAATCAGATGTGCGCATTTGCAGATCATCCTTTGTTGTTGGTGGAATATTGGCAAGATCTTCTAATGTTTTGATTTGGCTTATGTTTATATCATGTGCCATAAACCTCTCAGAATAAAATTTTGATTTTTCTGATAAGTACTGAAGTAATTGCGGTAGTCTGCTTTCCTGATAAGCTTTTATATCTTCTCTGCTCCTGGTCTCAATATCCGGTATTACCATTTAACTCTTCTAATTTATTTAATATCTTTTTTCTTTCCGATTCCGAGGCAACCTCTTTTTCGAGGGCAAAATTATAAAAATCTATTGTTTTTTCAATATCGCCCAGCAGGTTATAATAATCACCGGCAATTTCATAGGTATAATAATATTCAGGATTTGATTTAATAAATTCGTCTATCTCTTTTTTTGTTGCTGATTCTAAGTTATTTTTGTACTTATGAATAAAATCTTTAAAATATTTGAAGGATGTATATTTTTTTGAATAAAGAAAAGTATCTGCCGGTATCTCCATTGATTCGACACATATTTCTCCACCATATATCATATCTTCGGCCAATGAAAATACTTTATTAAGATAGTAGCAAACAAATTTTACAATTTGATAATGATGGGTAGATACCCACATTAACCTATTTTC
>JAUVJI010000048.1 GCA_030596605.1 Bacteroidales bacterium
ATATACGGATTGTTGAAGGGCTATTAAACTTAGTTCGATTTACTTAAAAAATCGGATACACAAATTCACGTTTTAAAAATTGATTTTTAGAGGTTACCTTAAGGCATAAATCCTGCAAGCGGTTCATTGTATCTATTGATGAATCAAAGTCGGAATTTATATTTTTTTTAAGGAAAGTTTCAGAAGTTGAAAAAGGATAGCCGATATAAGAAATTGAATTATGCTTCACAGCTTTTTCACCACCCTTAGTATTTGGAACAAGAACAAAAATTTTTGATTCAGAGTTTGATATATCGATCTTATCAAGTATAACTTTAATATCTTTAAATTGAGGAATTACCTTTGGTGAAACAAAGCTTCCTACATCCAAAATATCAAATCCAACCTGCATCAAAGCATTGATCAATTCCACTTTTTTATCTGTTGGAATAAAACGAGTTAATCCCTGCATTGCATCACGGGGTGTTTCCAGGATTTTCATTTGCTTATAATTTGTTTTCTGTCTTACTGTTAAAACTATTCCTCCTTTCAATTCAACCCCGCCCTGAACAGGGTGTGTGAAGACGAAAATCTTGTCAATCTTTTTTGCTCCGACATTTATGCCGGAGTTGAAAAACAGAACTTATTTTTTGGCTTTAGCCATTAAAATCTACAAGTTAAGGGCTAAAGCCAAACCTCTTTATATATTGTAGCCCACGGCATAAATGCCGTGGCAAAAAGATTTTCCTGTTTTCACACAGTCTCTGAAGGACGGGGTTAAATATTCGTCCAGTCCTCTTTTATTACCGAAAAAATCGGGACAATCTATTTCCCTATGTAATTAAAGTTAATCATAGCCTGCTCCGATTTTCTCGGAGGGTGTTTCATTCGATTTTTAGTAAACCATAAGTTTAACAGTATAAAAGTTCCTACAAACATTAAAACAAAAATTATAAAAGAATAAACAGGTTTTGTTCCAAATAGCATTGTAAGAATATTATTCGCATTAAATTCACCTTTAAAGAAGTTGGGAATTATGAGGTCAAGCATTGGATTGGCCACATCAGTTGGAATAGAATAACTAAGAGTTGCTTTAGCCATAAAGGTGCAAATTATTCCAAAACCTATAAAAATCCAAAATATATATTTAGGAAACTTTTTATCAGATAAAAATAGAATTCCTTCATAAGTAAGTAAAATTGCCGGTGCAAGCAGGAATCTCGGTCCATAAGTCCAGCCTCCCCACCAGCCGAAATAAGATGCTATAAATAAATAATAAACTACAAACGGAATAAAAAGATAGTTGGTTAGAAAATACCTGGTTCCTTTCTGTAATGCCGGTTTGATAGCCATAATAATAAAAAGTAAAATAAATGGAGCATAAAAGAACAATCCTTTATACCAGCTAAAACTCAATCCCCATAATGAAGTAAATCCAGGTAAGGAAAAACCGTAATTGCTGTTTAACTGGTCGAAGTTATGGTACTTGTAAAGCATGATAAAAGGGGAACCGGTAAAAATATAATTGTAATAAAGAATAAATAGCAAAGACGGTAAAATGCCTAAACTATAAATTATAGCCGGTTTAATATTTTTTTTACGGGCAATCAATTGAATAGCCCACAGAAAAAAGATAACTGCAAGGTTATACTCGCATAAAAAACTTAAGCCAGCAAATATTCCTGCAATCAGATATTTATCCTTTTTCAAATAGATATAAGAAGCCAGCAGTAAAAAACCGGATAATATATGTGGGAAGTATGTTCCGGTAAAAACAAAAATAAAGGAAGCATAGAAAGGCAAGGCACTCATAAATACAGGTGATACATGCATTTTTAGATTTTTGATCACCAGAAATATAATCAGTAGAATTAAAGCAAAAGGCAAACTTGCCGTAAGAAATCCTCCTAACATATAAATGTGATCCCCAAAAAGATCGCCGTTGTCATCAGGAGAGATGATGCCTGTTTTAACTAATGCACCAAAAAAAGGCAATACGATATAAGTTGGTAAAGGAGCTTTATCGGTGTAATAATGGCCATCAATAAAACTTTTATCACAAGTAAGTTCGTGGTATTTGTCGAAGCTGAACGAGCCATCCTCGAAATAAGAAATAATCGGCAAAGCCCTGGAAGTAGTGTTGGCATTTTTCCAGGTATCAAGATAAAATGAACTGAGTGCCAGGTTAAGAATAAAAAAGACAAGAATAAATATGGTTTTATGTCTCATAAGTCTATTTTAATCCCAAATGGTCACGTTGAGCCTGTCGAAACATAGTTGATTAACAGGATTGTATACATTTCGACAGGCTCAATGTGACCTTAATTTTTGACTTATGAGACATTCTCCTCTCTATTGCTGAAAGAAATAACTTATTTTGTATCCCCAAGTATTATAGGTAAACCATCTTTTGAATTACCTATAATTACAACCTTACTGTTAGGCGATTCTGCAAGCTTCACTGTAGCTTCAATTCCCTTTTCGCGTAAAATATTTGCAGTTAAACTGGCGCTGATTATCCTGTTGGCGGTTGCTTTTCCTTCGGCTTCAATTTTCTGGCGTTCGGCTTCCTGTTTTGCTTTTTCCAGCTTAAATTCGTACTCCAATGACAATTGTTCTTGTTTCAATTTGCCCTCTATAGCCTGTTTAAGAGTAGCTGGAAGTTTAATCGAACGTATCAGTACCTGGTTCACTTGTACGTATTTACTATCAAGCAGCGCTTTTGTTTCTTCATAAATTTCATCCTGAATAATATCACGCTTTGTTGAATAGATTTGTTCGGGCGTATATCTGCCAACAACACTGCGGGCAGCAGAACGTAAACTGGGAATTATTATGCGCTGCAGGTAGCTTGTTCCTATTTCAGCGTGGAGATAGCCAAGTTTGTCGAATTTGGGTTCATACCATGTAGAAACGTCCACCTGTATTTCCAAACCATTGCTTGCCAATACATTCATGTCTTCTCCTATTTCCTGTTGCCTTACTTCATAAATATACATTTTGTTCCAGGGTGCAATAAAGTGAAAACCTTCTCCATAGGTGTTTTCAAGATCGATGCCACCTCCGAATCGTTTAAATAATACGCCACCCTGTCCGGCGTCAACTGTTATGGTAATACTGTTCCATGAAATTAAAAGGATAATAACCGCAACCACCAGTACGGCAATTGGGATAAATTTTTTGGGGTTAAGTTCTTGTTGTGTCATTTTGATTGATTTTTAAGTGAAAGGCAAAGATAAATATTATAGACAGACAAAGTGTAAATAAAGTATTAACATTATAAATATTAATTTCGAATTTGTTTAGAACTTAGAGTTTTGTGCTTAGAGTTTATATTTTCTAGTGATAACGAGTTGATGTAAACCGGAAAAATTTAAGTTTCTCATTGTCAACTTTACTTAATCCGGCTTTCCTTTTTACAATGTCGATTTGTTTTTCAACGGTATCTATCGAAGGAATAGACGGTAAAAGTACGGCCCTGCTAAAAGAATCGTCAGAAACAATAATACCATAAATTTGTGGGTCCAGATCATCCAGATCATATATTTGTTCAGGCTCAGTAAGAACATCAACGGATAATTCTAAATCATCCAGTTCATCAAATGTAAGCCTGCTGAACCGGGAATCATTAAAAGCTGCTGAAATGGCATTTCTCGATATTTCTTTATATAAATTTTTTTCCCGGGCTTCAATCGTTCCTATGCATCCCCGTAACGATCCATCCAGTTTATGCAATGAAACAAAACATCCCCGGCGATTGCTTAGAATTTCTTCCGGTATGTCTTCCTGATTTGTACTGTCGGGAGTTTTCTTTAACTGATTTACAATAGTTTGTAAAGCTATTTTTGTATAGATAGTTTTAGGTTCGTACATGTTATTTGTCCATCAAATCTTCTGTACGCTCCAGGCCATACTTAGTGTAGTAGTATTTTTTGTGATCCTTTTTGGTTCCATCCTGGTTGTAATGAATGTACTCTTCCGAATTCAATTCACCCAATTCATTGGGATCACGAATAATAATGGATTTAACAGATCCATCCAGGAAATAACTTGTTTCTTCAACCAGATGCCCTAAGTCGTTATAAACATATGTGATCCTTGACTGCCGCTGGAGTGTGTCATTCTTATCGTAGCTGAAAAAATTTTGCTCGATTTTTTGATTTAAATCGTTATACGCATAAAAATTTACATTTTTATATTGTAACTCTCCTTCGGGATTGTGTGAAATTTTTGTTTCATCAATTAAATTGTTGCGTTCATCATACTTATAAAAATAGCTGTCCTTCGAGCGGAGACTACCATCCTTTTTTCTGTATGAATTGGCATGTCGCTCAATGATATTCCCATTGTCATCATGCACCAGCTTCGGTTTTTCCTTTTCGGGTTTTGTGCTTGCAGTTTGCTCGTTGTTTGTTTTGTTATCCTTATTTTTCTCCTTCGAATTTTTACATTGAATTAAAGAGAATGAAAAAACAAAAACCAGGAGAAAGAACATTACACTTTTTAGAGGTACGTGTTTCATATTTGTTTTTTTAATAATTCCAGAACTTCATATTTTATTGCAAAATTCGTAATTCAGATCACAAAGTTGCATTAATTATTTTAATTTTCCTTTAATCCCCTTCCGGTTTTTTTGATCTTGTTTTGGGTCTTGAGATCGCCGATCAATTTATCAAGGATGCCGTTTACAAAAACCTTGCTTTTGGGTGTACTGTACAATTTAGCCAGCTCTATATATTCGTTGAGTGTTACTTTTATAGGAATGGAGGGCAGTTCCAGTAATTCAACCAGCGCCATCTTGATAAGCAAAACATCCATGATGGCAATTCGATCCATTTCCCAGTTTTTAGCCTTGTCATCAATCAGGCGCTCATATTCATCACTATGAATAATGGTGTTTCGAAATAATTTGATAAGAAACTCTCTATCTTCATTATTTCGGTTTATGGAATCATTTTCGAAAATAACAGGCAATTTGTAATTTTCATCCCAATCTTCATTAAATGACTTTATGGTTTTAATTACAAGTAAATTGGCAGTATGAAAATCCTCATGCCAGTAGATATTTTTATCCTCATAATAAGATTGAAGAATCTCGGACCGCGATAAATGTTTTTTAATGATCCTGGTAAAAATATCCTTATCGTTATTATAAGAATTTTCAGGTTTGGCCATGTAGTCGTTAAATTCAGTGCTATTCCTGATCTGCACCAATAGCTTGCGGATCATATCCTCCTGATCGACCCATGAAATTTTATACCTGTCAATGTATTTTAGTAAATCCTTGTTTGCTGTTAATTGTTGATAAAATTGATTTTCGATAAAACGTGTGTTTGGATTCAAATCTTCTTCGGTGGGAAAAAATTTCAACTTGTTTTCGTCCTGTCTCTTCTTAGCAAATTCAATAATATCAATAAGGAGGGATAACTGATAGACATAGATTTCGTAAAGTTTGTCAAGACTTCTGAATAATTCCTTTTCTCCAATGTCTATCCTGTCGTTAAACGACTGAAAGAACGCGTATAAAGCCTGTAGGGCTTTTATTCTCAGGTGCCTTCTGCTAAGCATATATTTCAAAGAATTTCAGCAAAGATATAAAATTCTAGTTCTTCACTTTAATAAAATTATAATCAAAAAATTTACCAATATTCCAATAAGTGTTTTGATAACCGTTGCCCGGAATTTGTTCAAATTCAAATTTCGATTGGATCAGGTCAATGTTATAATCACTGATGCATTGCTCAAAACTGCCACCATAAAGGTAAAGGGCGTTCAGAAAATACCAGGCTATATCAAATCCATCAAAAGCATATTTGTTTGCTGTTGGCTCTGTTTTGTATTTATTCCTGAAATTCAGTACCCATTGTTTTGTTCTATAATTATTAAAATCAACCAGAGCTGATGTAAAACAGTGAACTTCGAGGTTAAGGAGGTGTTTTGTTTCCGTGTCCTGATAATCGTTCCACTCAGGTATAATCAATAATGTAATATTGTGATCAAGCTGCAATTTATTTAATTGCGACAGGATTTCCTGGGTAAATACTTTATCTTCACTGAAGGCAATCACAATGTTTTTTCTAAATAACGAAAGGTTCATCTTCAAGCCGGTAGTACTGTCGTTCACATAAATCACTTCTTTAACTGTATTCCGAATGAAGGTACTGTCCAGTACATTTTCCGAAAGGGCCTTTATATCAAACAAGATATTTTCGGTAAACACCTTATTTGTTTCTGCTTCAATTAATTCATCTATGATTTTATTATTCTTAATATAAATTCCCGAATTCCGGTTGGTGTTCAGAAAGTTTCTGATATAAGATACATCAGCCTGGTATTTGTATTTGTTGTGACGCACAATAACTACATTGCTTTCGGAATATTGATCCCGGATAAAGGAAACGATATTATCAATCTGATAACTTTCACCCGGTTTTACTTTATATACATAAGGATTTCCATGAAGGATCTCTTCCCGGGTTGAAAGGGGGTTCACAATTTTTATTTCATAAGTTTTTGCAAAAGCTGCCATTTTCTTAAAACTTTCACTGTAGAAAGGACCGATAATCAGATCCATGCTGCTCAATTCGGATGTATGCAGTACCTTATTTATTTTTTCCGATGAATTATCGACATCATATACAAAGAGGTTCAAATTCATTCCCGCTTCTTTAAGGGAATCAACTGCCATAAGAAATCCTTCATAAAACTGGAGGAACCAGAATGAAACCAGGTTTGATAATTCATGGCGATCTTCAACTTTCGCAGTTTCAAGGCTGTCCAACTCCTCAAGAAATAGGGGAAGCATTAAGGCAACATTATAAGTAGCCTTCATGTTTTGTTCAATTCTTTCACATGGGCTTTTAATATCTTTCTTTTCAATATTATCATTCTCATCTACTGTAATTACCACACTTTCCCTGATCTTAACAGGAATTTTAATGATCTGTCTTTTGGCCACTTTTTTATGTATTCCGGGATTTAGCGCAAGGAGTTGGTAATAATTCACACCATACTGATCTGCAATATCCTGAAGTTTCTCCTTCTTATCAGGTGTGTGATAAATGAAATTCTCTTTCTGATTGATTTTGGGGATTAAAATTATTTGACCGACAGTTAGGATTTCAGTCAATCCGGAATTATAATTCTTGAGCGTATCAATACTTACACCATAATTTGCTGCAATGCGGTACAGGGTTTCCCCGGAAACTATGGTATGTTCATCAAATTTGGCCTTCTTATCTTCCACCTTTTTATATTCGGCTAATTCTTTTTCATCAACCTGGTTAGGAATCAGAATTTCCATTCCCTCTTTAAGCTGATCATTTAGTCCGGCATTGGCATTGAGTATTTCACCAATGGTAACATTATACTGTTTCGCAATCCCGTATAGTGTTTCTCCTGGTTTGACAATATGTTTTACAATTACTCCTTCCCAAACATTTTCATCAGGGTTTTCGGAATTTTTTCTGACCGGGATTTTTATTGTTTCCCCTTCCTTTGGGTATTCACCCATTTCAGGGTTCAGACTTTTGATGTCGTTTATTTCAACACCATATTTGCGACTGATCCCATACAATGTTTCTTTGCTTTTTACAATGTGAAAAAAGTATTCTGATTCTGAATTAGTGTTTGCAGTATTTTTTTCTTGCATGACCTTTACCGGGATTTTCAGGATTTGACCCGGCCTGATTCCTTCTGCTGACTCAGGATTGGTTGAAAAAATATCATTAACGGTGAGATCATAAACTTTGGCAATCTCAAAAAGTGTTTCGCCCTGTTTTACAAAATGGAGGTAATAATCCTTACCTCCTATGTTTTCTATTATCTGGGATTTTTTGATTTTTGTTTCTTGCTGTGCCAATATCCACACAGGAGAAATTGAAAAAAGAATAATTAAACACAAAAACTTTTTCATGAAGGATATTTTTACTCAATCTAATTTATTTAACTTCTTATTTCTTTCTTCCAGTTTTTTTATCTCTCTGTCAAAATCCGACTCAAATATACGGTCTTGAATTATACGATATTTTTCAAATTTTTTTTCTGCCAGGGATTTTGCAACCTCATGTGATGCTTTTCCTTTGTGTTTTAATAAAGCCTCTTCATTAAATTTCAAAAAAGCATCTAATTTCTGAACCCAGTCTTTCATATACATTACTACCCCTTTACGAGCTTGATTTTCAGCATAGTCAAGGTACATAGATACAATTCGATTCAAACCATCCAATTCATCCCTATTCAAATAATTCTTTGCAATACTAATATCTGTTTTCCGTATACGGCCTTTTGGAGAATTTTTCCAATTAGTCAGTCCCATATTATTTTTATTGCTATCAACTCTTGATGCTACTATTTCTGCTGCTGTTTGGCCGGTAATAGCCCAATGCAATTTGTTTTGAACTGTAGCAAAAAAGTCATTGGTGGTTTGGTCGTTTACATCGTAATCAGCACTGCATTGCGAATATATATCTGTAATTTTTTGGTAAAACCGCCTTTCGCTTGAGCGTATGTCTCGAATTCGGGCAAGCTGTTCTTCAAAATAATCTTTGCCAAAAATATTATTGGGATTTTTCAGCCGTTCATCATCCATTACAAAACCTTTGATGATATATTCTTTCAGTATTTTGGTTGCCCAAATTCTGAAATGGCTTGCCTGACGACTATTTACACGATAACCGACTGAAATTATTGCGTCTAAATTGTAAAATTTTGTAGGATATGTTTTTCCGTCAGTGGCAGTATGTGCAATTTTTGCACATACTGAATTTTCTACCAACTCATCACTGGAAAATATATTTTTTAAATGTTTTGTTACCACACTTCTGTCAACACCAAATAAATCAGCAATTTTTTGCTGCGTAAGCCAAACCGTTTCATCTTGCACCAATACTTCTAACCGAACATCTCCTTCAGGAGTTGAATACAACAAAAACTGATTTTTATTGGGAATTAGGCTACTCATTATTTCTTTCCTTTGATTTGAAGATAACATATAATTTAAAACCCAGTTATTCCCATTCTATTGTGGCCGGCGGTTTGGAACTGATATCATAAACAACCCTGTTAACCCCTTTAACCTTGTTGATTATTTCATTCGAGATTTTAGCCAAAAATTCGTAAGGAAGTTGCGACCAGTCAGCCGTCATTCCATCAGTTGAACCTACCGCCCTGAGAGCTACAACATCCTCATAAGTCCGTTCATCGCCCATTACACCGACTGATTGTACTGATAACAAGATAACACCTGCTTGCCACACTTTATCATAAAGGCCAAACTCTTTCAAACCTTTTATATAAATATAATCTGCTTCCTGAAGTATCCTTACCCTTTCTTCATTAATTTCTCCAAGTATTCTTATTCCCAGTCCCGGCCCTGGAAAAGGATGTCTGCTTAACAGGTTGGTATCCATACTTAAAGCTCTACCGATTTTCCTTACTTCGTCTTTGAACAATGAATTAAGCGGCTCAACAATTTTCAATTTCATGAAATCGGGGAGACCTCCCACATTATGATGCGACTTAATAGTTGCCGATGGCCCTTTTACCGATTTCGATTCAATCACATCCGGGTAAATAGTCCCCTGTGCCAGCCAATTGACATCTGTTATCCTGTGGGCTTCTTCATCAAATACCTCAATGAAGGTATTGCCGATTGCCTTGCGTTTCTTTTCCGGGTCAGTGATACCTTTCAGCGCTTTGTAAAACCGATCCTTTGAATCCACGCCCACAACATTTAATCCCATGTGCTCATAAGAATCGAGTACATCTTCAAATTCACTTTTTCTTAGAAGTCCGTTATCAACAAAAATACAGTGCAGGTTTTTCCCGATTGCCTTATCCATTAAAACGGCAGTTACCGATGAATCAACACCTCCTGAAAGTCCCAATACAACTTTATCATTGCCGAGTTTTAGCTTTAGTTCATTTATTGTTGTTTCGATAAAAGATTCAGGTGTCCAGGACTGTGAGCACCCACAAATGTCAACAACGAAATTTTTCAGCAGGATTTTTCCTTCATCTGTATGGTACACTTCAGGATGGAATTGTATTCCGTATGTTTGCTCTCCTTCAATTGCAAATCCTGCAATATTCACATCAGCAGTGCTGGTTATTACTTTAAAATCTTTTGGAACATTCAGTATGGTATCTCCATGCGACATCCACACCTGGCAACCATCTGACATACCTTTCATCAATTCGCTGGACTGGTCGATAAAGGATAGATTTGCCCTGCCATACTCTCTGATCTTTGATGGCATGATATCGCCTCCGGCATTTTTGGCCATCAATTGCGCCCCATAACAAACACCCAATAAAGGAATGCTGCCTTTTATCCCGGAAAGGTCGGGTGCAGGGGAATTTGAATCGCGTACTGAAAAAGGACTTCCGGAAAGGATAACACCTTTTATGTGATCATTTATTTCGGGAAAGGAATTAAAGGGATGTATCTCGCAATAAACATTTAGTTCCCTTACCCTCCGGGCGATTAGCTGGGTATATTGTGAACCAAAATCAAGTATCAGGATGGTTTCTTGCATTAGCAATTGTTGAATCGGTTGAATTTGTTAAATCTGTTAAATTGGTGAATTTGTTGAATGGAACTCCTTTATGTTTCCATATATATTTTTAAGGCAGCAAAATTAGATTGCTTTGCTTTTATGTCAAAATTTATTTATTCACAATAGAAGTTTGAAGTCTAATGGGGAGTTCAATGTTGATTAAGGACACAATTATTATAAGTCAATTACAAAATAAAATTGCCAGTTTTAAATATCTTCGCAAAACTAAAACCGATGGATTTATTTCTTTTCGTTTCATCCATTCAAGCATATCCTTTCCACCTTTTGAACTATTACAATATCTGCAAGCAGGAACTAAATTTTCACCATAATCTCCTTCACCCTTAATCCTCGGTATTAAATGGTCGGTAACCAACTTATTTGGTTCATCTTCACCACAATAATAGCATACATACGGTAATTTCATTTTTAACTTTTCATCTTCTAAAAGATCTTTACAGTTTTTTAATCGAGATTTGTTTCTATTATCCATTGACCCATGATAGACACAAGAGCGAACGTTGTAATGTTTAATATACTTATTTTTTTGCGAATTGCCTTTTATCTGATCGAGATCAAAAAGTGTTTTCATTTCTTTTATTTAAATTCTATTGTTGAATTGTATGGAGTATTCGTCCGACCACTGCGCGCAAGGCAAACACACAGGAAGTGGTCAGACGAATAACAAGTTCAGTCATTGAGTTCAGAGTTCAGTGTTCTGTGTTCAATCTGTCAATCAACTCAGAACTCTTAACACTACGGAACTCTTTATAGTTTTATAATTTTTCTCGTTTGTATTCCTTCATTGGTTTTTAGTAAAAGAAAATAAACGCCTTCTGTTAAATCACTTAAATTGATATCTATCTCATAGATCTCTGAGGTGGTATGCTTATTCAATAAATTTTTAATTGTGATTCCGGAAATATCAAGCAATTCTAAACTTACTAATCCTGGTTCACTTATGTAAAATTGAAGGTTGATAAAATCTTTAACAGGATTAGGGTAGCAACTCAAAGAAAGATCGTAATTCTCATATTCTATAATATCAGTCTCTAAATTATCGATCACCACATCCTGGCTATCGAGGGCCATGTTCCCAAATTCGTCCCATGCTTCTACAAATAAACGGTACTCTCCGTCAGGATAGTCCAGCGTAGGGAAGGCCAGTTGTGCTTCGGAAAGCTCAATGATGGAATCCCCATTATTGTTGGTGAGTATTTGGAAATAATCACGGTCGTAGTTCATCCACGGTGGTGAAGGATGCAAATAGTCTTTTTTGTAAATGATATCAGCATAGGGATAATAATTACCGCTGGAATAAAAACTGTACTCATGGTTCAGTATCTGCCCCAGCGTTTTTGGAAAGATAGTTGTGTTTTCCGGTAGTTTATTAAACCAGTAATAGGTTTTGAAAGCCGGCTGCTCCCATTCTGAAAAACCATGATAATCGCTGATCTCTACAATGATGTCAATATCTCCGTAAAGGCTGTCGGGACCGAGATAATTGCTTGTTTCATTTTCAACAAAGCCGAATTTTGAAGTGTTAGAAAATTCCTCAATTACAGGAGGTACATCATCTGTGATCGGGTTTAAAGCCAACAATGGATTGAAGTTGATGCCCCATTCATCATCATCATAATACCATACATCTCCCTGGTCTCTAATATTGACAAAATGGATATGTCCCCAATTAGATGTCCAGTAAATAATATCACCAAGGTAATCATGCACCTGCACATAATCACCCACATCCACCTGTATACTACTTTCAACGAGGTGGGCATATAACCATCCATCGGAGTAGCCCGAAACCTGCACAGGGCTTACAGCCACCCTCCAGTACGCATTACCGCCGAGGGTCAGAACAAGCTTAACCCAGCCTTCTTGTACGGCATAGGTGGGTTCATTGATGGGAACTTCAATATCCAATCCCTGGTGCAGGTACGACCAGTCACCAGAACCATCGCCCATATGCTGTTCGTAATGGTTCCATACTTTATGCACTTCATCGAACGGAACAAAAGGCCAGGGGATTTCATCGTAATCATAGGATGTTTTTTTAGGCTGTTTGCTATTTTCAAATACAGCGTATTCTTTGGCAGCAATCTCTTGTTCAGAAATCAAATCTCCTTCAGAATTAAATACTTTTAAGATACCCTTTGATATTCCATTGTTTTTATAATGTACACCTGTTAATATCAAACCTTCATGAAATATTATATCCCTAAAGGAATAATACTCTGCCAAACTATGACTGAATAAAAGATTACCATTTTCAAGATCATAAGTTTTCAGTTGAGTTTTATCTATGACTGCAATGATATTTTCAGATTCTGAAATGATAATTCCACGCGGATAGAAAAACCCGGAATTGATTTGCCTGATAAGCTCAAAGTTTTGATAAATACTGATTTTATCCTCTTTGGCTGTGACAAGATATTTTTCGTTGTCAGAGAAAGCATACTTGCTGCAATCTTCAATTTGATTAGTTTTCCCGTTGTCCAGATTGAAAATGTTTAATTGTTTGTCTGTTCCGGTGACAAAAATATTTCCTGATGGTGAAAATCCAAAAAGGGATGCATATCTGAAATTCAGCGCTGATAATTTTTCTCCATTCCTATCATAAAAATGAATTGATATTTCCTGCTTAAAATGGAATTGCATATCAAAAACAGCCACATATCCTGAATTTGAGATCAAAACATCCGAACCGGGGATAATTTTTTTGCTATATATAAGATTATCATTTTCGAATAGCTCGAAATTTACTAGCTCCCGATTTTCATCGCTCACCAACCCGATGTCGTACGTGCACTTGAATATTCCATTATCTGAAATATTTTTATAGCTGTCACCAGGAATGTCAGTGATAAATTTACCATTAAAAGAGAGATTCTTATTGATCGGTAAAAACTCACTTGTTTGTCCCTGAAGCAACAAAGAAAAAGATAAGAGCAGAACTACTGTTGAAAGAAATGAAATTCTTAACATTTGTTTTTTATTAAATTTGCTGATCATTTTTGCGCTAAATTATAAAATTATAGATCAATAAAAATTTGTTTTTAATAAAATATGAACTTATTCCCTATTCAATACGATGAACCAATATTCCGGCCACCGAGTGAGGTATACTCTTTTATAATTCAGGTAACATTAGGCTGCTCATGGAATAAATGTGCCTTTTGTGAAATGTACACAACCAAGAGATTCAGGGTTAGGAATGAGGAAGAAGTTTTTAGTGAGATCGAAAATGTTGCAAAATATTCAGCTGATGTCAGGAAAGTATTTTTAGCTGATGGAAATGCATTGGTATTATCAACCGGTAAATTGCTAAGAATATTAAACAAATTAAAGGATACCTTTCCTAAACTTAACCGGGTTTCTGCATACGCTATTGCCAAAGATTTGGAGAATAAACCGTTCGAGGAGTTGAAGGAATTGTATGATGCAGGATTAAAATTGTTTTATGTCGGTATTGAATCCGGTGATGACGAATTACTTGAATTGATCAACAAAGGAGAAACTTTTGACTCAACTGTACAGCATTTATCAAAGGCCAAAGAAGCTGGAATAAAAAGCTCAGTAATGATCATCAATGGGCTGGGAGGGAAGAAATACTCAAAACAACATGCGATCAATTCAGCGAAGGTAGCGAATGCCCTTCAACCGGAATACTTGTCAACACTGGTTTTGAGTTTTCCATTTGGAGTTAAACAGTATGAGGAAAGGTTCCAGGGAGTTTTTGAAGAAATGAACACCATTGAATTGCTGGAAGAGCAGCGTTTATTCATTTCAGAAACAAAACTGGAAAATGTGATTTTCAGAAGTGACCATGCTTCCAATTACCTGTCGTTGAAAGGGATTTTATCGAGGGATAAGGAAAAAATGTTAAGGCAACTGGATAATGCCATCAATAATCCTGAAGGGGCGAGACTGAGGGAAGAGTGGGAGAGAGGACTGTAAGATATACGATTTACGATGTTCGATTTACGATGTAAAAATTTAAAAATTGCAAAATGGAGTTGCGAGAGATTTTATGAATAATGGAGGTTAAATGTTGAATTGTAAATATCTATGTGAACTATGAATATTGAAAATTTAGTCAGGGATTTTATAGAAATCAATGGAGGCCGGGAAGATGATATTCAGGTGTTTTTTGCGCCGGGACGTGTAAACCTGATTGGTGAACATACAGATTATAACGGAGGGTATGTGCTCCCTTGCAGTTTGCAATACGGAACATATTTACTGGTCAGGTTATTGGAAGATCCGATGCTTCGATTCAGGTCAAAAAACTTTCCGACCACAGCCCGGATTTGCATGAAATATGAAATAATTCCTGTAGGTAAAACATGGATCAATTATCCCCTGGGGGTAATCAGGGAATTTCATAAAAAAGAATTGGTTGTTCCTGGAATGGCCTTGATGTATGCAGGTGATATTCCAAATAGAGCAGGATTATCATCCTCTGCTTCTGTTGAAGTAGTAACAGCTTTTGCAATTAACGAGATCATAAATGCAGGATTGAGCAAGATTGAATTGATAAAAATGGCTCAAAGTGCCGAGAACGAGTTTGTAGGTATGAACTGCGGAATCATGGATCAGTTTGCAGTTACTATGGGTAAACAAGACCATGCTGTTTTTTTAAATTGTGAAACACTCGATTACGAATTGGTTCCTATAGCTTTGGGAGATTATAAAATAATAATTTCAAATACCAATAAACGAAGAGAACTGGCAAATTCAAAATACAATAAAAGAAGGTCGGAATGTGAACAAGCGCTAGAGATTTTAAATTCTTTTAAACCGGTGAAAACCTTAAGCGGAATAAGTGTTGAAGAGTTTGAATCATTGCAAGATAAAATAGATGATTCAATTTTAAAAAAGCGCGCTCGACATGTAATAACAGAAAATCAACGCGTAGTTGATGGAGTTGAAGCATTGAAAAAAGGAGATATTGAATTATTTGGAAAACTTATGTTAAAGTCACATGACTCATTAAAATCCGATTATGAAGTTTCGTGTTCTGAATTAGATGTATTAGTTGAAGATGCAATGAAAATAGAAGGTGTTTTAGGTTCTCGAATGACTGGGGGTGGTTTTGGAGGTTGCACGGTTAATATTGTACATGAGAATCAAATTGAAACATTTAAGCAGGAGGTTGGTAAAAACTATAAAATCAGAACCGGTTTGGAAGCGGATTTTTATATTACTGAAGTCGGGAATGGAGTTATCAGGGCTGTTCAATCCTAACCAAATAAAAAAACTGTGATGAATATAAAATAATGAATATCTATAGTTTAAATAATATCTGAAAATTTCTTTGAGAAACTTTGTGGAAACTTTGTGGCACTTTTGCCACGGGCATTCCTTTGGAAGTGAAATAGCTATACCACAGAGCCACACTAAGAAGCACAGAGTTACACAGAGAAAAATTTAAATATTGCTTTTTAGAATTGAACAGTCCGGATAGTGTTATGGGTATAATGAATAACCAGTAAATAATTTTTATTTTTACGGCAATTTGAAGATGAAATGAAAAATAATAAAAAGTCAGAAAATAACGGTAACGGATCGAAAAACAAGATTGAAGAAAAGGTATACTTGAAGGAGCTTGAGGATTTGCAGGTAGAGCTTGTAAAGCTTCAGGAGTGGATCAGGGAAAAGGAATTAAAAGTTGTTATTATTTTTGAAGGCAGGGATGCCGCCGGAAAAGGCGGGACTATAAAAAGGATCACTGAAAAATTAAATCCCCGTATTTGTCGTATTTCAGCCCTGGCAAAACCCACCGAAAGAGAAAGAACACAATGGTATTTTCAGCGATATGTACCGCATCTTCCAGCGGCAGGGGAAATGGTTCTTTTCGACAGAAGCTGGTACAATCGTCCGGTTGTTGAAAGGGTAATGAATTTCTGTACCGATGAAGAATACTGGGAGTTTTTACGCTCCTGTCCGAATTTTGAACGCATGCTGATCCGTTCCGGGATTATCCTTATTAAATACTGGTTCTCGGTGAGTGATACGGAGCAGGAAAAAAGATTCAAATCCAGGTTGACCGACCCTACAAAACGCTGGAAATTCAGTGAGGTTGATTTAAAATCATACACCATGTGGGACGACTATTCCAAAGCCAAGGATGAAATGTTCGGTTATACCGATACCAAACAATCGCCCTGGTATGTTGTAAACGCAGATGACAAAAGAAGGGCAAGGTTGAATTGTATATCCCATTTACTTTCAATGATCCCATATGAATATATTCCTCCTGAAGAGATCAAATTACCTGAAAGACAAAACATTTCGGGATATGTGAGGGTTCCTATTTCGGAGCAGACTTTTGTGCCTGAGATTTACTAGGTTCACCTCACCCTCCAGCTCCCTCTCCTGTAAGAGAGGGAGAGTTAATTTCGTGTGAAAAAAGTTTTTACTCAAAAAATTTTGTTTTCAGGGATTTATTCATCTTCTCTTGGAGGAGAAATGGTTAGGGGTTGAGGTGGTTTAATCCCTGTTCGATCTTATTCAGAACTCCTTCTGAATTTTGATAGACCTCTTCATTTTTAAACCTAATGATTTTTATCCCAAACTTCTCAAGTTCTTCTGATCGGGAAATATCATATTCTTTTATCTCCAGTTTATTGTGTATGCCTCCATCCAGCTCAATAACTAGCTTTTTCTCATGGCAGTAAAAATCCACAATAAATTTATCAATGGGATGCTGCCGTCGAAATTTATATCCAGCCAGTTTTCTGTTTCTTATTTCTTGCCATAGTATACTTTCTGCATCAGTTAAGTTATTTCTTAACTCCCGTGCAAATCGCAAAATTTCAGGGGAAGCCCCATAAAAGAGATTTTCACCATATGGAGTTGAATTTTTCATTTTGTTTTGGTTTAGATGTTCGGTTGCAAATTTAATTATTTCATCCCAATAGCACCTCACCCTACAGCTCCCTATCATGCAAAAGAGGGAGAGTTAAATCAGCGAAATTCATACATATTTATTTATTTAGAACAGGAGAATTTATTCCCCTTCTCCTCGATGAGAAGGGGTTAGGGGTTGAGGTGAAACTTATAAACAGTAGTAGATTCAAACACTTCCCCAGGTTTCAAAATTGAGTTGGGAAAATCAGGCTGATTTGGGGAATCAGGAAAATGTTGTGTCTCAAGACAGAGTCCGAAATGCTTTTTATAAACAATAGCTTTTTTTCCTGTAATACTACCATCCAGGAAATTGCCTGAATAAAATTGCATTCCCGGTTCTGATGTATAAACTTCCATTACCCTGTCTGTTTTTGGATCAGATAATTCAGCAACCTTGCCAAAATTGCCATTATTGTTCAAAACATAATTATGATCGTATCCACCTTCGACTTTTTCAATTCTCTCCCCGACAGTGGTGGGTTCCCTAAAATCCATGGGTCCGGTTACATCCCGTAGTTCCCCGGTTGGGATCAGGGTTTCATCCACAAAAGTATATTTATCAGCATCTATCCAGAGTTTATGGTCAAGAATATCTCTTCCTGAAGTTCCGGCAAGATTAAAATAGCTGTGATGGCTTAAGTTGATGGGTGTGGGTTTATCAGTAGTTGCTTTGTATTCAATTTTTAATTCGTTTTTATTTGTCAGAGTGTAACTGACATCAACATTAAGGTTGCCCGGATAGCCCTCTTCACCATCTTTGGATAGGTAATGCAGCTTAATCCCAACTCCATCTTCATTGATAAATTCCTCAGTCTCCCACACAACTTTATCAAATCCTTTAATACCACCATGTAAATGATTAGGGCCGTTATTTGTCGCCAGCTCGTATTCATTTTCATCCAAAGTAAATTTACCACTTGCTATTCTGTTGGCATACCTTCCGACAATGGCACCAAAATAGGGTGTTTCTTCTAAATATCCTTCAAGATCATCATATCCTAAAACCACATCATCAAAATTTCCATTTTTATCAGGTACAAGCAGTGAAGTGACTATTCCACCGTAATTTGTAATTTTTGCAGTTAAACCATTTTTGTTGGTCAGGGTAAATAACTGAACTTCTTTTCCTTCAGCCTCTCCAAATATTTCTTTTTTTATGTTCATGGATTTATCAGTTTTTGGTTCTTTTTCTTTTTGCGGATTATTGCAACCCACAATTGCAAGAAGAGTTGCAATTAATAATAGATTTTTCATGTGTATATATTTTATTTATTCGAATAAATTCGAGATTCATCCAAAAATCTCACAGCCAAATTACCTGATAAAGGATTAGCGTAATCCATCCTTTCCGGATGCCATTGTACACCAAGTACATATGGTTTCCCTTCTTTTTCTTTCAGCTCTATAGCTTCCACTAAACCATCTTCTGTATAAGTACTGCCTGTTAATAATGGCGCCAGTTTATCAATTCCCTGGTGGTGATTGCTGTTTGTGTTTCCATTTGAAACTCCGGTAATTTCTTGCAGTAAAGCGCCATTAATAATCCTTACATCGTGCTGTGATGCTTTATATTCCGGAAAACGATGTTTTACCGTTGTATCAAAATCAGAAGGGATGTCAAAAATAAGACTACCACCGAAATATACATTCAAAATTTGCAATCCCCTGCAGATTCCCATTATCGGGATGTTATGCTTTAAAGCATTTTCAATCAGTAACAGATCAAGGCTATCCCGAAAATCATTGGGCAAATCACATTTAATTGAATCAAACTCCCGTCCATAATATTCCGGATTCACATCTTCTCCACCTGTTATCAGCAAACCATCACAATTACTTAAAGCTTTTATTGCTGAATCAATACCAAGATGATACATATCGAGACAGATCACCGTTGAATCAGCGCTTTTCAACCACTGGATATAATACTTATAGGATTCTGCCGGGACTGCTTTGGAAATGGCTATTTTAAAAGGCTGTTGCTCTTTTTCCGGTTGACAATAAGTTAGAATTAAAACGAGGAACAATGCAAATAACCCGGTCAGTAATCTTTTCATTTTGAAATTTGTTTTTTAAAATAAAAGCGGTGTATACTGTTTAAAAATAAAGAAACAGCAATAAGAGCAATTGAAAGCAAAAGAAGGATATTGGTGATTTTGAAAGTGGGGATTAAATAAAAACCGGCCAGGAAAATACCCAGGATACTTCCAACTGTTGAAATGGCATATAGATTTCCAACTGTTGATCCGCTTTTTTCAACGGATTTCATTTTGATGCGGGCAGCATAAGGGGAGACCATACCCAGCATAACAGAAGGCGCTGTAAATAAAATCAGTGATGCTATAACAGTTACAATTTTTATATTGTCTATCCATCTTATCAATAACTGAAGTATTTCGTCTTTTAAGAAAGTTGAGAATATCATAAACAGCGCTGAGATGAATATAATTAATGAGAGGATGTCAGCTCTTGGCAGTTTGTCGGCAATTCTTCCTCCCCAATAATAGCCAATGCTGAGACTTAATAAAATAACACCGATAATACTTGTCCACACAACCATTGATGTTCCCACATAAGGACCCAGCATACGGGAGCCAATGATCTCAAAAGCCATAACAACTGCCCCACAAATGAAAACTACAATCTCAAGGAAAAACTTCTTCATGAATTTTTTAAGCGCTGACAAATTTAGAGATTTTAATGATTAAAAAATTCTCAAGCTTAAAAATCTTATTTAATTTTGAAGACTAATATTTAAATCAAGTTTATGAAACGATTTCTAAACATTCATGAATCCTATATTTACAGATTTGGGTTATTTTTTTTATTAATCGGTTTGTTCTTTTTATTGTCATGCCAAAATCAAAGCATCAAAGATGTTGAAAAGAGTATTAAACCGGTCTGCAATGTCATTCATCCTGAGTGGAGCAAAAATGCTAACATCTATGAGGTAAACATCAGGCAATACACAGAGGAGGGAACATTTAAGGCATTCGGAGAGCATTTGCCAGGATTAAAAGATTTGGGAGTTAAGATTTTATGGTTCATGCCCATTTATCCGATAGGTGAAAAGAACAGGAAAGGAACATTGGGTAGTTATTATGCCGTTAAGGATTATACAGCAGTAAATCCTGAATACGGCACGTTGGCGGATTTTAAAGCGCTTGTATCTATTGCCCACGGAATGGGATTTAAAGTTATACTCGACTGGGTGGCAAACCACACAGCATGGGACAATCAATGGATTTATGACCATCCTGAATGGTATACAACGGATTCCACCGGAAAAATGGTTTCACCTTTTGACTGGTCGGATGTAGCTGATTTGAATTTTGATAATAAAGAATTATGGCCGGCCATGATAGATGCATTAAAATATTGGGTAACCGAAGCAGATATTGATGGATACAGGTGTGATGTGGCAGGAATGGTGCCAACGGAATTCTGGGAACAAGCAAAGATGGAACTGGATAAAATTAAACCTGTATTTATGTTGGCGGAAGCTGAACAGCCTGATCACCATACCAATGCATTCGATATGTCATATGCCTGGGAGCTTCACCATATATTAAATAGCATAGCAAAAGAAAAAAAGGATGCAAACGATATAGAAAGTTATTTTGAAAAGCAAGATACATTATATCCTGAAGGCACCTATCGCATGACTTTTATTACAAATCACGATGAAAATTCATGGAATGGAACAATAGAAGAAAGAATGGGGGAGGCTGGCAGTGTAATGGCTGTTCTGACTTACACACTTCCCGGAATGCCCTTGATCTATAGCGGACAGGAAACAGGACTTAATAAACGACTTGAATTTTTTGATAAGGATCAGATAACCTGGAATCCGGATTCTCCTTTAAATGCCTTTTATAAAACATTGAATCAATTAAAGTTAGATAATCAGGCTTTATGGAATGGACAGTTCGGAGGTGATTTTCTAAGAATACAAACTACAAGTGACAGCACTGTTTTTGCTTTTATCAGAGAAAAAGAAAAAAACAAGGTTTTTACAATTACCAATCTATCTTCCGATATTGTCTCATTTAGTTTGATTGGAAATGATTACTTAGGCGATTATATTGATGCCTTCAAGGGCGACGAAATGATTTTTGAAAAAGAACAGGAAATGGAATTAGCCCCCTGGGAATATTTGATATTCATTAATAATTAGATAATTTTATTAAAAATTCTTTCTATGAAAACACAGATTTTACATTCGGCTATTTTAGTACTTTTTATTTTTTGTTGCAGTATATTTTCCTATGGCCAAATGCCAGCTGCTATTTCAATTGAGCCTGAAAATGCAACAGTCTATGATGAAGTTACACTGACTTTTGATGTGGATGAGGCTTGCTTCGAAGCCGGTAGCTTATCAGGGTTGCCTTATATTGCCATACATTCAGGTGTGACGATTAACGGGTCGATTTGGCAAAATGTTATTAATTTTGATGGGACAGGAGCAAATGGACAAACCCCAATCTTAACATTAAATCCTGACGATACCTATTCCATAACCTACATTCCATTTGAATTTTATGGATTTCCATCCGGTAGCAATGTAACTCAAATATGTGCTGTGTTTAATAATGGTAATAACTGGAATCAGGATGGCCGTGATTTTGAACCGGGCGGAGCTAATTGTATGGACTTTTTTATCCCCATTTTACCGGGTACACCTCCTGAACCAGGATTGAACAGTATAGTCCCGAATGAAGGTTCCCATGGAGAAACTTTAAGTGTTCAGATATTCGGAGTGAATACCCATTTTACAAATGCCACTACACAACTGTGGTTAAGTAAAGAAGCGGAAACTATCAATTTCGATTCTTTTTATGCAGCGAATGATACTTTAATCTCAGCCCAACTTACAATTCCCGAAGATGCTACACTGGGATTCTGGGATTTGAATGTTGAGACTCCTGAAGATGGATTGATGACACTGGTAGATGGATTTAAAATTCTTTCTCAAGGTGGTGTGATGCCTGCTGCCATCAGTATAGATCCGCCTGATGCAACTGCCTACGATGAATTGACACTCACTTTTGATCCTACAGAAGCTTGTTTTGAGTCTGGAACGCTTGTGGGTGCGTCACAGGTTTATATACATTCAGGAGTTACTTTAATTACCGGTGAAAAGTGGCAGTATGTTATTCCTTTTGATAGTATCGGAGCCAATGGGCAAACTGCTGATTTGACTGATAATGGAAACGGAACATGGTCTATAACCTATACCCCATATGAATTTTATGGTTTTGAAAATGGAACTGTTGTTACTGAAATCTGCGCCGTATTTAATAACGGAACATGGGATCTTGATGGAAGGGATTTTGAACCGGGAACAAGTAACTGTATGGACTTTTTCATTCCTTTAAATTATGAGCAAACGAAAATCAATGAGATTATATTATCGGCGGTAAATATATATCCTAATCCGGTTGGTGAGCAATTGAATATTGTTTCGGAGGGAAATTATGGATTCTTCGAGATTTATAATCAGTTAGGTGATAGGGTTAGGTTTGAAAAAACTGTGAATAGCAGTTGCACTCAGTATGATGTAAGCCATTTTAGTCCCGGACTGTATTTTATTTGCCTTAGAGATTTTGAAGGTAAAGTTATATGGGTTAAATTTATAAAGGACTGATATTACCGTATTTGATTAAAAAATAATTAATAGAAGGTATAGTAAAAATATCCCGATAGCTATCGGGAGGCATAGGGGTGCTATTAGTAACGAGTTGGGCAACATGCTGAATAAACGAACCGGGAATAATGAACAAACAATAAATAAAAAGTAAATTTGTAAATAAATTAAGGATAACATATGGCATATGAATCAGTAGATAAATTGCAGAATGCACTTGGAGAAAAAGTGTTCCATTATACACAGGACAGGAAAAAAGCAGCAGGCAGAGCACTTGGAACAATGGTTGAAATTATAACCTATTATCTCTTAAAAACTTGGAAGTTTAATAATTCTACCTCAATAGAAAGAGGACTTGTTGAGTATGGAAACGAAGAGATTTTACACAATGTTGAGTATTCTTTGCATCCAATAATAAATGAATATGAAATTAAATTTCCAAATGATGGCAATTCCATTACTGCAACTAAGATTTTAAAGGAATTAGAGAAAGAAGTAAATATTTCCAGATTTGAGAAAAAAAATAACAATCTTCTTGACAAGCATAATATTCTTCGTAATGCTTGCACAATTGGTGAATCTAAGGATTCATTCTTATTAACAAGTTTTAAATCTTTTAAACAGCAAGGACATGAATTATTTGTTTTTGAACAAATGCAAAAACCCTACGCTGTTTTTGAATGCAAAAGAGTTGGAGTTGAAGAAGGAAACAAAAAAGGACCTCAGACAATAGAAAAAGCAAAACAGGGGGCTTACGTTGCAAGAACCGCATCCTCACTCCAGAAAATTAGAACTGACACGGGAGAGAAATATGGAATAATTTATCGCTCAGATAATAAACCTTATATTAAGCCTTATATTGAATTAATGGAGGAAATCATCTATTCAGACAAAAGTGAATTCCTCAAGAAATTCATTTTGACCGTAGGCGTTGTTAGTAACCACGGAAACTGGTTTACAGCAGAAAACCACAATAAAGAATTAAAAGTATTGGCTCAATCATATGATTGGCTTATTTTCCTAACCGATAATGGTCTTGCACAATTCATTGATGAATTATTACTTAATCCTGTTCACGACTATATTAAAGTACAAGAAGCATTTAAAAATAGTTATACTGCTGACAAAAAACGTAATGTTTTTACAAAAGTAAAAATGGATTTTGAAGCAGATATGGTTTTGCGTAAATATTTCTCAGACAAATTGAATGAGATTGAAAATTGGTTTAATGTTATTGCACCAGATGGAAAAACTATTACTGAATTAAAGAATGAATTAATAGAGTTGCGTTCAAAAAACTGGAAAGAAATATTATGAGTGCAGGAAGAACAGTAAATTCAAAAAGTCAAAGTTGGGGAACACCACCCAAATATGTAAATGTCATTAAGCAGTTTTTTGGAGGCTCTATTGCTTTAGACCCATGCTCAAATGAATACTCAATTGTCAATGCGGAGACTGAATTTATGTTGCCAAAAAACGATGGACTCAAAGAGGGATGGAACTATTCAACTATCTATATGAATCCTCCTTATGGTGCAGATAGAGAAAAAGGAACAACGATAAAAAACTGGTTAGCAAAGTGTGCCTTAGCACATCAAAAGTTTGATTCTGAAATATTGGCTTTAGTCCCAGTAGCAACAAATACAGGACACTGGAAACAAAGTGTTTTTGGACAAGCAAAAGCCATATGCTTTCTCTACGATACAAGATTAAAATTTCTTGAAAATGGTTCAGGTGCTGGGAAAGGAGCACCAATGGCATGTGCTATGATTTATTGGGGGCATGACTATGACAAATTTTACGATTTATTTATTGAATTTGGTGCCGTTGTTAATATTTCAAATCTTCAAAATACCGAAATTGGTACTACAAGGAAATACATGAAATTAGCGTTTGAATAAAAGCACGATTGCCGGGCTGTTCCGGATTTACCGAAAGCCTGCGGAAAGGCCTAATCCGGAACTTGATATTACATGGATTTAAAATCCACATACAACACTTTAATCCACAAATTAAAATTAGGTATTAAAAATCCCCAGGGTTATTTGTTTTCGGATTAGCTGACACTCATCCCACCCCGTAAAATCCGAAAGAGCCCAGTAATCAATAAAACATCCTGCAAAGAAATCTGCCTGCCAGTTTATCAGCCGAAGGATGGCAGGCAGGTGGATACAGACTCATGCTAGCCAAACCTCCAAAACATAAAAAAATCAAAAATTATTTGCATTTATGTAACTTATTCGTTACTTTTGCCGAGTGAGAGAAATTTTGATTACACCAGAATGTTTAGAGTTTATTGACAATCAAAATGACAGGATTTCTAACAAATTCTATCAAATAATTGAGGTAATCGGAGAAGTAAAGATTGTACATGCAAACTTTGTAAAAAAATTAAAAAACACTGACTTCTACGAACTCAGGATTAAAGCAGGAAGCGAAATCCGTGTAATCATGTTTGCAATTGACCATTTGAATTTTGCAGAATGCACAAAAGTTGTCTGCTTGAATGGATTTCATAAAAAATCAACTAAAGATTATACGAAAGCAATTAAAAAAGCAGAAAGATTATTAAACGATTATTTGTAATATAAAACAACTGAATCATGGGACGATTAATAAATGCTAAAGAACTTATAGATAAACGCTACGGAAAACGCGGAACAGAATCTCGAGAAAAATTCAGAGAAGATGCATTCTCATTTTACTTTGGAGAGATTATTAAAAATCGTAGAAAAGAACTAAAACTAAGCCAAAATGACTTGGCTGAACTTATTGGAAAAAAGCGACCTTATATTTCACGGATTGAAAATGGAGAAGATATTCGTTTATCAAATTTTTCTCTTATTGCAAATGCACTGAATCTATCAATTCAACTGACTGCAATATAAAGCACGAAAGCACAAAATCAGGCCCATTTTAAAGCGATATAAACGATTGGAAATTTTACGTAATTTATTTCGGCCTGTAAATTTGAGTTCGTCATATCAGCTTATTTTTCCTGATTTTGGTCTTCATCCAAATCAATATGAAATCAAAACAGATTTTTGCACAAACTGCCGTTACAATCAATTTTAAATGAATATCATTCAAAAAATAGTGTTAATTATAGTTTTAAGCTGTATTTCTTATTTTACGAGTTTTGGCCAAATGGTAATTGATACAAGTTTTTATTACAAAGAATCAAAAACAGTTGGTGAATCAAAGTCTGATAAAAGAATAGGAAAGTGGATCGAAACCGATTTGAACGGAACAATATATGGGGAATATAATTATGATAGCATTGGCAATCCAAGGGGTATATGGGTTGTTAATTTTCCTGACGGGTCAAAAAGATTTGAAACAGAATATTCAAATTATGGTATTGTCCGAGCATCTTTCTTTTTAAACAATTTCAAAACTTTAAATATAATTCCCAACTCAATCATTCCTCTTGAAATTTATGATAGAATTTGGGCAATTGATAATACAATATTTAGACAATTTCAAAACATCAAAACAGTATCAGATGATGATCGGAGTCCATCTATTATTATAACATTTGGTTTTTCATATTTTGAAAGCTTGATGAAAGTTCCTGAGGTTTTAAAAAAATACCAGTTTGCAGGTTCACTAATAATATGGAACGAGGATCAGAGAATAAGAAGGTCATACAATTATGACAGTGGTAATGAATATCGGACATCATATATTTATTATGGGAAAAGAATAAAAAGAAAAGATGAATATTTGAATGATACACTGATTAGTAAAACTAAATTCAATAAAAAAGGAGAGCCTAAAAAATAAAAGAAAAACTCGGGCTGTTTCGGATTTTACCGAAAGCCCGGGGAGTGGCCTAATCCGGAACTTGATATTACATGGATTTAAAATCCACATACAACACTTAAATCCACAAATTGAAATAGGGATTAAAAATCCCCAGCGTTTTATTTTTTCCTTATTTCCGCAAACATTTTTTTATCCACAAATTCCACGAATTGGATGAAGTTTCTTATCAGAAACTTAGGAAAAATTACATTTTCAATCCAAGAGGACACAAACACCCTTACCCACTTTCAT
>JAUVJI010000093.1 GCA_030596605.1 Bacteroidales bacterium
AAACAAAACTTAAATTCAATATTCAGTAGTGACTTTCCGGTAAAACAAAAATTCACTACATTTGGACTAGCGTTTGGTGTAAGGATTAATTTATAGATTTTTGAAAAAACGGACCTTCATATTGACCATTATTTTTTTATCATTTACCATCTCATTATTTTCACAAAAACAAGCAAACAACTGGTTTTTTGGCGATAAAACAGGATTGAACTTTAATAATGGTTATGCAGAAGTTTTATCATCCGCTTCAATGACAGCCGAGGCAGGATGTTCAACTATTTCCGATCAATCCGGAAATTTATTGTTTTATACTAATGGACTTAAGGTTTGGAATAAACTTCATGAAATCATGCCGAACGGAGATTCAATAGACGGATATTATGGAACAAACCAAAATTCGATAATAATACCAAAACCCGCTAACGAAAGTATTTATTATTTGTTTACAATTGATTCATCCGGTTTTAAATATTCTATCATTGATATTTCCCTGAATAACGGATTAGGTAATGTAATCCAAAAAAATCTAAAAATCTGCGATCGCGGGGTTGTTACTGATAAAATCACAGCTATCCAACATTGTAATTCACTTGACACATGGGTTATAGTACACAAAAGGACATCAGCAGAGTTCTTATCATTTCTTATTACCGAAACCGGAATTGATATTTATAATCCCATTGAAAGTGCATCAGGGAGTAATATCCTGGCAGAAATAGGATATCTGAAAGCATCCCCATCAGGCGATAAAATTATTCTTCCGGTTAATTCATCAACTATTCTTTTTGAGATATTTGATTTTGACAATAATACAGGGATTATTTCGAATCCGGAACGGATAAACAAAACAGATGAAATTTACATGTATGGTGCTGCATTTTCAGCCGATGGCAAAATATTGTATGTAAGCACAGGAGGTCAATATTATCAACTGTTACAATTCGATCTCAGGGCAAAATCAGAAAATGAACTTAATAATTCGGCAAAACTTATTGGCCAGGGTAACATTTATGCACTGCAATTGGCTACAGATGGGAAAATATATACAGCCTGTGTAAATGAACCATATATCGGAATAATCCATAATCCCTCACTTCTCGGTACAAATTGTTTATTTGAAAACAAGGCGATTTATTTAAATAACAGCCTTTGTAAAATGGGATTACCCAACTTTAATCAAAGCTATTTTTTTAACCCGGCAATATCGTATAATAATGCATGTGCCGGTGAGAATACATGTTTTAGTTTTGAATACAAGTCCAACATTGATTCGGTGAGTTGGTTTTTTGAGAACAACGAACCAAACATTTCAACCTCCTTTCCATTTTATTCAGAGTACTCATATTCAGAGCCGGGAAATTACAATGTATATTTAATTTCCTATCACTGCGGCACAAGTGATACCATATCACAATTTACAAGTGATACCATATCACAATTTATACGAATAAATGATCTGCCTCAAATTGAATTGGGAAACGATACAATTATTTTTGAGGGTAATACTGTATTATTGGATGCCGGAATTGACATGGATGAATATATTTGGAGTACCGGCATTACCGACAGATTCATGGAAGTATTTAATACTGGGATGTATATTGCTGAAGTAACCAAAAATACATGTAAAGCATCAGATACAATTTTCATAGAAGTCATCCCAATAAAAGTTATGCTACCTACTGCTTTTTCTCCTAACAATGATAACCTTAATGATACATTTAGAGCGAAGGTTTGCGGCAAAATACAGGACTTCCATTTTGTCATTTTCAACCGGTGCGGAGAGCGGGTTTATTATTCCACAGATTACAACCAGGGTTGGGATGGAAAATACAAAGGCGTAAAATGTCCTATTGACACATATTACTGGGAAATTTCTTTTTCTATTCCTGATTATAACCAGCCCATTGTAAAAAAAATGCAGGGATATGTTACTCTGTTAAGGTGATTTTAACCTGCATTATTCATTCATTTTTATAAAGTGTTTTATTTATGCAGGTTAACCCCGACTTAGTATTAGTTGTTTTTGATTAGGGAAGGATGTGTGTAAGCTCAATCCCGAAGTTTCGGGATACTAATACTTAGTCGTTTAAGAAAATGAATGTTGAAGTTTATGAATTAATCGGGTTAAAACCCTATTCATTTGAATTAGCAACATTTTTATTTCCCGAACAACCTCCTATCAAAAACTTTCGTCTTTACATACAACAGCACATTTAAATTAACTTTATGTTTAACTTAAAAAATCAGTTATTATGAAAAATCTACTTTTAATTATTTCGATGTTTAGTTTTTTAATTGTTTTCGGACAAAACCAACCACCCGTTGCAGTAAATGATTCTTTTGAACTTCAGGTGGGCATGCCAGGGGTTGTGCTTAATGTTCTACAAAATGATTATGACCCTGAAGGAGACCCTATAAAGATTGCTGAAGTAAACAGGATTGGGTTTGGGGCAACTTCAAGCTTTAACGATAGTTCTATATTAGTAGAAACAATGCCGCTTCTTTATGAACATATTTATGAATATAGAATTCAGGAAATTAACGATTCAACTTCAATTTCAAACTGGGCAACCGTATATTTCAATCCATATATTGACATAAATGCTCCAATAGCAAGAAATGATACGGTTATTGGTTTTCCAGGTACAAGTATTTACGTGAATGTATTAAAAAATGATTATGATCCCAATGGAGATTCAATATATATTTTCTCCAGTGGTGGAAGGGGCGAAATTGTTTCCGACAGCATAATAATGATAGACTTTCCGATGGATAATATAGAATACGAGGAATACAATAATGGCTATCTGAAAATGGCCTATACAATTGCTGATACTACCCCTTGGCAAGAATCATGGGACCAGGGCCTACTTTTTATTAAACTCGATCATATAAATTCTTTTGATAACCTTAATATAAATAATATTAATGCCCGGTTTAATTGTTTTGGCAACCATTTTTGGGATATGCCGGGAGGTATAGGTGCTCATTACGAATATCCACAGGGTTCAGAACATCAATCAATGTTTAACTTTGCACTATGGCTTGGAGGAATGGATGAAAGTAACCAACTCAGGTTTGCTGCCGAAAGATACAGACAAGATGGGTCTGATTATTGGACAGGCCCTTTATCAACAGAGGGCAATAATATATGGATTGACACTAATATTGTTGGCCAATGGTTTAATATTTGGAAATTAAACAAAGATGAGGTTGAATACCATGTTCTTCATTGGAACGAACCGGGATACGAACCAATTGATAATATTCTTAACTGGCCTGCACACGGTGATGTTGGTATCGGGCAAAGTTTTTACTTAGCTCCTTTTATTGATGTAAATAGTGATAGTATTTACGAACCATTGCAAGGTGATTACCCACTGATAAGAGGTGATCAGACTCTGTTTTTTATTTTTAATGACCAATTAGAACATACTGAAACAGGTGGCCAAGCAATTGGTATTGAAGTTCACGGGTTTGCTTATGCCTTTAATGACCCGGATAACCTGGAATTGCACAACACAACTTTTTTGAGCTATAAAATTTTCAACCGTTCACAGCATACATTAACAGATACTTATGCAGGTTTATTTTCAGATATTGACCTTGGTTATGCCTGGGATGATTTTATAGGCTGCGATGTGGCAAGAGGAGCCTATTACGCATATAATGGAGATACAATTGATGGTAATGGAGAACCGGAAGCTTACGGGGCAAATCCTCCTGCACAGGGTATAATTGTATTAGGAGGCCCGTATATGGATCCTGACGGAATTGACAACCCTACAGGTGGATGCGATGAAAGTATTAATGGCGTAGGTTTTGGAGACGGCATTGCTGATAATGAAAGGTTCGGTATGAATAACTTCATCTATTTTAATAATGGTGGTGCATTGTATCAAACTGATCCAAATGAGGATTACGAATACTACAATTATCTGAAAGGAATTTGGAGAGACAGCACAGTTATGGAATATGGCGGTAATGGACATGTTTCATCCGGCGCTTATGGCCCTGCTGCTAAATTTATGTTTCCTGGCTTGTCTGATCCCTGTAATTGGGGAACGGGTGGTGAACCCCCATATGGGCCTGTTGAATGGACAGAAGAAACAGCCGGTAATGAACCGTTTGACAGAAGAGGATTATGCTCAATGGGGCCTTTTACTCTGGAACCCAATGGATTTCATAAAATAGATATTGCATTTGTTACTGCAAGAGGAGATAGTTTAGTTAATTCGGTGGATTTGCTAATGGAATATATTGATTCTGTTAAAACATTCTATTTCGAAGATCCTGACCATTTTGGCTATCAATATTTGGGGAAAGAAGAAAATACAATTAACAAGAATGAAATTACTATTTATCCCAATCCGGCTAATTCAATTACATATATTAATTATACTCCTGCTACAAACGCAGCTCATTATATAATTTATGACAATTTTGGAAGAAAGGTAACTTCAGGGATATTAAATAATTCCAATATCCATAAAATTGACATATCCAATTTTGAAAAAGGATTATACATTTTTCGGGTAATTGATGGAACCAATCAAAGAACTTGCAAACTACTTAAAAAGTAAACCCTTATTTATAATCTTTAGAATACATTCCTAAACCGGCAAAATAATTTTGCCGGTTTTTTTTAATTTTACATTTTTAATCAAAAAAAATAAAAATGAATAACTGCTTCTTCGTTTCCGATATCCACGGAAGTATTTACCGGTACAAAAAACTGATTGAGGAAATAAAAAAAGATAAACCAGCAATTGTATTTTTCGGAGGTGATCTCTTACCCCATGCCTTACGAAAAGTTGAGGGTTATAATGATTTCGCCAGTGATTTTCTTATCTCTGAATTCACTAAACTGAAAAATGAACTAAAGGACTTTTACCCGGAAATATTTTTGATTTTAGGTAACGATGATTTCCGTTCGGAAGAAAATAAAATGATTGACGCAGAAAAATTGGGGATCTGGAATTACATCCATTATAAAAATTCGCACTATGAAAACTTTAAAATATTCGGTTATACATATGTGCCCATTACACCTTTCAGGATCAAAGATTGGGAAAAGTACGATATAAAAGATAACGAGATCAGGCCGGGATGTATTCCTGTATCTGATGGCTTCACTACTGTTGAACATGATTATACTACAGAACAAAGTACCATCGAAAAAGATCTGGAATTTCTGACCAAGTATGAAGATTTATCAAATGCTATCTTCATCATGCATTCTCCACCCTACAATACTTACCTTGACCGCGCCGGCTTAGATGGAATAAAAATCGACAATAAACCACTGGACGTTCATGTAGGAAGCGAAGCGATAAGGAAGTTTATTGAAGAAAAACAGCCCCTACTTACCTTACATGGCCATATTCATGAATCAACTGCGAGAACAGGGCATTGGAAACAAGAGATTGGTAAAACAGTTTGTATGAATGCTTCACATGGAGGATCGGAATTGTGTCTTATTAAATTTAACCTGGACAATCTTCAGGAAGCAAAAAGGATATTGCTGTAAACAAAAAATGGGATTTAATAAATCCCATTTTCTATTTTTATAGTATGTCTTATTCTATTTTACTTCTGCTGCAATTATCTCCTTAGCCTGGTTGATTGCCTTATTACAATTTTCATCATCAGGCTTAATTGTCTGTGCTTTTTCAAGCATTGGCAATGACTTATTGAATTCGCCTTTTACTTTCTCCATTTCCAGCTTGTATTTATCCGGATCTGATGAAGCCAAAGGAGTTATATCTGCCTGCATCTTGGCTGCGGCATTGAAGACATCCAGGCCTGACATGAGGTAATACTGGAATAATAGATCATTTAACTTATCCTTATATTTAGGACACTTTGCGATCCCATCATTACAAACCTGTTCCATTGTTGTATAATCTTCCTTCTTCTTTAACACGGTTGCCTTATAATATACCGATTTACATGATTTATAATTCAGTTCGATAGATCTGTCGAAAAAACTGATCGATTTATCATAATCCTTTACTTTCAAAGCACATATGGCTGCATTAAAATACAAAGAAGTATCAGTTTTTCCGTCAGCTTCATATAAGCCGATCGCTTGTTCAAAAGAACTCAACCCGGTTTGGTAATCTTTAGCTTTGTATGCTTCAGCGCCTTCAATTTTATAATCTTTTGCTGTTTTGTCCTGGGCATTCAACATAACTGCGCCCAATATGAATACTGCAGTTAATAATAAATTTTTCATTTTCATTTTATTATTGATTTCATTTATAATTTTAAAAACGGCGGCAAAAATAATAATTATATCTAATAACTTGTATAGATAATCTAGTTAACTTATTTTTTCTCAAAATATTTTACATCACTCATTACGAATAAAATGGGTAAAAGGTTGTGCATAAATACAGAAATGATACCACATTTTCCACAATGTTAAAATTTGAATGTCAATTTTAATTTTACTTTTGCAGCAGAATTTTCAATAAAACATGCATCTTTTTTATAGCCTTGATATTTCATCAGACATATATGTTCTCAGTGCAGAGGAATCACGACACTGCATCAAGGTTTTACGTTTAAAATCAGGAGATGTTGTTCACTTATCAGATGGCAAAGGCAATCTTTATAAGACTAAAATAAAAGATGTAGATGTGAAAAAGTGTTCTTTGGAGATTTTAGAAGTAACAAATGAATATGGTAAAAAAGATTACAAAATACACATTGCGGTTGCGCCTACGAAAAACATCAACCGCTTTGAATGGTTTCTGGAAAAAGCAACCGAAATAGGCATCGATCAAATTACTCCACTGATTTGTGAACATTCGGAAAGGAGAATAATAAAGCCGGAAAGATTAAATCGTGTGATCATTGCAGCAATGAAACAATCGCTAAAGGCTTATTTACCAATGTTAAATCCGCCTCAATCGTTTGCCAACTTCATTGACCAAAAATTTGATTCGGAAAGATATATCGCCTATAGCAGCAAAAATTATCGGAATAATTTAAAAGACCTGTACAAAAAACAAAAAGATGCCGTTATTATGATCGGGCCGGAAGGTGACTTCAGTAATCAGGAAGTGGGGATGGCAATTCAATCAGGATTTAAGCCTATCAGTCTTGGACCGGCTCGTTTACGCACAGAAACAGCTGCCCTTGTCACTTGTCATACGATTAATTTGATAAATTTGTGATCTTTAATGTAAGATATTGGTTAATGGGAAATGTTTTTACTTTTGTATTTTTTATTGTACTGAGTTTTTCGGGAATTAGTCAAACTTCAGTACAAATTGCTGTGTTAAAATACGCTGGTGGTGGCGACTGGTACGCAAATCCGACCTCCTTGCCCAACCTGATCAAATTCTGTAATGAAAATTTGAATACAAACATCAATCCCGGGTCGGCCACAGTGGATGTAGGAAGCCCGGAAATATTTAATTATCCGATGGTGCATATGACAGGGCATGGAAATGTAGTTTTTTCAAACCAGGATATAAAAAACCTCAGGGATTATTTAACCGGAGGTGGATTCCTTCATATATCAGACAATTATGGCCTGGATAAATTTATCAGGAGGGAAATGAAGCGGGTATTCCCTGAAGCTGATTTTGTTGAATTGCCATTCGACCACTCAATATATCACCAGAAATACGAATTTAACCAGGGATTACCGAAAATACATGAGCATGATGATAAAGCCCCTGAGGGTTACGGTCTTTTTTATGAAGGGCGTCTGATCTGCTTTTATGATTATGAATGCGACCTGGGCGATGGCTGGGAAGACCCTGAAGTTCATAAAGACTCTGAAGCTACCCGCCTGAAGGCATTGAAGATGGGAGCTAATATTGTACAGTTTGTGTTTACGCAGTAATTGTGGGTAATTAAAAAAAATATTTAAGTATATCCTACTTTCTGAACTATTTAGAAATATGGATCATTTTAAAAATTCAAATACAATAACAATTTATACTTTTGCACAGTGAAAATATTATTAATAGCACCTTGTCCGAAGAATAATCAGCGCCGTGATATCATGGCTATCCCTCAATTAACGCTATCATTACTTGCAGGTATGACCCCCGAAGAACATGAAGTAAAGATAGTTGAAGAGGTTTTTAACGAAACCGTAGATTTTGATCAGGAAGTTGATGTTGTTGGAATTACAATAATGACTCAAACAGCTATACGTGGTTACGAAATTGCAAATGAGTTTAAAAAGAGAGATAAAACAGTAATATTTGGTGGCATTCATGCGACAGTATTGCCCAAAGAGGCTATTATGTATGGTGATGCAGTTGTTATTGGCGAAGCTGAAAACGGTTTGTGGGAGCAAGTTCTAAACGATATTAAAACCCATAGTTTAAAAGAATTTTATAAACTTGATAAGTTTCCTGAACTTAACAATTATATTGTACCAAGGCGAGACCTAATAAAAACCACGGCAGGAAAATTTAAGATTGCGCCAATTGAAACCGGCAGAGGTTGCCCTTATAATTGTGATTTCTGCACCGTTCCATCCTCTTTCGGTACAAAGCAACGACTAAAATCAATCGATCTTATTATTAAAGATATTTCAACCATAAAAGAAAAAATACTTTTCTTTCTCGATGATAATATTACAATAAATAAAAAGTTTGCCAAAGAATTATTTGAACGCATGATCCCCTTAAAAAAACTATGGGTTGGACAAGCGTCAATAAATATTGTAAAAGATAAGGAATTAATGAATTTTGCTTATAAATCAGGGTGCAGGGGATTACTTATTGGTTTTGAATCTATGACGGAAACAAGTATTGGCAAATACAAAAAGACATTTTCTACTTTCAAGGAAAATATTGAAGCTGTAAAAAAATTACAAGACAATGGCATACTGGTAATGGCTTCTTTCGTTTTTGGTTTGGATGATGATAATTATAAGGTTTTCGAAAACACCTATCAATTTGTTAAAAAAGCAAAACCCGCTTTTTTACAGGCTTGTGCTTTAACTCCATATCCGGGAACACGAGTTTTTGAAAAAATGAAACAAGAAAACAGAATTCTTACGGATGATTGGAGTCAGTTTGATGCAAAAAAAGTAATTATATCTCCAAAAAATATGACTCCGGAAGAATTACAAAAAGGATATACTCAAATTAAAGATCAAACATATAGTTATAAATCAATACTCAGCAGAGCAGCCCCCCATCTTTTTCAGGTATACCGGAAACATTATTATACTTCTCGTTAAATAATGGCGCCCGGAAATGGCATAAATCCCTGTTAACTTCTGAAATTTTTAAAAACAGCGAGGATATGCCTGTTGATTTCGACGTTACGAAATACGTTAAACCAATTAAAAAAGCTGTATTGGTTTAATTTTGCCAAATTGATATTGCTTCCTGTTTTGACATTCGACCATTCTATACATACACAGTAGCTCTGGTTATGATTATAAAAATTCTTATTGCACTTGCAGCAGCCTTCGGCCTTTTCTGGACATTTAAAACGAAAAAGTTATTTCCTGCAATTATTACGTTAGGGTTAATTGCAGGGATCATCATGGTTTTAATCCGTTTTATTTCAATCCAAACTCCAGGGCTTTATGTATATATGTTTTTTACAGCAGTTGCATTTCTATATGGAATAATCATTAAGGAGAAAAACATCAGGGAAAGAATAACGATTTGCCTCATGTCAGCTTTTATATTTGCTTATTGGTTGTGGGTACTGAATCATTGGCATGGAAATACAATACTAGCTCCTGTAATTGTGTTATTGGCTGCAGTTTTTGGCATTTTAAGTAAGGCAAAATTAAAAAACGAGCTGGGGTTTTTAGTGATACTTGCTGTTGATGCTATTGCAATTATTATTGAGTACTGGATGAGTGCCAATTAGCAAATAATGCCGGGATCAAAGATTACTTATGATTACAATAACTACACATGCCATATAATGTGAGAGTAAAACTCTCATTATCCAAGAAATTAAGCAGATTAATGATACTTTTACTCCACATATAACAAGTTGCTATATTTTAAAATATAAAAGAAATGAAAAACATAACTAAAATTATATTCCTTGCAATATTAGCTGCAAGTTGCAATACAACAAACAATAAAAATGATAATATGAACGACCTGACAGATTCACCTGAACAAAAAGAAACTGTTATCAACGACACAACACCAAAAGTAACTGGTATAGGCGGCATTTTCTTCCGATCGAAAAATCATCAGGAAACAAGTGAATGGTATGGCAAAAACTTAGGTCTGGCAATAGATAATTACGGTTCCGCTTTCGAATTCAGAAATGCGAATAATCCGAATGAAATCAATTATCTTAGATGGAGTCCATTTGAAGAAGGAACTGAATACTTCGCCCCATCTGAGAAGGAGTTTATGATAAATTACAGAGTACAGAATATAGAAGGTTTAGTAAAAAATCTCAGGGATAATAGCGTGACCATAGTGGACAGCATTGAAGAGTTTGAATACGGAAAATTTGTTCATATTATGGATCCTGAAGGGAACAAAATTGAACTATGGGAACCTATAGACAGCTTTTTCACACAAATGGGTGGAGTAACTACCAAATGAATATAGTTTAGATAAGATATAAAAAAACTATCGCCAATAATATATAGCAAATTATAGCCGCCGATCGGCAGGTTAGCTTGTTATACTAACCCATTAATTACCAACCTTACTTTCAACCTCTTTAACAGCATGCCTTTTATTGGCTAAAAATGCAAGTATACTTACGATGGCTATCACAGCCAGAGTATAATAAACAAAATTCGGAACCGGAACGGGATCACCGGCTGCGTAAGAGTGTAATCCTGACAGGTAATAATTCACACCGAAGTAAGTCATCAACACCGAACCATAACCTATCAGGGCTGCAAAACTTAATGCAAAATTTCCCCTAAAACCCGGAATGAATCGCATGTGAACGATAAATGAATAAACCAAAACTGTTACCAGCGCCCATGTTTCTTTAGGGTCCCATCCCCAGTAACGCCCCCACGATTCATTGGCCCAAACGCCACCGAGGAAGGTTCCGATGGTCAGCATGAACAGTCCGATAATCAATGTCATTTCAATGATGTAGGTTAACTCGGTCAATGTCAAATTCAAACGTTCGGCATTCTTTTTTGTCTTCAGGTTCATCAAAATCAGGTTAAAGAAACCCAGCAATGACCCCAAAGCCAGGAACCCATAGCTTGCCGTAATAATAGCAACATGAATAATAAGCCAATATGATTTAAGTACAGGTACCAGGGTGGTTATCTCTGGGTCCATCCAACTCATTCCGGCAACAGACAAAATTAGGGCTGTAAGCATAGCTGTTATCGAAAGGGTTATCTGTGAACGTTTAACAAATATCAAACCTGCCAGGATTGTGGACCAGCCAATATAAATTAACGATTCATATCCATTACTCCAGGGTGCATGGCCTGAGATGTTCCATCGCAGAACGAGTCCGGCAGTATGCATAATAAATAAGAGAACAACGATTACCGATGCAATGCGGATTACCCACTTCAGATTGATTTTGGGATTGAGAATATTTATAAAATGTAATATCAACAGGACGAATCCGACATAAAGATAATAATGTGCAAGGCGTTTAAATGGATTAATTTCATTATAAAGTATCTCCAAATCCACTTTGGCTTCAGAAGGAACAACCTCAGCGCCATATTTTTCCTGGAAGCTTATGATAAAGTCGAGATGCTCATCGGCACTTCCCCAGTCGCCGGTTTCAACAGCTTTAGCAACTTCGCTATAATACATTGACAGGATGCCTTTAACGAAAAATTGTTGTTCCTCATCGGATATTTGATCAGCTTGTGCAGAAGTAACCCATGTGTTGTTTTCATCATTGGGAATGGGAAATGAGGTTAAAAAATTCCCGGTATAGATCATGTAAAAAATATTGACCCGCTCATCCACTTTTATTACCTCCTTATCGAACTTGCTTTGATTGGCTGGTTTTTTAGCGTATGCTTTTTCAACGTACTCGCTAAGTTTATAGGTTCCGGTTGTATGAAGATCAACAATCTGATTAAATGCTACCCGTTTGCCTTGTACGCCCAGGAAATTGTTTACCTCAGGATGACCCACTTTTATAAATGGTACTGTCTCCCATATTCCAGGGAAGGCCAGAATGCCCAGAAATACCTGTTCGGGGTTTTGACCTTCGAAAGTTGTTTTACGTGCAATTTTCCGAAGCACTTCCGATGCCATCGTATTCACAGGTTTGATCCTTCCACTCTTATCCTGCACAAGCAGTTTTCCGAATTTGGCTGCATGTTCCTTACTGATTTCCGAAATTTTATCAACGCCGGCCTGACCGTTAGCTTTATAAGATGATGATCCAAACAAAACGAATCCAATTACAAGTAAAACTGAAACTGCTGTTTTTCTGGATTCCCGGATTTTCGATGACAATTTAAAGAGCGTTCTGAATCTGCTTGAACCGGCAAAAATTGTAAAAAACATTCCTAAGGTCATCAGCAAATATCCTATATATGTTAAAATAGTTCCTACTGAATCATGGTTAACGGAAAGTATGGTTCCCAGCTCGTCACGGTCGTAGGAGGATTGAAAGAACCTATAACCCCTGTAGTTTAATACATTGTTCATATAGATCCTGTAAGGCATTTCCAGGTTTCTGGATTCATCAATCACCACCACCTGACTGGCATAAGAGGAAGGGCTGTTGGATCCCGGATAGCGTTCCATTTGAAAATCTTTTAACTGCAATGCAAATGGCAATTCGATTTTTTTGGCGCCATAACTTATTTTAATATTTATCCCTTCCAGATTTACTTCACCCGGATTACTGGTATATCTTTTTCCGCCAAACACATTAACATCATGAGTTATATCACCCACTTTTACACGTGCTGTAAACGCATCTATACTGCTCATACCATCATGTCCATCGGTACTTATTAATCCTATCCTTGCACTTTCATAAAACTTTTTAACTACCAAACTTATGCTTCCAAAACTGTAAAGCGCCATTTGTTGCAATTGATGAACACTATCTGGCAAAAGTGTAACGTTTACACCAGCCATCATATTCATATAGCCAACAGAGTCAGGCGCTATAAAAGTTAAGTCGGAGCCTTGTGAATTTATAATGATACGTCCTTCAACAGGTTCAGCATTAAAACCAATTTTATATTCACCAAAACTTTTTATTTCTCCATTCTGGAAATAAATATCTTTCCTGCCCAAAGTTTCATTCGACAAAACAAGCCAAAGCATTTCTTCGCCTTCCCCTTCTATTAAGGTTTCACCTGCATTAGTATAATAATCCACAACATCAAGGTGTACCTTTTTCTCGCCCAGTGAAAATTTATAACTGAAATTTCCCACAGATTCAGCTGTTGCCAAAACTTTCTTTTCTTTGTAATAAGGAAGATTTCCATCCTCAGCCCATATACGAATATATGTTTCGTCGGTGATCATTTGATTGGAAGTTTCACCTTCGCGAATCCGCATCATGCCTTCATAACCAATATATCGTGTAGCAGCAGCTGCAACAACTATTACCAGAAACGAAACATGAAATAACAAAATAGTCCATTTCTTTCTCAGGTACATTTTATGTTTAATAATACTCCCTGTCATATTAATGACAAGTAAAAGCAATAAGAACTCAAACCATTTGGCATTGTAGATTCTTGATTTAGCTGCTATTGTTCCAAAATCGTTTTCGATAAAAGTGGCAAATCCAATGGCTATGGCAAACATCATAATAAGAATGCCGGTCAATTCCATGGAGAAAAGTATATTTTTAATTTTTCGCATAGCTGTATATATATATTTTAAGCGGCAAAAATATAATTTAAATATGTATGTTAGTTATTACATAATAAAAAGTATCCACATTTTGCCGGTTTAGAATTTGTTACCTTCAAAAATAACTCAATAAATACATTCAATTTATTCAATTTTATTATTTTTGCAGACACAAAAAATCTTGAACCTAAAACATTTTTCTATTATTAACATGAACAAAAAATTGTTTAATATGTTTGAAAAATAAATCAATCTATAATCGATCATACTTAGAGACTGTTTTGAATTAATCTATTATTTTCATTTATCAACTAAAACTTAAACCATTAAAGATGAACAAGAAAAAGTTATTAATTACATTAGTCGTCTTTACATTATTTACAATCACACTATCAGCCCAAACCGATTCATTGGTATTCTACAATGGGAACTACGCTATAGGAGAGGTTAAAAACATGAACAGGGGAGTGCTTACAATTGAAACAGATTATAGTGATTCAGATTTCAAAATAGAGTGGGAGAAAATCAAGGAAATTTATACGGTAACCTATTTTCTAATCACAACTTCAGATGGGAGCAGGTACAATGGATATGTTAATACCGGTGAGGTTGGGAAAATAATAATCACTACTGATGATGGTCAGGAGGTTGAAGTAATTCAAGATGATATCGTTTGGTTGGATGATGTGGATAAAGGGTTCTGGAGTAAGCTTTATGCATCCATTGATGTTGGTTTAGACATGACCAAAGCCAACAATTTTAGTCAGTTTTCCACACGTGCTACATTGGGTTATCTTGCAGAACGCTGGAATTTAGACGGCACTTATAACACTTTATTTTCAAGGCAAGACAAAGTGGATGATATTAAAAGGACCGATGGTGGGATTGGTTATAAATACTTTCTGCCCAAAGACTGGTATCCGCTTGCTTCTGTTAATTTCCTCTCAAATACCGAACAAAAACTTGAATTACGAACCACCGGTAAAGCCGGTATGGGAAAGTTTGTGATCCATACCAATCGTACTTATTGGGGATTTTCAGTTGGCGCCAACTATAACAACGAAACATTTTTACCAAATACGGTATCTGATATCAATGGAAATGATTCTACATACACGGAACCGGACAAAAAAAGTTGGGAAGGATTTATTGGAACAGAATTAAACTTGTTCGATATCGGTGATCTGAACCTGTCTACAAAAATATTCGCTTACCCCAGTTTTACAGAATCAGGCAGGTGGCGTACCGACTTTAACTTTGATGCCAAATACGAAATGCCATTTGATGATGATTTTTACATCAAGCTTGGTTTTTCTCTTAACTATGATAGCGATCCTGTTTACGGAACTTCAGAAACTGACTATGTAATCCATACCGGTTTTGGATGGGAATGGTAGGATAATTAATATGCGAATAATTCAGATGCACGACAAATTTCCATTATATTTTTGTTTTTAGTTCCCGCACGTGCGGGATTCGTGCTTTTGTGCCTTAGTGGCAGGAAAAAAGGTTAGCCACTAAAGCACCAAGACACCAACCTGCCTGCCGCAGTCAGGGTTTATACAAAGGATTCGCAGATAAAATCAACATAAATTATTGCAGATATTATTTTGTTAAGAACTGTAATTTGATATTCACATAGAGGAAGTTTGTCGTACGCCCAATAATTCAGGTTAGTTAATTAGTCACAAATATAGCTGTACATTTGCATCCCAAAAAAACTAAACAAAAAATGAAAACTTTAAAAAAAATCCTGATTATTATTGTAATTGTTGCACTTGCCATTATGGCTTTCCTTTATTTTGGCAAATACAGTGAAGGCCACCGTGCCGGTATTATTATGAAAGTTAGTAAAAGAGGTACCATTTTCAAAACATGGGAAGGACAAATGAACCTGGAAACATTTGGGGCAATTAAAACCGATAATATTGTATCGGAGACATTCTCTTTTTCTATTGAAGGGGGAAACCAGGAATTGATTGACGAATTAAATGCAGCTGCTTTATCCGGCGACAGGGTAAACCTCAAATATATAGAACGTTATATTAAGGTATCGTGGAGGGGTGAAACAAAATATTTTGCTATTGGCGTTGAAAGATCGGCCAACAGCCAGGATAATACGGAGGAAGGCGAGAGATTTCCGCGAAGATAAAATTATACTTTTTTTGGAACCAATTAAAAAAGAAATGAAATCTTTATGAACATTCACCGGGAATGTTTGTTTAGTCCGGTAGAATATATATAACTAAAAGTAGCAAATATTATTACATTTAAAATTATTTATTATGAGAAAACTATCATTTTTAATTTTGATTCTTGCTGTACCATTTATTATGATGGCACAGGAGAATGAAAAACCCAACATCCTGGTTATCTGGGGTGATGACATCGGGCAATCAAACATTAGTGCCTATACACATGGATTGGTTGGTTATCAAACGCCAAATATTGACCGTGTAGCTAATGAAGGCATGATGTTTACCGATTATTATTCAGAGCAAAGCTGTACAGCAGGCCGTTCCTCTTTTATTTTGGGACAAAGTGTTTTGCGTACAGGATTAAGTAAAGTAGGTATGCCAGGAGCAAAAGAAGGTATTAACGAAAAAGACCCAACTATTGCGGAGTTGTTAAAGCCGCTTGGTTACAGAACAGGTCAGTTTGGTAAAAATCATTTAGGAGATGGAGACGAACATTTACCCACCAATCATGGTTTTGATGAATTTATGGGAAATCTTTACCACTTAAATGCAGAAGAGGAACCTGAATTACCCGATTACCCATCTCCGGAGAAATTTCCAGATT
>JAUVJI010000128.1 GCA_030596605.1 Bacteroidales bacterium
TTAAAATCCTGTATGCGCTTCATTATACCAATTATGATTCTAAATTTCCAATAAATAAATTGAATTGTTTTTTTTCTTTATTGAGGCAGAAAATCTTTGCATAGCCATAGCTCTGGAAATATTTTCTAACAAAAAGAAAGAGAAAAAGGAACGATTTATAATGGTTATTGAGGATCATAGTTGGTATTAATCTTCTTTTTCGTTGGTAGTTTTGTCTGTGGCTTTTTCTTCAGGATTCCCGTCACCGGTTTCGTCTTCCTCTTCATCATCTGTAAAATCCAGCATGTCTTTCTCCAGTAGCAAGTTGTACCATGTAAAAACCTTCTTAATATCTGAAACATACACAGCATCCTTATCGTAATCGGGTACGAATTGTTCGAAAAGTGCTTTCAAATCTGAAGAATTGGCTTTCTTAGGATTATCAACGGGTTTTCCATCCTGAATTTCTTTCATTTTTTTCAGCACCTCTTTTAAAGAAATATCACCGGTTTCGGTGTAAATACTGATCTCTTTTAAGGAACTAATACGTTCATGTGAAAAGGCTGGAAATTTTTTACCATCTGTCAACGATTCAACGATCAGGCCATTTTTTGATTCACCAACCATTTTGTGCAAGCCTGGTTTTCCTGAAATTGATAAAATTTTACTAAAATCCATAGTCATAAAATTTTGGCAAAAATACGATTTAGAAGCTAATATTTGCGGATTGTATGATAAAAATACGCTAATAGTGATTTATTATTATTCGAAAGATTGCATATCCTGAAGTTTCTTATAAGCACCTTCTTTTTTAATCAGTTCAGAATGTGCTCCGCGTTCAATGATTTCACCTTTTTTAATCACAATAATTTCATCGGCATGCTGGATGGTAGAAAGCCTGTGTGCGATTACCACGGACGTACGGTCTTTCATCACATTGGCAAGAGCATTTTGAACCAGTTTTTCCGATTCGGTATCCAGCGAAGAAGTGGCTTCGTCTAATATAAGAATAGGTGGATTTGCAAGCACCGCCCTTGCAATGCTCAATCGCTGACGCTGCCCTCCGGAAAGTTTGCCGCCCCTGTCGCCAATATTAGTGTTGTAACCATCTTCAGTTGCTATGATAAACTCATGAGCATTGGCAATCTTCGCAGCAGCAATAACATCTTCCTCCGAAACATCTGTTAATCCGAAGGCAATGTTGTTGAAAATGGAATCGTTAAATAAAATGCTCTCCTGAGAAACGATACCCATTAATCCTCTAAGGTCACTTATTTTACAATTTTTGATGTTGACACCGTCAATCAAAATCTCGCCTTCGCTAACATCATAAAAGCGGGGTAATAAATCTACCATCGTCGATTTTCCGCCTCCCGATTCTCCGACAAGGGCTATCAGTTTCCCCTTTTTAATTTTAAGGTTCAGGTTCCTCAAAACAGGTTCATTAGCATATTTGAAACCAACGTTTCGGTATTCTATTTCATCTTTGAATGACCTGATGGGTAAAGCATCAGGTTTTTCTTCGATCACTTCTTTGGCATCCAGTACTTCAAATATCCTGTCGGCAGAAGCGATACCTTTTTGTATGGCATAAAATCCCTGTGCAAATGTTTTAGCAGGTGGGATGATCTGTGAGAACACTACAATATATGCAATAAAATCAGCTGCCTGAATGCCTGGTGAATCTGCCAGTACCATTTTTCCGCCAAACCATAATACAACCACAATTACAGCAGAAGACATAAACTCGCTTAATGGCGATGATAAATCCCTTCGCCTGTATATCCATAATAAGATACGCGAGTAGTCTTTGTTTTGCTCAGCGAACTTATTAAAAGAATAAAAGATAGCATTGAAAGCTTTGATGATACGAAGCCCCGAAATGCTTTCTTCAATAGTAGCGACCATGCCGGCAAAATGAGTTTGTCCTGCTTTTGATTGCTTTCTGAGCGTTTTCCCAATCTGCCCAATAATGATACCGGTAACAGGAAGAATAATCAGCACAAATAAACTCAGTTTTGGGCTTAAACTGATCATGAAAGCCAGGTAAGCAATGATTGTAATCGGGTCACGGACGATCATTTCGATGTAATTCATAATGGAGTACTCCACTTCCTGAACATCAGAAGTGATCCGAGCTATAATATCACCTTTTTTATGTTTGCTGTAAAATGATAAAGGAAGGATAAGCAGTTTCTTGAATATATCGTTACGCATGCCTTTTATGGCACCAATTCTTACATTCGCTATATAATACATAGCCATAAATCGTGCAAGATTCCTGAAAAAGAAAGCACCCAGTATTACCACGCAGATATACACCAGTGCTTGCATTTTACCCTGGTTTACAATGATATTACTAATGTGGTAATTGAGGATTGCCAGTAAGCCATCAGTACTTAAAACGAAGTCGGTTTTTTCAGTTACCAGTTCGTTGATGCCGAATAACAAATTTAGAAACGGAATAAGTAAAGCAAATGAAAATAGAGAGAAGATAACTGTCAGTAAATTAAAAAAGACATTTAATCCTGCATAGGCCGAGTAAGGTTTTATATATGCAAGTACCCGATAAAACTTTTTCATATATCTCTTTGGTTATAATAAATGATATCCGGTATAATTATCAGGAGCTATTGCTTTTAATTCCGACTTGAGTTTTTCAGAAACATCAAGCTTTTCAATGAATAGATGAATAGATTCCCGGCTAATTATTTTATTGGTTCGTGTTAATTCTTTGAGTGCTTCATAAGGGTTTGGATAGTTTTCTCTCCGGAGAATTGTTTGAATTGCTTCAGCTACAACTGCCCAGTTATTATCCAGGTCTTCGGCCAGCTTACTTTCATTTAGTATCAGTTTATCAAAGCCTTTTAAAAGAGATTTAAGTGCAATCAGCATATGACCGATCGGCACCCCGATATTTCTTGTTACGGTTGAATCAGTTAAGTCGCGTTGAAGCCTCGAAACCGGGAGTTTTTCTGAAAGGTGTTACAGTAGTGCATTCGCAATACCAAGGTTTCCTTCAGCATTTTCGAAGTCGATGGGGTTCACTTTATGAGGCATGGCTGATGAGCCAATTTCTCCTTCCTTTATTTTCTGCTTGAAGTAGTCCATGGAAATGTAAGTCCAGACATCCCTGCTCAAATCAAGTAAAATTGTGTTTATTCGTTTTAATCCATCAAAATATGCCGCCAGGTAGTCGTAATGTTCAATTTGCGTAGTTGTTTTTTGGCGATGAATTCCCAAATTTTGTTTAACGAACTGGCAAGCAAAATCTTCCCAGTCAATATTAGGATAAGCCACAACATGTGCATTCATATTACCTGTTGCACCTCCGAATTTTCCTGAAAAAGGTATGGTTTTGAGCAGGTCTAACTGGTTTTCCAATCGTTCAATAAAAACATAAATCTCTTTTCCGAGCATTGTAGGTGAAGCCGCTTGCCCATGTGTCCTGGCAAGCATCGCTACCTCTTTCCATTCGAAAGCAAGCAAGTTTATCCTGTTTAACAGTTTTTCGATTGTAGGCAATAAAACCAGGAAATGTGCATCTTTTATCGAAAGTGGTACTGCCGTATTGTTTATATCTTGTGAGGTCAGCCCGAAGTGAATGAATTCTTTATAAGTTGTTAAGCCAATCTCCTCAAAACACTCTTTGATAAAATATTCAACTGCTTTTACATCATGATTCGTAGTTTTCTCAATATTCTTTATTGCTTCAGCATCTGAGAGCGAAAAATCTCTGTATATATTCCTTAACTTATCAAAATGGTTTTTGTTAAAATCTTCCAAACCGGGCAATGGTAATTCACACAGAGCTATAAAATACTCGACTTCAACTTTTACGCGATATTTAAATAGGGCATATTCAGAAAAAAAGTCAGTTAGTTCTTCAGTTTTATTCCTGTACCTGCCATCGATAGGTGAAGTTGCCGTTAAAGGGTTTAGTTCCATATTTAGATTTTTTTCAAAATTAGGAAATATTCACCAGTTTGGAATATTAATAATTGTTGATGAAAAACGAATAAATTCTCTAATTTTTATATATTAGCACAATTAAGAAACATTCTAAATTATATTAGTTTACATGAAATGGAAGAGAATAAGGCCCAGATGGAGGTTTAACATTGAATTAACTGTTGATGAGGTTATGAAATTAATCGAGTCAAAATTACGAGGTGATGATGACAAGGTTACGGGTAGCATATTGCTGAATCATGCCTACCTTAAGATTCCGGATAAAGACCAGCACTATTGGTCGCCTGAATTCCACATAACCGTTGAGAAAGCAGAAACAGGATCGCTGGTACGAGGGATTGTAGGGCCAAAACCAAAAGTTTGGACCATGTTCATGTTTTTTTATTCAGCGGTAATAGTTTTATTTCTATTTGGCAGTGCAATGGGTGTATCACAATGGATGCTGGGAATGGATGCACCCTGGCTTTGGAGTATTCCTGCGGCACTTATATTATGGATAGGAATTTATTTAGCTGCATTTTATGGTCAACATCTGGGTTACGATCAGACAGTTTTGCTTCAAAACTTTCTACGTGAATCTTTGAATATTAATACCGACAATGATCCTCAATGAACAATATAAATCATTTTTATTATACGTTTGGATGCCTCAAGAAGGAAAAAAAATTCAGTTGATTATTAGTAATTTAAAGAAAGTTTCGACTTAAGCTTATCCAGGTATATTTTCCATTTTGTTCATCGGATAGATCTTAAAATCACCAGGCATAAAGCGGCTTGCTTTTTAAAGACTCTTCCCATGTAAAGACTAGCCTCTTTATGGGCTGATATAATTTGTATTTTTGTATTATGGTAGACGTTCACGAGCCCAAAGTACGAAGCTATAATATGAGTCAAATCAGGGGTAAGGATACCAAACCTGAGATGATAGTTCGCAGATTCCTTTTCAAGAATGGTTTTCGCTATCGCCTGCATGATAGAAAGCTACCCGGAAGACCAGATTTGGTTTTTTCAAAATATAAGAAAGTAATTTTTATACACGGATGCTTTTGGCATGGTCATGAAGATTGCAAATATTTTAAACCTCCCAAAACAAAAACTGACTGGTGGATGAATAAAATTAGTGAAAACAGAAACCGGGATGAAAGAAATATCGTAAAACTTAAAAAAGACAAATGGTTACCAATTACTATTTGGGAATGTGAATTAAAACCTGATAAAAGAGATAAAACACTTCAGGCATTGGTAAAAGAATTATTAAATTAATGAAGGCTATTAATTATATCGATCTGTTCTCGGGGGCGGGAGGGCTATCAGAAGGCTTTGTCCGTCAGGGATTTAAGCCAGCCGCACATGTTGAGTATGATAAAGCAGCTTGTTTTACATTAAAAACAAGGTTAGCATACCATTATTTGCAGAAAACAAGAAATGAAAGTATATATTATTCTTACTTAAAGGGAGATATTACAAGAAATGAACTATATGAAAAAGTACCTCAACGTCTAATCCATACTGTTATTAATGCCGAGATAGGGAAGGATAATGAGTATATTTTTAATAAGATTGATAATTTTTTAGCCGGAAAAAAAGTGGATATGATTATCGGTGGACCGCCATGCCAGGCATATTCAGTTGTTGGACGAGCTCCTCTAAAACATAAAAAGAATGACGTAAGAACAAAGTTATATATCCATTATGGACGTTTCCTTAAAAAATACCAACCAAAAGTTTTTGTTTTTGAAAACGTTCCGGGAATCCTATCTGCTGAAAATGGCAAATATTATAGAAATCTTAAAAAGTATTATAGGCGATTAGGTTATGTTGTTGAATACAAGTTATTGAATTCATATGATTTTGGAGTTATCCAAAATCGTCAAAGAATAATCATTGTTGGGTGGCAAAAAGATCTTCATTTTCGATATCCCGAACTAAAACCAATAAAGGATAAATATTTCAGGGATGATATTTTTAAAGATTTGCCATCAATTAATCCTGGCGAAACAATGAGGGCGCGGGAATATGCAGGAGAAACAAATACTTATCTGAGCAAGAACGCTATTCGGAATGGAATTGATTTTGTAACCCAGCATATTGCAAGACCTCATAATGAAAATGATTTGGCCATTTACAAATTAGCTATTCAACAATTAGAAACGGGGAAAAGGTTAAGGAATGATCAAATCCCTGAATATATGCGAACACAAAATAATACTACTGATTTCTTAGATCGTTTTAAAGTAGTTGACAAAGAGCCTCATACAATGATAGCACATATTGCTAAAGACGGTCATCATTTCATTCATCCGGATAAAAATCAATTACGTTCGATTTCTGTTAGAGAAGCTGCAAGAATTCAATCATTCCCTGACGATTTTTATTTTGAGGGTGTTATTGAATTACAACCAAGAACAGCAGCATTCAGGCAAATAGGAAATGCAGTTCCTCCATTGATGGCTGAAAAGATAGCTGGGAAAATAAAAGAGTTTTTGCATGAATAAAGATATAGAAAGTGTAATATCATTGGAAGTAGAAAAGGATTCCAATTTAGAGTTTCCTATCCAAGAATTATTGGACAGTTCAACTTTAAAAATACTCAAATCTCCATCTAATGGTAGTTTATCGATTTATAAAAACGTAATTAGTTATAAGCCAAAGCCTAATTATACAGGAGAGGACTTTTTTACTTACACCAATGAAAAAGGTTTAAGAGGGATTGTTGCTCTCACCATAAAAGAGACCGTATTTAACCCAAGAGCAAGACTTCTAATCCAACTTGGAAATCAGTTAATTAAAAACGAAAGTATTGCGCTAATTGAACTTGCTAAGAATTCTTTTGATGCAGATGCAAGTTATTGCAACGTAACTTTGAAGCATGTGGAAGATAAAAATTCGGGTATAATAATAGTGGAGGATAATGGTTTTGGAATGGATATTAAAACTGTTAAAGATGCTTGGCTTGAGCCAGGAAGTGATAATAAGCAAATCCTGGTTAAGAAAAAGGAGGTTACGCCAAAATATAAAAGACTACCAATTGGAGAAAAAGGTATTGGTCGATTTGGAGTTCATAAGTTAGGTAAGAAAATTGAAATGGTATCCCGAGCGAAAGGAAACAAAGAAGTTGTTGTTAGTATTGATTGGGAGGAATTTGAAAAATTCAAGTACTTAAATGAAGCCCCTGTTAAAGTGTTAGAAAGGGAGCCTGAAACATTTACTGCTAATGCTACAGGGACAAAACTTACTATAAGTAAGCTTACCAAGAATTGGACTAAAGGAATGACAAGGGATGTCTTTCGTGCACTTAACGGTATTTCATCTCCTCCAACTTATGATATTGATGATATACTTAATTCTAACTTGTTTTCTAAATTAAAAAAAAATAAAATCGATAGTTTTGAAGCCAATCTTTTAACAGATAGGTGTGATTGGATTAAAGATATTCCTTCGTGGAATGAAATACTTGAATATTCTTTATTCTTTTTTGCTATAGAAATTAATAATGAAAAAATAACAAGTTTTAAATACAAATTCAGACCTTTGGATAGGTTTAGTGAAATTAAGGGGAGGGTAATAACCCACAAAGATTCACCAATTAAAGATTTGCTTGATATTTCCGATCCGACAAAAAGAAAGTTCGTTCCATTGAATTTCGAGGGATTGAAAATAGGGAAGTTTCATTTTAAAGGTTGCGTTTTCATTCGTGATCGTTTCATTTTTAAACTTCTCAATATTCAACCAACATCACTCACTGGTTATTTGGATAATAACGGAGGGATTAGAGTATACCGAAACGGAGTGAGGGTTTATGACTACGGTGAAAGGGAAAATGACTGGTTAGCTCTTGATTATAGAAGATTCAATGATCCTGGAGTTAAATTAAGTAATAATCTTATGTTAGCTTCTATAAATCTTAGTAGAGAGAATAGTTCTGACCTTATTGAAAAAACTAACAGGGAAGGTTTTATTGATAATGAAGCATACAATGTATTTAAAAAACAAATTACTTATTCATTAAAGCTGATCGAATTATTAAGGTTAGAGGATAAACGAAAAATTGATAATAAATACAAACCCAGGAAAGACACTGAACCAGTTCTCAAATCAATTGAAGGATTAAGATCTCTGGTAAGTGAAAAAGTTAAGGATAAAAAAATTCAAAAAGAGTTAAAAGTTTACGTAGATCGTATTGAGAAGAATTATCGTTTTATGAATGATGTATTGATCAAGTCTGCTAGTGCAGGATTAGGTTGGAGTGTTTATATCCATGAAATTGAAAAAATTATTGCGGAAATACTAAAGGTCATGAAACGGGATAAAGCGTCTGAACGAATAATGAAATTAACGGCTCATTTATCTGAACTTATTGAAAGCTATGCACAGATTTTAAGGCGCACAACAAGGAGTAGTCAAACTTTGTCCAAGGTTGTTGATCAGGCATTGTTTAATGTTGAATATCGCTTAAATGCACATGGTGTTAAAGTTGAACGCCCTGATCTAAAAAGAAGTTCGATTAAAGTTTCCGTAGCCAGAAACCTTTTGGTTTCAAACATTATGAACATAATTGATAATTCGATTTATTGGCTTGACAGGTCTCAAAAGAAAAACAAAATAATTCGATTCGATATTGCAGAAATTGAAGAAGGATATATTTCTCTGGTAATCTCAGACAACGGAACAGGTTTTTCACTCCCACCGGAACAAATGACAGAGCCCTTTGTTTCTGCAAAGCCAGGAGGAATGGGTTTAGGACTCTATATCGTTTCAGAAGTAATGGCAAGTCATAAAGGGAGGGTTACATTTAATAAAGACGAAAATTATGAGGTGCCGAATAATTTTGTTGATGGGGCAACCGTCATATTAGACTTTAAAAAATAAACAATGAAATTACCACAAAATGGGAAAATTATAGTCCTTGATAATGAGCCAAATGAGGCAGCTCCACTCCTTCAAGTTCTTGCAAAAAATAAAATTCCACATGTTTATTATACGGGTGACGAGGATTTGCTGCCAAGAATTGGGGATGTTTATGAAGATGTAAGAGTAGTTTTCTTGGATATAAATCTTGCCGATGGTGCAGTTTACGAAGCAACAATAGCACAGTTAAGCAACACACTTAAACGAATAATAAAACCTGGATCACCTTATATTGCAGCTATTTGGAGCAACAATCAAGAGATGCATACCCCATTGATAAGAGATTTGTTCGAAAACCGAGAGACTCAAATTGCTCCAATTTCAATGGTGTTCCTAACCAAAAGTGATTTCTTCCAGTATGTTGGAGGTAATGCTTACATTTTAGATCCAGAACATCCAAATGTTATAGCTGACTTGGAAACGAGGATTGATAATTGTTTAAATGAAGCTGATGCAATTAAATTGTTAATTGAGTGGGAAAACTCAATACATCAAGCCTCAACTGATACCGTTTTCGGCATTTCAAATATTATTGACAAAGACTCTTTTTGGAATGAAAATTTAAAACATTTGTACTATAAACTTGCTCATGCCCAATTGGGTAAGACAATCATAAACCATGACAATACAGGTATACAGCATGCTGCCCTTAATACTTTAACGAGGTCGTTTAGTGATCAGGTAGAAATGTGGATATCAAAAATTACTATTACACCGGAAATCGATATCTCTAACGAAGGGAAGAATTTTTTTAGATCAATTAACGGATCAGAGGTTAAGCTTTTATGGAAAAATTTCACATATTATATGTATATAAATGGCATCCAAAAATCACAAAACAAGTTAGTTGAAGGCCTTAGGGCAAATAATAATAATAATGAGAGGCAAATTGCTTCTGACCTGAAATCTCATTACGGCTTTATTTCTCCCAAATTAAATTCAGAATTGTTATTTAGTAAAAGTCCAAAATTAGATTTCTATCCAGGTAATGTTTATCATAAATCTGTTACGGGGCGAAAAAAAAGAAAGTTATTAAAAACATACTTTCCCAAAATAATGAAAAAGAATACTGACGGTACATTTGAAAAATCCGATATTTCTGGTTTTCGATTTGTTGAAGTTGAATGTACACCGGTTTGCGACTATAGCCAATCAAAAAGTTTAAGATTTAGATTTTTACCAGGTGTTTTATTTAAAAATGAAGATCAAAAACATTTGGATAGTAAATTGAAATCTATTTATCAAGAGATTCCTCCTTTCGAATTTAATGGAGCAATCTATCGATTGGTGTTTGATTACAGATTATTTAAAACGGTGAATATAGAAGATGATACCGGCTTTTCTATTGATAATTTTCTGTTTAGGTTAAAAGGAGAGTTGCTCGTAGATATACAGTCGAGAATATCATCGCATGTAAGTCGACCAGGAATTATTACTATATCATAATGGCAAAAAATAATTGGACAAAAGAAGAACATATTGTAGCATTCAATCTTTATTGTAAGATTCCATTCACTAAGATAAATGAACGTTATCTACCAATAATTGAATTAGCAAAAATTATTGGTCGAACAAATGGTTCAGTTGCTATGAAACTCGCTAATTTTGCCAGACTTGATCCGGTACTGAAAGCTCGAAATGTTTCAGGATTAACAAGAGGGGCAAAGGGGGAAGAAGAAGTTTGGAACGAGTTTAATGGGAATTGGGAAGAGTTAGCCTGGAAAAGTGAACAGATATTGGCGAATTATAAAAAGGATTCAATTGAGAATTCTGCTAAGATTAATATTGACGATTTGCCACTTCAGGGAAAAGACAGAGAAGCAGTTGTTAAGACAAGAGTAAATCAATCTTTTTTCAGAAAAACTATTCTCGCATCGTATAACTACAGTTGTTGTATTACCGGGATATCGATTCCTGAATTGTTAATTGCAAGCCATATTGTTCCATGGGCGGTGGATAAAGAAAAAAGGATGAATCCTACAAACGGTCTTTGCCTGAATGCACTTCATGACAAAGCATTTGATATTGGTCTGATTACAGTTACACCTGAATATAGAATTAAGTGCTCAGAAATCATTTTGGATAATCGCAATATTGAAACTTCAACTTTCTTTTCGCCATTTGAAAATCAAACCATCAGGCTTCCACAAAAGTTTTATCCCCAAAAAGAATTTCTTGAATGGCACAACCAAAACATTTTTGTTGATTTGAAATAAAGAATTTTAATTCGGATTGTGCTTTGCAAAGAAGTTTGAGTAATCTTCTTGTGGCCGTTTTCTATATTCTAAAAAAATAATTTCACCACTTTATTCATCGGATAAATCTTAAAATCACCTGGAACAAAACGGCTGATCCTCTGTAGGCTCTTACCTGCACCGCATTCGATAAATTGTTTTACCCCAAGTTTTAGCAGTTTATCAAAACTGGCCATCCAGTTTATTCTTTCGAAAAGGTTGTTTGTCAGCTCGGTATTTATTTCGTCAGGCGATGTCAACATTCTTTGATCGATTGAGGAAATAATGGGATAATTTGATTTCTTGAGTTGGATATGATTTGTAATAAATTGCTGAAATTCACCTTTCGTTTCTTGAAGTAATTGAGAGTGATAAGGCGTTTTCACATTCAGTAAAGAAACATTCAATGCACCGGTTTCCCTTGCAATATTGAGCAAGCGGTTAACCGCTTCTAACTGCCCGGTAATGAGGTGTGAATGGATGCTGTTCGAATTCGCGATTTCAGCTTCCAACTTGTGTGCTATGGTGATTTCATCTATTTCTTTTCGGGTCAGGCCGATGACGGACCCCATAGCAGAGGCAATGCCATTGATCACAGATTTCGAAATATTAAAAGCCTGGTTGATCAAGCGGATGCCTTCACCAAAATCAATAACCCCACCGGTATATAGTGCAGCATAAAGTCCCATGCTGTAACCGGCTAAAATATCAGGTTTTAATCCCCGGTAAATCAAAGCATCGGATAAACTGCAACTGAAAATATAACTGATGATCTGGCTACGTAGTTCATCTTCGGTATATACCTTATTTTCAAGGGAGAAACGTTCAAAATCGATTCCGGTTATTTTTGAAGCTGTTGTTAGATTTTGTTGGAAATTACTCGAAAGAGAATCTAGTATCTGGATTTCTTTACCTAAATATTCAGAAATGAATGCAGGAAAAATAAAGGCAGTTTTCATTGAAATGTTGGCTTTTTTTAGTCGAGTTCGATTATTTTGTTGCCGTACTCAATAATTTTCAATTGCATTTCGATCAGTTCCCCAATCGTTTCAACCGGATGCTTAATACTGTATTTGCCTATTGTTTTCAGGTCGATTTCCTGGTCATATTTTTTTGTAAATATCTCAATCAGTGCTAAAAACATCAGCGAATCACCTTCCAGATCGCCAATAATATTAGAGTCATCAGTTATTTCGGCAACATCTACTTCACATTCTTCGGCAAAGAAATCGTAAATTACCTCCCGTACTTCCTCTTTAATTTTATCATTCAAACTTGCCATTTGCTAAATATTAGTTCTCGTATCAATTAGAAAATTGTGTTATTTTGAACTGGCAAATATATATATTATGTGTTGTATGATGAAATGCAATTACATAATTTGAATAAGAAATATGCGGATTAAATTAATACTGGCGGCTGATCCTACGGATACAATAGGGAAGAAAAATCCGTTCAAACCTTTATCCCTTTCATTGCTGGCAGGTGCTGCACCCGACCATGATTACGAATTGATTGACATGTTTGATACCCATGATATTGACTACGAATCTGAGGTTGATTTGGTTGGCATCAGTGTTCGCAGATCTGCTGAGAAGACGGCTTTTAGGCTTGCAGATAAATTTATAAATAGAGGCGTAAAAGTGATAATGGGTGGACCGCAGGTTTCGGCCAATCCGTTTGAATCATTAACTCACGCTAACTCTGTTGTGGTTGGTGAGGGAGAAGAATTGTGGGTAAAACTGCTTCAGGATAATGAGAAGAATGAATTAAAAGATTTTTATGTTTCTGCGCCCAATAAATTTGAGGCAAAAGGTCATTCGGTTTTTCAGCTTGAAAGCCTGCCTTCGCTTGATAAAATACCCAAACCCAAGCGGAACCTTTTCAAAAAAAAATACATTTTTGAATTGTTATTTGCTTCCAGAGGCTGTGCCATCAATTGTGATTTTTGTTCTGTCACCCGCCTCTTTGGTAGTAAATATAGGTTAAGGCCTGTCGATGATGTGGTTGGTGAGATTGCCGAATTTAAAGGTTATTATTACCTGATTGATGATACCGTTTTCGGCAGGCCAAATACATACGATTATTACCTCGAATTGTACGACAAAATATCTAA
>JAUVJI010000056.1 GCA_030596605.1 Bacteroidales bacterium
GAAGATATTCCGGAGCTTTACTCTTTTGCAGGAGAAACCGAATCTGCGAGGGACATCTACATTGTGGATGAATTTGTATCCGGTTATGTGCTGAACATAACAGAAGATACACATATTAATAAAAATCCCAGGCTTTTTAGTGGCAGGATAGAGTGGCCTTATTATGAGATTATCAATATCTGGCAAACAGAAATTAATGGACACGATGTCCATTTTGGATCGTTTGCCTGGTATTTGGCTACAGGGGGAATAAATGAAGATGAGCTATTTGATTTGTTAATTGCTCCAAATCCGGTTGGTGATAACCAAAACATTACAATTATTTCGCCTGAAAATATTTTGGTTGAATCAGTACAGGTTTTTTCCTGTTCCGGTGATCTTGTTCAGGAGAAAATATTCAATTCTCAATTTCTTCAATATGAGTTTAATTTGAAAAATGATTTACCCGGTGTGTATTTTATCAAAATTCAGACTTCTTCAGGAGAAATTGTTCGCAAACTGATTAAAATATAAAACCTGATATGATGAAGAAATATTTACTGCTATTAGCGTTTATCTATGTTGTTCAAATAGATCATATTCAATGCCAGCCTGCAAATAATTGGTCTGAGCCTGTCATCTTAACAGATACAGTTAGTTATAATTCCAATCCAAATCTCCTCATAAATTCTCATGATCTTTTCTATGAAAAGAAGTTCTATCCCCTATCTCCAACCAGTATCTATTATCGGGATCTCTATTATATGAATGAAATACCAGTATTAAGTAATGATTCAATTTCTTACAGGAACCCATTACCAATTATTGTAGAATATGACAATTATTACCTTATGTATGAATCTAATCAAAATGGTAATTATGATATTTATGCTATCGAATATTTCTTTAATGGAAATTTTGGTAACACTATACAATTGACCACAACACCTGATGATGAAAGTTTATTAAAAGTTAGTTACAATTATGAAGGTTCCTATTTTGGAACCTGGATAGCAAATGAAAACGTTTATGTTGCAAACATAGATTATTATTTCGGCGATTTGTTTTTTGAGAATATTGAGATTTTAGATACTGGGAATTGCTCAAATCCTGTTTGTGAATATGGTGACGTTTACTGGCAACGATTTGAAAATAATGAATTCCATATTTACAGAGCTGGGAATAATTCAGGTAATTGGACTGATCCTTTAACTTTATATACAATAGGGAATAATGTTGGACTAACAATGACAAGGGTTTTGTGGGATGAATTTGAAGGATGTCCTGTTTGGGAAAACGAAGGTGAGATTCTGTACTATAATTCTTATAATGGAGAAGTGAATACATTTGAAATAAATGGGATTGATTCGGCTTACCAACTATCATCTTTTTATTATTATGTTAATACAGGAGAAGGCTACCTTTCTACTGTATCATTTACTACTGGAACAGGTAATGATCAAGAGATTTATGTAGATGGAGGCTATGGATTAGAATTGGAAAATATTTCAAATAACAATGTTAAAGACAGCCATTCAAAACTATTTCAGGGGCCATCTTGCGGAGGATACTGGGAGTTTTATTGCATCTGGCAATCGAATATAAATGGATATACAGCGTTAAATAGTTCTATGACATATATTATTTTTGGTGATGTCGAAGAGAGTAAATATGAAAAGTCACTTTCAATATATCCTAATCCTTTTAAAGAGACTCTAAACATTGATTTGATTAAAAAGAACCCTGATTTATCCATCCTTGAAATCTTTACAATAAATGGCAAAAAGCTTTTGCGAAGAAAATTTCAAGGACAAGCAGGAACTTTACAATCCATAATCTGGAATCCTGAAGGTGATGGAATTAAATTATCAGAAGGAATTTATCTCGTAAAGATTACTCAGGGAAAATCATCTATTGTTCGGAAAGTGGTTTATTCCAAATAATCCATTCGTCTGACCATTGCCTGCGCGCATGCTTTTACGCAGTGGTCGGACGAATATACAACAAGGAATCGTGTTTTGTAGACTTGGCAAGTCGAAGAGGGTTAGTGTACAAGGGACTTGCCCAGTCGAGGATAAAAAGATTATTGACTTGATACCATTTTACAATTCAACCGATTCAACCAATTCCCCAATTCAACTACTTCCACTCAAAAGTCTCAATCATGTGATTGATGTCCTCTTTCAAAAACTCGATAACCGGGGCAAGGGAATCATTATTGGGAACTACACTGAAATAAAGTGCTCCCCGTACAAAATGCTTCGTGCTGTCGGTAAGATAAAACTGGAATGGTGAGGCAGCGGATGTGCCACCAATGCTGTATGTTAGTCCATACACTTTATTTTCAGCATTTTCATAAACCCTATTTTCAATGCCGCTTGTTTTCGGAATGTGTTTCATTACCATTTTTCGGGTGTCCTCAAGGTATTCTGTAAGATTTCCTGAAACAGGTTTGTAGCTCAAGTGCAAGGTTCCTTTAAATTGAGGGAATTCCAGGTTGATCCAGAAAGGATTAGAATTGTTATTGTTACCTCCTGCAATATTTGCATATGTTGGATACTCAAAAGAATAGGGGAAAGTGCTATCGAAAACCAAATAGGCTTTTTCCGGCAGGTCAATCCTGAAATAACCACGTGGTTTGGGATAGTAATCATTCTTGCAAGAAAAAAGGAATATTATAGCCACAAAAAAATAAAAAAAAGGAATTCGGAAATTATTATTTTTCTTCACCCTCTTCCTCCTCTATTTCATTAATAGTTATCTTGATACTCTGGATGCGGCGCTTGTCAACCTTGCGTATGGAAAAGTCGAAATTTTTATAAGTGATCTCTGCATTTTTTTCAGGAATTTCACCTTCAATTTCCAAAATTACACCGGCAAGGGAATCAGAATCCCCTTTTATTTCATCAAAAATACTATCGTCTTCTATACCGACTATTTTGCAAAAATCATTAATACTGGTTTTTCCTTCGAAAATATAATTCTGGTCATCTATCTTTTTATAATCAAACTCATCATCCGGTGAATCAAATTCATCGGTGATCTCACCTACAATTTCTTCTATGATATCCTCAAGGGTAATTATTCCTGATGTACCGCCATACTCATCAACCACAATGGCAAGGTGTATTTTCTTCTCCTGAAATTCCTGAAGAAGGTCGTTTATCTTTTTGTTTTCAGGAACAAAAAACGCGGGCCGGAGTAATGATATCCAATTGAAATTTTCTTTTTTGCCAAGGTGTGGCAACAAATCTTTTACATACAAAATTCCTTTAATATTGTCGAATGTTTCAGTAAAGGCCGGAATCCTTGAATAACCCGATTCAACAACAATTTCAATTAGTTTGTCAAAGGGGGTTTCAGTATCAACCGAAACAACATCCACTCTTGATTTCATAATTTCCTTTACCTCAATATCACTGAATTTTACAATACCTTTCAGGATTTTCGTTTCTTCCTCAGGTGCATCATCAGCGGTAATATCAATGGCTTTGGATAATTCACTCATCGAAATATCGCGGTTAGTACTTGTTAATTTCTTATCAATAATACTTGTGGTTTTGACCAGCATAGAACTCAACGGGTAAAAGATCTTAATTAAAATATTGAGCGGCCTTGCCATAAAAGAAGCAAAAACTACCGGTTTATGATTGGCATATATTTTCGGAACAATTTCACCAAAAAGTACCAAAATAATTGTAATAACGATAACTTCTATAATAAATCCAAGAATAGGAAAATCAGTAAAATTGAAAAGCTGACCGGATATAAAAGCGCCTAAAATTACAAACGCAACATTAACAAAGTTATTTGTAATTAAAATGGTTGCGAGCAGTCGTTTTGGTATATCAAGATGTGCCAGTATAAGTTTGTTAATTTTAGATTTTTTTGATCGGATATCTTTTATTTGCGGAGGATCTAAAGAAAAGAAAGCTACCTCGGAACCTGATATCATGGCAGATAGAAACAACAAAACAACCATGACAATAAAACTGATTATGATACCCATGGATAAATTTTCCGTGAAGGAGTTAAGTAAAATACTAACCAGACACAAATAAGGATCGCTGCCGGGTTCTTCCAAAATTGATAAGTTTAGTTATACAATGAATTATCCTGATGCAAAATTAGTCAAAAACTTCTAAGCGGTTCCAACTGCTAAGAAGTTAGATTAAAACGGAAGATCGTCAGTAGGTGTTTCAATGTCAGCCTCTTCATTTTTTGCCGGCTTCGGTTCCTGGGCTTGAATTTCAGCTGGAACTTCACTTGAATCACGTCGGCCTCCTAACATGGTCAAATTATCAACGTAAATTTCAGTGATGTATTTTTTTATTCCATCTACCTCATAAGAACGTGTTCTTATTTTTCCTTCCAGGTATATCTGACTTCCTTTGTTGAGGAATCTTTCGGCAATATCTGCCAATCCACGCCAAAGAACAATGTTATGCCACTCGGTTTGATCAACCCTGTTTCCTTCCTTGTTTTTATAGCTTTCAGTAGTTGCAAGTGAAAAACTTGCTTTCTTTACCCCATTGTCAAAAGTCATAATATCAGGATCTTTCCCGAGATTTCCGATTAAAATTACTCTGTTTATTCCTGCCATAATTTTGTTATTATTTTGTTTTGCAAAAGTACTAATAAACCAAATCTTAGCCTTCGAAAATATTATTTTCTTTTAGGTATCTGTCAATTAAGCGAGGAATAGGGAATTTTGAAATGGTATCTGCATTTACTTCAACCCATTCATTTTTTATATCTGAATTCATACTAATAACTTTCTGCTCCTTCGGCAAATCAATGATGAAAAACCGTGTATGGATTATTTGATGTGTCAATATGTGTTTATATTCCTTTGATCTGGTTACAGAAGTGTGATTTAATGAAATATCAAATTGTTTTTCAATTGTTTTCATGGTCTCGGACAGTGTAACTTTGGCTTTACTTTCTATCAATGGAAAATCATAAAGGTTTTTCCAGATATCATTTTCAGTTCTTTGCTTCAGGTATGTAACTTTCCCCTTTTTAAGTTCCCTCAAAAATATCAGGTAATTAAAGTGTCTTTTCCGCTGTTTGATTTTATTGATACTTAACGGTAATTTATCAACCATTTTGTTTGTAAATGCATAACAATCTTTCTTGAATATACATTCTTGACACTTTGGATTTACAGGAATACATTGTAATGCTCCAAACTCCATTATGGCCTGGTTGAAGGTCCCGGGCTGTTTTCTATCGATTAATGATTCTGCTTGTTTTTGGATTACTTTTTTTGTTTCATGTGATTTAATATCTGTTTTAATTCCGAAATACCTGGAAAAAAAACGCAAAACATTACCATCCACTACCGGATAAGATTGGTCAAAAGCAATGGATGAAATTGCTGCAGCTGTATATTCACCGATACCTTTAAGCCCAATTATTTCGTTGTAATTTCTTGGAAATCGGCCCTCACATTTTTCGGTGATATATTTTGCTGTAAGATGCAGGTTTCTGGCCCTGGTGTAATATCCCAATCCCTGCCAGAGTTTTAAGACTTCTGTTTCGCTTGCAGCAGCTAATGATTTAATATTGGGGTAGTGTTTGATGAACTTCAGGTAATAATCTAAACCCTGCTCAATTCTTGTTTGCTGAAGTATAATTTCTGAGATCCAAATTTTATACGGGTCATTTGTTTCCCTCCAGGGCAAATGACGTTTATTTGTCTCGTACCATTTTATGATTTTTTGAGAAAATTTCACAGGAAACAAATTTAATAACAGTAAGTTAAAAAAAGACATATTATTTATTGCATTTAAAAAAATTTATATATTTGCAGCCCTGATAAAGAAATTAATTATCAATACATTAAAAATATAAATCATGACTAAAGCAGAAATCGTAGCAGACATTGCTAGCAAAACAGGAATCGAAAAAGTCACTGTTCAACATACAGTTGAAGCATTTATGGATGCAGTTAAGAATTCAATGATCAAAGGAGATAACGTTTACCTGCGAGGCTTTGGAAGCTTTGTTATTAAGAAGAGAGCTGAAAAGACCGGTAGAAATATTTCAAAAAACACCACCATTATTATCCCTGCTCACAATATTCCAGCATTTAAACCGGCTAAATCATTTGTTAGCGAGGTGAAAAAAAACGTAAAATAATTGTTTAATTTAAGGATGGATTATGCCTAGCGGGAAAAAAAGAAAAAGACACAAGATGGCAACCCATAAGCGTAAAAAACGCTTAAGGAAGAACAGACACAAGAAGAAATAAGTATTTTTGTAAACATTAATTTTAGAACATAGCACTTTTTAAAGTGTTATGTTCTAAAATTTTTATCACCGTCAATTTTAATTTTAGCTCTCTCTCCAGTAAACGTCATTGGTAAGTTCAATGATGTTGTTTTATTTTAAAGAATTTATAATGTGAATAAAGAATTAATTATTAATTCGAGCCCTTCAGAAGTTGATATTGCTCTGCTGGAAGATAAGACCTTGGTTGAACTGCATAAGGAGAAGAGCAATGCAGGTTTTGCCGTCGGTGATATTTATCTGGGAAAAGTTAGAAAAATAATGCCTGGATTAAATGCTGCTTTTGTAGACGTTGGATATGAAAGAGATGCATTTTTGCACTACCTCGACCTTGGTCCACAGGTTCAATCTCTCAATAAGTTAACAAGGTTGGTAGTTCAGGGAAGGTATAAATCTTTGTCCCTTGCTAATTTCAGGCTGGAGAAAGATATTGAGAAGACCGGTAAAATTACCAATGTTCTTAATGCCGGTCAGCAAATCCTTGTGCAAATAGCCAAAGAGCCTATTTCTACTAAAGGGCCAAGAGTTTCATCCGAATTATCACTTGCGGGAAGATACCTGGTGCTCGTTCCTTTTTCCAGTCGCATATCACTATCGCAGCGCATTAAAAGCGTTGACGAAAGAAATCGCCTTAAAAGATTGATCCAGAGCATTAAACCTGCCAATTTTGGAGTTATTATACGTACTGTTGCGGAGCACAAAAAGGTAGCGGATCTCGATAATGACTTAAAAAGTCTTGTTCAAAAATGGGAGAATTTGATGAAGCGGCTGGACAAGGCCAAACCACCCAGTAAAATACTAAGTGAGTTAGACAGGACTTCCGTTATTCTGCGTGATTTATTAAGTGAATCCTTCAACAGTATTGTTTGTGATGATCATACTTTGTATGAAGAAACCAAGGACTACATTCGGTCAATAGCTCCTGAAAAAGCGAATATTGTAAAACTCTATAAGAGCAAAGCGCCAATCTTTGAAAATTTTGGTATAGACAAACAAATTAAAAATTCATTTGGAAAGATTGTCACCATCAGGAGTGGTATTTATCTCATTATTGAACATACCGAGGCTCTTCATGTCATCGATATAAACAGTGGTCACAGGGTCAATAAAGAGAATAGCCAGGAAGAAAACGCCCTTGCTGTTAATGTAGAAGCTGCAATCGAATTGGCCCGACAACTCAGGTTAAGGGATATGGGGGGAATTATCGTTATTGATTTTATCGATATGAGGATTGCTGCCAATCGCCGCACATTATTTCAAAAGATGAAAGAAGAAATGGCGAAAGACAGGGCAAAGCATACCATCTTACCTCCAAGCAAGTTCGGGCTGGTGCAGATAACACGTCAGCGCGTCCGTCCTGAAATGGATGTTGAAATTGTAGAGAAATGTCCGGTATGTGATGGTTCAGGTGAAATTAAGCCTACTATTTTATTTGTTGATGAATTGGAAAATAACATTAGATACCTGATTCAGGAGCAAAACGAAAAAACTCTGACATTGGTCCTTCATCCGTTTTTATATGCATTTCTGACAAAGGGAATGTTTTCTCAACGTTTAAAATGGTATTTTAAATTTAACCGGCGGATAAGAATCAAACAAAATACCTCCTATCACTTTTTGGAATATCATTTTTTTAATAAAAACAATGATGAAATTAAAATTTAATCCGGATTTGCTTAATAATTTAATTGTGATATTTGCAAACTGAAAATTAACTGATTAATGGATATTGTATTAAGCGGAATAAGGCCAACGGGGAACCTGCATCTCGGAAATTATTTTGGGGCATTACGTAATTTTAAAAAAATGCAGCATGAGAATATTTGTTATTTTTTCATTGCTGATTATCACTCTTTAACTACCCATCCCACACCTAAAGATTTGCAGGGAAATGTTAAGCAGGCGCTGGTTGAATATCTCGCTGCTGGAATTGATCCTGAAGTTGCTACCATTTACGTTCAGAGTGATTTGCCCGAAACAGCTGAATTGTATTTGTTTCTAAACATGAATGCATACAAAGGGGAGTTGGAGAGGGTAACTACTTTTAAGGATAAAGCGAGACAGCAACCTGAAAACATTAATGCCGGCCTTCTGACATATCCAACTCTTATGGCAGCCGACATCCTTATTCACAGATCGCATAAGGTTCCGGTTGGAAAAGACCAGGAACAGCATCTTGAAATGACCCGGACTTTTGCCCGTAGATTTAACCGCTTGTATAAAGTTGATTATTTCCCCGAGCCTGTTGCCTATAATTTTGGACAGGAGTTAATTAAAATTCCCGGACTTGATGGCGGTGGAAAAATGAGCAAATCTGATGATGAAAACAGTGCGATTTTCCTTGCAGATGAGCCTAAAATGATTCAAAAGAAAGTAATGCGAGCCGTAACAGATGCCGGCCCAACTGAAAAAAATTCTCCCAAACCTGATCCAATTGAAAACTTATTTTCTTTGATGCGTGCAGTTTCAAGCCCTGATACAGTTGAATATTTTGATGAAAAATATAACAATTGTGAAATTCGTTATGGTGACATGAAGAAACAATTAGCTGAAGATATTATCAACTATACGGAACCCATCAGGGAAAAGATCAAAGAATTGTCAGCCGATGACGATTACATTCGTAAAGTAATGGATATGGGTAAAGAAAAAGCTCATGAAAGCGGAGCTAAAACAGTAAGGGAAATCAGGGAAATAATAGGTTTCAGGCCTTAACGTTAATTAGTGTCTTTCATTATACTAATGATATTTGATAAATTCATAAAAATGAATACCAAAAACTCCCCTCTTGAGAGGGGTAAGGGGTGTGTTATAAATAAAATATCATTCATTTTTTTGAATTTTTACGATTTAGATTTAATGGATGAATCATTTAACTGTAATTTCCCTTTGTTCAACTAATCTCTAAACCAATTATTTACTGCTGATTTGCCAAAATACATTGACACTGCAATAAAAAAGGAAAACGCAATTTTAATTGGTGTTATTTCAAGAAATGAATCCGAAGATTTGATTCGTGAACATCTTGATGAATTGGCATTCCTAATTGATACCGCAGGCGCAATTAGTAGCAAACGGTTCACACAAAAGTTGAATTTACCTGATTCAAGGACTTATGTCGGTAAGGGAAAGCTTGAAGATATCAGGTATTATGTTAAAGAGAATAATATTGATCTCGCTATTTTTGATGATGAACTAAGTCCTTCACAATTCAGAAATATTGAAAAAATTCTAAAGTGCAGAGTTTTAGACCGAAACAACCTGATTCTTGATATTTTTGCTACCAGGGCTAGAACAGCACATGCCAAAACACAGGTTGAACTTGCCCAGTATCAGTATTTGCTACCACGGCTAACACGGATGTGGACCCACCTTGAAAGGCAACGTGGAGGAATTGGATTAAGAGGTCCCGGTGAAACTGAGATTGAAACTGACCGCCGGATCATCCGTGATAGAATATCCTTATTGAAAAAGAAACTCGCAAAAATTGACAAACAAAAAAGCACCCAAAGAAAAAACCGTGGTAAGATGGTGCAGGTTGCTCTGGTTGGATATACCAATGTTGGGAAGTCAACGGTCATGAATATGTTAAGTAAATCCAATGTTTTTGCTGAGAATAAATTATTTGCCACACTGGATACAACCGTCAGGAAGATCGTAATTGGTAACCTTCCATTCCTCATTTCCGATACGGTTGGTTTTATCAGGAAACTGCCCCACGATCTTGTTGAATCTTTTAAATCAACCCTTGATGAAGTCAGGGAATCGGATATACTGATCCATATCGTTGATATTTCCCACCCTGAATTTGAAGACCAGATAAGCGTTGTACAGGAAACGCTTGCTGAAATAGATGCGAATAACAAGTCCACCATCTTGTTGTTCAATAAAATTGATGCCTATAAATTTATTGAAAAGGAACCGGACGATCTTACACCGGCGACAAAGGAAAATTTGAGCCTGGAGGAACTGAAAAAGACATGGATGGCAAAATTTGATGTTCCTACCCTATTTATTTCTGCAGTAAAAAAGCAAAATATTGAAGAGTTTAAAAAAGTGCTGTACGGAGAGGTAAAGAAAATTCATACTGTACGATACCCTTATAATGATTTTCTATATAATATTGACTGAAAACCTGCTATGTATCAAAAAAAGTAAACCACATAAACCACATAAGACAAATAAGAACCACATAAGTAAAACCATTGTGACAAGTTGAAGAATTTAATTTAACAATAGGCCACTTTTCAATATCTTTGCCCATCCTGCGTAAATTTACATTATGAAAAAGCGTCACCTATTATTATTGTCAGGACTTTCCGGTTTGTTATTTACGATTGGATGGCCTGTTAATGGTTACCCTGCCTTTCTGTTTACAGCTTTTGTTCCATTGCTGATCATCGAAGACTACATCCTGAAAAACAAAAACAACTTTAGCCGATTCGCAGTGTTTTTCTATACCTATCCGGCATTTTTTATCTGGAATATCCTAACAACATGGTGGATCTGGAATTCAACACCGGTAGCTATAATGGCCTGGAGTTTAAATGCGATGTTTATGAGCATCGTTATGCATGTTTATCATCTTGCCAGGAGAAATATTTATCAGGCAAACCAGGGATATTTCATCCTGCCATTTTTATGGATCACCTTCGAATATATCCACCTTAGCTGGAAGCTTACCTGGACCTGGTTGAATCTGGGTAACGGATTTTCAGTTTTCCCAAAATGGGTGCAATGGTACGAATACACTGGCACACTGGGTGGTACATTCTGGATTATTGCTATAAATATTTTGATTTTCAAAGCCTTCAAGCCTCTATGGTCAGAGATGAAAAATAAACGAAGTATTTATTGGAATGGAGGTTTGGCTTTGGGGCTTATCATTATTCCTATGTTTGTTTCTTTTCTGATGTATTATTCCTATGAAGAGAAAGAAAATCCTGTTAATGTAATCGTAACCCAACCCAATCTTGATCCATACTCAGAGCAATATTCCATTCCTCCGTCTGAGGTAATAGATATTAACCTTGATCTTGCGGAATCAGTTATGGAAAAAAATACCATGTTTATTGTTGCTCCTGAATCCGCAATCCAGGAAAACATCTGGGAAGGAAACCTTGGGTGGTCACCAAGTCTGAAAAAACTGAATGCCTATGTACACAAATATCCAAATCTAAAAATAATTATTGGGGCATCTTCATACAGACGTTATAATGATAGTACCAACCTGCCATCATCTGTTCGTTATCATAAAATCCACAAATTTTATTACGACGCCTATAATACAGCATTTTATATAGATACAACTGGGGACTTACAGATTCATCATAAATCCAGATTAACACCGGGTGTAGAATATATGCCGTCGTGGGGCTTTTTAGGTTTTATAGAGAATCTTACCATTGACCTTGGAGGAACAACCGGGACTCTTGGAATTGATCCTGACCCTCAACCTTTTACTGTTAATGATTCACTTCATGTTGGCCCGATCATCTGCTACGAATCTATCTTTGGTGGATTTTGCAGGGATTATGTTATAAATGGAGCCAATGTCCTGTTTATAATTACCAATGATGGCTGGTGGGGAAATACACCCGGACATAAACAGCATATTACCTTTGCTTCACTTAGGGCTATTGAAACCCGCAGAAGTATTGCACGGTCGGCCAATACAGGAATTTCTTGTTTCGTAAATCAGAGAGGAGATATTTTTCAGGCAACCAATTATTGGGAACGGGATGTTATTGTTCAGGATATGAATTTAAATTCTGAACTGACATTTTACGCCAGGTTTGGAGATTATTTTGGCCGCATTTCCGCATTTATAAGTGCTATATTTATTTTAATTACCATCGTATTTGGAATTAAGAAAAGAAAGATCTGATTCATGAAATTATTTTACAGGCAATATGGAGAAGGGCAGCCCTTAATAATTCTTCACGGAATTTTTGGGATTTCTGATAACTGGGTTTCCATTGGACGACGACTTGCTGAAAAATTTGATGTATATATTCTTGATCAGAGAAATCATGGCCAGTCACCGCACAGTGATACATTTAATTACTATGTTTTGGTTGACGATCTGTTTGAATTTATTGAAGACCACCAATTGATAAATCCGATACTGATCGGGCATTCAATGGGAGGGAAGGTTGCCATGAATTTTGCTCTTGAATATCCTCAGCGAGTAGATAAACTTATTGTTGTTGATATGAGCGTGAGAAGTTATCCGGCACGAAAACAACATATGGATATCATGACAGCCATGCTTTCTATTGATTTTAATACTGTAGATTCAAGAGAAGAGATCGAAGATATCATAAGGAAAAAGGTAAAATCTCCAAGGATCACCCGGTTTGTACTTAAAAATCTTTACAGGATTGGGAAAAACAGATTGGGATGGCGATTGAACATCCAATCAATTTATGATAATTTTGAAAATGTTTTTGAAGGAATTGATTCGCCTTATACTTTCGACAAACCGGCTCTTTTTATCAGGGGAGGCGCTTCTGATTATATACTCCCTGAAGATTATGATTTGATAAAGAAAATATTTCCGGAGGCGCAATTACAAACAATTGATAAAGCTTCGCATTGGGTACACGCTGAAAAACCTGATGAACTGTGTGCTGTTTTCAGTAAGTTTTTAGAAAAGGATTGTGAGTTTTCAGTATATTAAATTCGTCTGACCACTATCCTGTGTGTTTGGCTTGCGCGAAGTGGTCTGACGAATATGTTATTACCCTGCCAGTTCAGCTTCCCTTTTTTTATGAACCCTTGCCGAGATATTTATACTCAACTCATATAATCCAATCAACGGGATACAAACCAATACCTGGCTGAAAATATCGGGTGGGGTAATGATAGCGGAAAGCACAAGTACAATTACCAACATGACCTTTCTGTTTTCTCTCATAAAAGTCGGGGTAATAAGGCCAACTTTTGTAAGGAAATATACGAGTATGGGTAATTCGAATACAATGCCAACAGCTATCATAACTGATATGACGGTGCTGATATAAGAATTCAGTTGAATCTGATTGGGCACATCAGGACTTACCTGATAAGTGCCCAGAAAATTTATAGTTAAAGGGACAATCAGAAAATAAGCAAATAATACGCCGGTTAGAAACAGCAAGGAACTGGCAATCACAGCGCCTCTGGAATGTTTTTTTTCTTTCGAGTGCAGTGCAGGCATAATAAAGCGCCACATTTCCCAGATCACATATGGAGCAGCTACAATCACTCCGGCAACAATCGAAACATACATATGCATCATAAATTGCCCCGACAGATTGATATTCTGTATACTTAAATTTAATCTTCCGATACACAATGCATCAATTGAAAGAAGATCGCTTAACTTACATAACAAGCGATTGGTTATAAATTCCGAATTCTTTGGTGCAAGAATAACATAATCGAATATAAATTTTTTGCTGATGAAGGCAATGATGGCAAAAACCAAAATAGCTGCAAGAGAACGAAAAAGATGTATTCTCAATTCCTCGAGATGCTCCCAGAACGACATCTCTTTTTCTTCGCGCGGTTTGTTCTTTTTTTTATTTGAAATCTCTTCTGGCATAAGTTGCAAAGATAGGAGAAAGGAATTTAGATTTACGATTTACGATGTTCGAAGTACGATTTACGAGAAAAAAGAGAAATCAGGATGTATAAAATTATAATTATTGGAATTGCTGAATAGTAAAATAGTATTAGAGCTATTAATGAAATTCCAAGAAAAATGTATTTGATAATATTATCTTTCCAGTTGAATGTTTTAAATTTTAGAGATAACAAGGGTAATTCAGCTATTAATAAATATGAAAGGAATAGGGTTATAAAAACCAGGAAGAAAATATTTTGAAATAAAAAGTGATAGCTCTCCAGATTTATTCCAGCCAGTGTAGAGTTCTGGATGAGTATTAAAGGAAATGAAGCAATGAGTATTGCGTTGGCAGGTGTTGGTAATCCAATGAATATCTCGGTTTGTCTTTCATCATTGTTGAATTTTGCCAGTCGTAAAGCGGAAAACAATGGTACAAGGAAAGCAATAAATGGAATAAAAGTGAGAAGATATCCTTCATAATTATCATTCATTACAGATAATTCAATTAGCCTGTAAAGGATGATTCCAGGTACCACACCAAAAGAAACAACATCTGCCAGTGAATCCAGATCTTTCCCGATATTACTTTTTGCATTTAAAAGCCTCGCTGTAAAGCCGTCAAGGAAATCAAAAATGACGGCAATCCCAACAAAATATGAAGTAAGTATAATATCTTCAAATGAAAATATGATAGCAATACAGCCGGATAGCAGATTAAAAAGGGTTAATATATTTGGAATGTGTTTTTTAATTTCCATATAGGATAAAGATATATTACCCCAAAAGTAAGTATATATTATTTGTTTTCTGACTGGTTTTCTTTATTTCGCGATCTGCAGCAATTATTATACATACAGATTAAAAAGATAACAACAGCTAATGCAAGAACCCCCATTACAATTTTATGATATATGAATGAGGTAAATCCCGCACAACAACCCAAAGCGCTTGCAATGATCAAAAATAAATAACCTCCAAATCCAATAATTCCAAATAAAAGAGCGAAATTAGCTAAGACAGTTTTCATAACGTTGTGGTAATTAAAATTCTGTTTCAAATTTACACAAATCATTTTAAAAAGACAAATGTTTTACGATGAACAAATAAATATTAGAAAAATTAATTGACAAGTAAACATTATTTTATTTTTCTTTGGGTATGAGTTTTATTCCAGCGATAAAAATATCTGAATTTGAATATAACCTCCCACAGGAAAGAATTGCCCAATTTCCACTTTCAAAAAGGGATAAATCAAAACTTCTCATTTATAAAAACCATCAAATTTCAGAAGACATTTTTAAAAACATTGTTGATTATCTACCTCATTCCGGTCTTTTGATTTATAATGAAACAAAAGTTATCCAGGCCCGGTTAAATTTTACAAAAGAATCAGGGGCAGCCATTGAGATTTTTTGCCTTGAACCTGTTTCTCCCACACGGGAAACCCAATTAGCGTTTCAGCAAAAAGAGCAAGTGGTTTGGAAATGCCTGGTCGGGAATTCAAAAAAATGGAAATCAGGTAACCTTGTCAAAGAATTTATTTATCAGGGAGAAGTTGTTCAATTAACAGCCAATCGGGTTGAGCAGCTTCATGATCATTCGTTGATTGAGTTTAATTGGAAACCACAGAATTTAACCTTTTCAGAAATTTTATCCGAAACAGGAATAATTCCTTTACCGCCCTACATGAAAAGAAGATTGGAAGATTCTGATAAAATTCGATACCAGACAGTTTATGCCAATGCAGAAGGTTCGGTGGCAGCACCCACTGCCGGACTGCACTTTACGAAAGATATTATTCAATCCCTTAAAAGAAAACAAATAACAATAGAAGTGGTAACCCTACATATTGGCGCAGGAACATTTAAACCGGTAAGTACAGATGAAATCAGTGGTCATGAAATGCATACTGAGAAAATTGTTGTAAACAGGAATGTTATCCGGCAGGTGTTAAATAAGCTAGGTGAAAAAATAATTGTTGTTGGAACAACCACAACCAGAACCCTTGAAAGCATTTACTGGTATGGAGTAAAGTTAATTGTGGATGGAAATAACCAGGAATACATTGATATCCGGCAATGGGATCCCTATGATCCAAAGTATAATATAGGATTTTCTGTTAAAGATTCTTTTGAAAGAATCCTCCAATTAATGGAACAAAAGAAAATAAGTGAAATCCAGGGACAAACACAGCTTATGATCGTTCCGGGTTATCAATTCCGAATTCCTGATATAATGATCACCAATTTTCATATGCCAAAGAGCACTTTATTGCTTTTGGTTTCTGCTTTCATTGGCGATGGGTGGAAAGATGCTTACAATTATGCTATGAACAATGATTTTCGGTTTCTGAGTTATGGGGATTCGTGTTTGTTTTTTAGGCAATAAAACATGCAGTACAAGATCATAATAATAACAGGTGAACAAGGCAGTGGGAAAACAACCTTCTTGCAGGAAATTATTTTCGGACTGGCAAATAACGACGTACAAATTGCCGGTATTTTAGCTGAGGGATTTTGGAAAAATTATGAACGCGATCATTTTGAACTGATCGATTTAAAATCAAAAAACAGGTTACTGTATTGTCAGCGTGAACCAAAAGATGGCTGGGAAAAATTAAGGCATTTTTACATTAATCCCGATGGGCAAAAATTCGGAGAAGCAGCGCTTGATTCGAATTACCTGAAGAATGCTGACATTGTTGTGATAGATGAAATCGGACCGTTTGAATTAAAAGATAAAGGCTGGGCAAAAGCTATTGAGTCCATCTTAAGGGAATTACCAGAATTGACTATGATATGGGTAGTGCGCAAGAGTTTATTAAATGAAGTGACCGATCATTTTAAAATTACACCATTAAAGATCTATAATGTTGAGGAAATTTGCGCAGAAAATGTAACCGGTTATATCCTGAAATCTTTATAATATTTAAGCTTTTTCTGTTCCTTTTCCGCTTACCTTATCAATTACTTTTTCCACAGGATTACGATTATCCTCTGTTGTATGTCCTGGTATGGTTATGTCATTTCCATCCCTGATAGCATTGTAGTGGGGCGACAGGATTTCAATTCCGGCAGCGTTAAATTCTTCAAGGATATTTTTATGAAGCTCAGAATATATCAAAGCCATTTTCTTTGCTTGTTTGGTGTAAGCATTTATTTCATAATTTACATAAAAGTCATCAAGGCTCTTTTGCAGGACGAAAGGTTTGGGATCCTTTTGGGTTAATGTAGTATTAAGGGCAGCTTTAATTAATAGTTTGTTTACGGTATCCCATGGAACATCGTAACCAATAGTAACTGATGTATGCAGAATTAATCCCAGATCTTTGGTGGTTTTACTATAATTCCATAAATGTGCATTTATAATAGTAGCATTTGGAATTGTCACTTCTTCATTTTTCAAAGTTCTAATTTTTGTAACCAGGGTTGTTTTTTCAATTACATCACCCATAGTTTCTCCTATCTTAACCCTGTCGCCAATCGTAAAAGGTCGCATATAAGTAATTACAATTCCGGCCACAAGGTTGGCTATGGCCGAAGTGGATCCCAGTGAAAACAATACCCCGAGAAATATGGATACACCCTTAAAAGCGGGCGAATCGGAACCGGGTAGATAAGGGAACATAAAAATAAGAGCAAAAGCATAAATGATAACCTTAATAATATTTAATGTTGGTTTTGCCCAGTCCTTATGAAATCCTTTTATCGTAATATTATCATTTTCATATTCCTGTTCGATATTAGTTAAAATCCGGACTACATATTTGGCTACAAAAAAAATAATGATGATAAAAAAGAGATCCGGAAGAAAATCCAAAAGTCCATTTAGAATATATTTTACAGGTTCTGTTATGTATCCGTAAAAATCCTGGACAATCCCTTTTGTCCAGGGAAGAAAGCTGAACATCAAAGGAAGATAAAGGATTAGAATAAATAAGATCAAAATATACTTAACAATATTTGAAAGTAAGATGAAGATATTTTGAGAACTCTTTGGCACGATGAACCTTAATACGCTTTTCCTTTTTCTCTTTATTTTTTTATCGTATTCAGTTAATTTGCGATTAATCCATTTAAAGAGTCTGCCCAATAGAAAAAATATTACAATTAATCCGGCAAGGGTCAGCAGTGTTAAACCAATTCGAACTAACCAGCTCTGAGTGGATTTAATCTGAACGTGATCAATAAACGATGTACTTATTATTTCTTTATAATTTTCAGCAAGATATTTTTTTGAATGACCTTCGCTTTTTGCGTCCTTATCCGTAACACTCATTATCACAGCATCTTTGTAATTAATAAGGAAAGATTCTTCTGTTTCAATAATATTAAATGAATCTTCCACAATAATTAGGTCTTCAGCAAGATCATCTAACCTTTCGGTAATTGCATTTGCTCGTTCTTGTGGAGAAAATGGCCCCAGGTTTTCAGAAAGTATAAAAAGCGTGTCATCTTCAAAAATAACATAAGCAATATTTCCTGCTACCGAATCAACTATATTTGTATTAGTGGTTGTTGAATCCTGTGAGAAGATAAGTGAATTTGTAAATATTAAAAAGATAAGTGAAAGCAATATATTCCGGTTCATAAGAAAAAGTTTAATGTTAATAGAAGTGTAAAAATACTGTAATTCTTATAAATGCCTTAGTCGAGGTACTTACTCATAACCAAAAGTAATTTATCCTTACTTACAGGTTTGGCCAGATAATCATCGCAGCCGGCACTGTACGATTTAACTGCATCTTCTGCCATTGCATAAGCCGTTTGAGCTATAATTGGGAGGTCTTTACGATATTCTTTTATAAGGCGGGTGGCATCATATCCGTTCATTTCGGGTAGTTGAATATCCATCAGGACAAGATCAATATTTTTATTGGTAGTACAAATTTCCACAGCCTCTTTTCCGCTTTTGGTATGAATAATTTTGGCCTTTGTTTTTTCGAGGTAATTTTTCAGTAAATAGAAACTGGAAAGATTGTCCTCTGCAATAAAAATTGTTTTGTTTTTCCAGTTATATTCCTTTTGCTGAGTTGTTTTTATTTCAGAGGGTTCTTCGGTGATTTTAACTTCAGTAAAAGGGATAAAAAAAGAAAAAGTACTGCCCTTATCAATTTCTGATTCCACCCTGATATCTCCCTCAAGCAATTCTACCAGTTTTTTCGAAATACTTAATCCTAAACCCGTTCCTCCAAATTCCCTTGTATGCGAATCTTCAATTTGACGGAACCTGTTAAAAATGATGTTCAATTTATCAGCTGGAATTCCGATACCGGTGTCCTTAATGTAAAATTTGAGACTTTTTTTCTTTTAATATCGAGTAGCCAATTTCAACATATCCCTTGTGGGTAAATTTTAATGCATTATCAATTAAATTGGAAATAATCTGCTTAAGCCTGAAAGGGTCGGTAAAAACTACTACCTCTTTTTCCTTTTCAGGTTTAACTATGCGCAAATCAACTTCCGATTTCCCTGCTATAGTTTTTGTTTTGTGAAAGGTTAAAAAAAGCTCATCTAACATTTCGTTGATCTTACAAGCGCCTTTGGTTATTTCAATTTTATCAGCCTCAACCTTCGAAATATCAATAATATCATTGATAATATTCATCAGGAGATTTCCCTTGCTTGTAATAATATCAATGTAGTTGTCCAGGGTTTCTTTTGGTGTGTTGGGCTGTTTTATTAGTTCTGCAAATCCAATGATGGCATTCATTGGTGTCCTGATTTCATGAGACATGTTTGATAAAAATGCAGTTTTAAGTTTGTCAGATTCTTCTGCTTTTTCTTTGGCTTTTTGAAGTTGGACATTTATTTCTTCAAGCTCTTTTGTCCTCTGTTTAACTGTTTCTTCCAGGTTTTCTTTGTGATGAATTAATTGTTTTTCTGCAGTCTTGATTTCTTCATTTTGTTTTATTATTTGATCGCGTTGTTTTATTACCATTTCCCTTTCATCATGATAAATCCTCATAATATATGAGACAATAAATGCGATAAGTCCAAGGCTAAAAAGCGCAGTAAAATAAATATCAATGAATTTTGATTTGACATCGGAATATTGAATAATTATTTCCGGATGTAAGTATTCCCACACAAAAAGCAGGGTAATGGTAATAAAGACTACGGTCACAGCAATGACCTGGTTGGCTCCTTTTGTTAGTACGATATAAATCACCAATGCAGTTGCAAATACGTAAGATACAGGTCCTCCACTGCCTGCATTAATAAACCAAATATATGATAGGGTGAGCAATGAAATAAATATATAAGGAATAATAAAGGCTTTATATTTTTTCTTTCGAAGTGAGTAGAAATAAAAATATAAGAAAACAAATGAAATACCTGCTGTTATAATAATAAGGATTGGTTGTAGTTGAAGTGAAAGATTGATGATGGTGGCCATAATACCGGCAAGGCTCCCTACGATGCAGGAAGCAATGAAAAAACGGTGCTCAAGGCTGTAATTCCCGGGTTTGCCAATTAAAATAGGTAACAATTCGTCCAAATAAGGATGTTTTTTTTTGCATGACGCTGGCATTTATTGGAAAAAGCCGAAATCCAATACAAGTATATGAAATTTATTTGAAAGTAAAATGTTAAGCATTTAAATGCATTCTCTAATTTTGTGGCTTAAAGATAAAGTATTTTTTAGATTGGAATTAACGGGCATAATATTATCAGGTGGAAAAAGCCGCCGGATGGGCAAGGAGAAAGGAACTTCCCTTTTGTTTGGAAAACCACTTATTGAATATGCCGTAGATGTCATTACCCAAATTTGCGATGAAATCATAATTGGCACAAACACTAATGACTATAATTATCTGGGATATCAGGTGGTAAGGGATGAAATAAAAAATATTGGCCCAATTGGCGGAATATATTCCTGTTTAAAATCGAGCCAAACTACCGATAACATAATCCTCTCTTGTGATATGCCTTTGGTATCAGTGGATTTGACAAAATACATTTTATCTGAAAGAGAAGATTTCGAAGTTGTAGTTCCTGAATTTAAAGGATTCCCTGAACCACTTTGCGCTTTTTATAATAAAAACATTATTGATAGATTATTAAAGAACATTCATTCAGGGAAGTTTAAAATTCAGGAAGTTATAAAGCAATTTCATATTACAAGGTTACCAATAGATTCTACTTTGCCTTTTTACAATGAGCATTTGTTTACCAATATAAATTCTCCAGATGATTTGAAAAAAATCGAAAAGTTAATTATTCAATAAACCATTAATGAACTCAAATTTTCCGAATCACATAAAACCAAAACAGGTCTGGCTGAAAGCAGCTGTATTGGGAGGATTGTGGGCATCAATAGAGATTATCATCGGGAGTTTTTTTCATAATCTACGATTGCCTTTTGCCGGGACTATTTTGGCTGCCAATGCAACTATTCTTATGATCGCATTCTATCAAATGTGGCCGGAGAAAGGTTTAATCTGGCGGGCTGGCCTAATTGCAGCCCTGATGAAATCAATTTCCCCAAGTGCCATAATTCTTGGACCTATGATAGGGATTATGTCTGAAGCTTTAATTATTGAAATTTTTATTCGATTTTTTGGAAATAACCTGATCTCCCTTTCTGTAGCCGGTGCTTTAAGCGTTTCCAGTGCATTGATCCACAAAGTCGTGAGTCTGCTGATTTTGTATGGGCTTAACATAGTAAAGATATATGTGAATATTTTTCACTTTTTTACAAAACAGGTTCGATTGGAAAATGCTGATCCGTGGATAGTGGTTTTTATAGCCTTGGGGTTTTATGCAGTGTTGGGAATAGTTTCGGCATTTATTGGGATTAAAGTTGGTAGAAGATCACAAATAGCGAATCCGGAGAAATATGGATTTTCATCCGGGCAAAAACATTCGAAAGATATTTTGACTATTAACCCCAATCAGCAATTCAACTTATCATTATTTTTTATGCACCTGATATTAATACCTATTGGGCTATTGGTTTTAAACGCTTCGCCCCTGATCTATTCAACCGTTTTTGTGTTGGCCTATTCTGCCTTTTGTATATACCGGTATAAAAATTCATTACGAAGACTGAAGAAACCGGTATTCTGGATTCAGCTGTTTATTTTGACATTTTTGGCTGCAATTTTTTGGAATGGTTTTAATTCAGAAGGCTCTTTTTTTGATATCGAAGGATTGCTTATAGGATTTGAAATGAATATCAGGGCTATTTTTGTTGTGATTGCCTTTTCGTCATTTGGAGTGGAATTGAGAAATCCCATCATCCGTGATTATTTATTCAGCAAGGGATTTGACAAGATCTATTCAGCGCTTGGATTATCGTTCAGCGCTCTTCCGGTGATGATTGAAGCCATGCCTAAACCAGGAGTATTTCTCCGTCATCCCGTTAAAAGTTTTTCCAATATGATGGTTCATGCACGAGAGTGGCTGGGGGTGTTTGAGAAGGAGTAGTTTAGGGGGTTTGGTCTTTGGAATTTAAAAATTGGAATTTCCGGTATATCCGGGTTATGCAAATAACCCCAGGAGGCTTCCACCGATATTAAAACACATATGGACCATAATAGCAGGAACAAGGCTGTTTGCCTGCTCTCTGTAATAGCCGGCTATTATTCCCAATATAATCCCGAAGATCACAATATTCAATACAGCAAAAAAGGAAATTCCAAGTGTTAGAAGCATGAAGTGCATGAGGCCAAAAAAAGCAGCCCCGATCATAACAGGGAGACTAATGAAGTGATTCAGAAAATTAAATCCGATATGCTTTAACGGGAATAAGTACCCCTGGATCAGGCCGCGGATAAAGACTTCTTCGCAGATACTCGCCCAGAGCCAGATATAAATAATTATTTCGGGTATTGAGAAATCCGATGCCGGGAAACCTGATTCTGAAAGACCAGCAACCTTAATAATTAGCGACGGTATAAACCCTAATAAAATGCTTATAAATACAACTTTTCCAAATGGGAAACTGAAATTCCAAATAAACCCATATCCTTTAAGTTTCCCTTTATTGATTACCAATATCAATAAAATTGAGAAAACAAGCATCAATGTGTGATTAAGCGTTTTTATTAAGCCAGGGTAATCATCCGGCATGTCTGATTGTGTCAAAATTGTCTGAAAGATTACGCCCGAGAAGATCAGCACAATCAAACCTAAAATTACAGCCAGGATTGTTCGAAATGTTATATTTAGATGAGTTGACATGTTGATTTGTTTTAATAATTAATATTATCTCAAAACTAATAATTTTTGTGAAACACATCTTTAGAATGTTGTGCTACTAACTCATATAGCCTGTGAACAGCATCGAATAAAAACGTAAGCGGGAATATGAACCAATATATTTTTCAATTTGAATTAGAAATCCACTTTCTTTGATGGTGGTTGTGTTTTTTTACTTTACATTTTTTATATGGAATAATGGAATAATTGACTAATTTCTACTTGAATACTCATTTTCATTGTTCCAACATTCCATTTTTCCATTTCATAATCTTTTTAGTGCATTGCCTGATGGGTGCAATTCAATGCCTCCTTCTTTGGTGATGGATTTTTACTATCTTAGCACAAACAAAAACAGGAGAATGAATAAAAGCCAGAACACAAAATATCCGTTTATTGTCGTTTGTTTTCGGGTAAAACCTTTACTTTTATTTATTTAGATTGTTTTGGCATATAGAAGATTTAAACACAATAGCGTTTATATTTATGCTACCAAACATATTAATATACTAAAGCGATTTATTATCATTTTTATTATAATCAAAAAAAACCACCGTCTTAGACGGTGGTCATTCACTAAGCAGCGCTTATCCAGTATGTTATATTGTGAATGAGTGTTTTTGGTGGGTGTTTATTTATTCAATGAGTGATATGGATAGGGCGAAAAATTATTCGTTTAAATTATTTCATTATAGTTTTGCCGCAACAATATGTTAAAGATGAAATCAAAAGTAAAAAAGGTTAAAGATTTGGATCAGCTATTAAAAGATATTGAGGTTAAAAAAGCAGCCTTAAAAAAGATTGTAGATGAATTAAATAAAAAAAGGATTAATAATAAAACTTTGTATTAATATTAAACATTTTAATCATGAGAAATTTAGCTTTAATAATTGCATTTTTTATTACAATTAATATGAATGCACAATGGACAACCGATACCGATGTAAACACACTTGTGGTCGAATCAGAATGTGGTGATATGAAAGCCATCGGAACATCTGACGGGCAAACTTATGTTGTTTTCTGGAAATCAGTGGCTGCCCCCGCAAATTACGAATTAAGGTTACAACTATTAGATGCTTCGGGAAACAGGCAATTTGGCGATGATGGAATATTACTGGGCAATAATCTTCCCATGAGTACCTGGACCGCAATAATGTCTGTAACTATTGATGATCAGGATAACTTGTATGTGGGAGTTACCGGTACTGGTGATTTTTCAAGCCATGCATATAAAATCAATACTGCCGGCACACAGCTTTGGGGAAATGAAGGAGTTACCCTTAACCTTGGATCTATGGTAACAATTCTGCCGCTTCAATCCGGAGATGCTATAGTTGCATGGAATGCCGGTACTGAAATTAATATGCAAAAATTCGATACTGACGGAAATGCTGTTTGGGGAGGTATTCAAATAGTTACATTAAGTTCCGGGAAAACGTCACCGAGCAATTTATTTGAGTTATCTGATGGAGATTTTATCATGATTATTCACAATTACAATTATGGGATAAGTTCTACTGTTTATGCACAAAGATTTGATGCCGCAGGAGAACCTCAATGGACTTCAGCTGTTCAATTGTCAAATACGTCAACTGTTTTTAATACTGAATATAGCGGAACTCAAGATTCAGATACTGTTTATTTCGGTTATAAAGGCAGTCATTCAAACCGCTTCGATTCGTATTTACAAAGGATAAACCCTGACGGGACATTGCCCTGGGGAATCAACGGGATGGACTTTGATGTAAATGAAACCAATTTTGAGATGGACACAAGAATTGCTTTTTCCACCGGCTCACAATACGTATGGTCAGTATGCAATTATACCGATCCTAACCAAAGTGAGTATGGTGAATATGTTCAGAAATTTGATAAAGAAACAGGTGCAAGACAACTTACAGAAAACGCTAAAATGGTTTATGCCATTAGCAGTGATGATAAAGTACATGCAAGTGATTTATACCTGGTAGATGACCAGCCTTTCTTTTTGTTAAAAACAGACGCTGACAATGGTGTGAACCCAACTACATTGGACGTGCTATTGTTGGACAACAATGGAGCTTTTGCATGGCCGGAAGAAGTTAAACCTATGGCAACTTATGCAGCAAATAAGAAAAGGATACATTTAACTGAAACTATTAACGGGCAAGCTGTTGCAGTATTTATTGAAGATAAAACTGAAGGCTTAAAAATTTATGCACAAAACTTTATTGATGAAGTTACCCCACAAGCACCACCAACCTTGATTTCCCCATTGGATGGTGCTATAGACATTCCTCTGACGACAACCTTTAACTGGGCAGATGTACTGGGAGCTGAAACCTATCATATCCAGATTGCTGATGAC
>JAUVJI010000126.1 GCA_030596605.1 Bacteroidales bacterium
CGACTAAGTATTAGTATGTCTTTGAGCCTGCACACATCCTTCCCTAATCAAAAACAACTAATACTAAGTCGGGGTTAACCTGCATAAATAAAGCACATTATAAAAATGAATGAATAATGCAGGTTAGAAATAACGGATACCAACAGACAGAAACTAATTTAATTAATTTTGCAAAATCAATTAAAAATTGATTTGAGGTTTTTGTGAATAAAAAAGTAATCATAGGGTTGTCAGGTGGTGTTGATTCAAGCGTTGCTGCATATTTGCTTCAGGAACAGGGGTATGAAGTGGAAGCCTTATTTATGATCAATTGGAAAGATAGCAGTGTAACCCTTTCTGGTGAATGTTCATGGGAGGAAGATTTAATCATTGCAAAACTGGTTACAAAAAAACTTGGGATAAAATTACATGTAGTGGATTCAAGCGAGAATTACAAGAGAAAGGTAGTGGATTATATGTTCTCAGAATATGAAAAAGGGAGAACGCCCAATCCTGATGTTTTGTGTAACCGCGAAATCAAATTCGATGTTTTTATTGATAAAGCCAGGGAAATAGGCGCTGATTATTTTGCCACAGGCCATTACTGCCGGAAGAAAGAAATAAAAATTAATGGCAAGCCTGTTTACCGTTTACTGGCAGGCAGTGATGAGAATAAAGACCAGAGTTATTTCCTTTGCCAGCTTTCACAAGATCAGCTTAAAAATGCACTTTTCCCCATAGGCAAGCTGAAAAAACCTGAAGTAAGGAAAATTGCCAAAAAGCTGGATATGGCCTCGGCTGAAAAAAAGGATTCTCAGGGAATTTGTTTTGTTGGAAAAGTTGACTTGCCTACTTTTTTACAGCAAAAATTGAAGACCAAAAAGGGTAACATCATTGAAATTCCGCAAGATACAGTTCCAAATGAAGTGGAAATATCTGGCTCAATGAAAAATGAACTTGAGAAGCTTCATACTTTGTGTACTGAAAGAAAATACCAGCCTTCAATGGGAAAGGTTGTTGGGCAGCATAGAGGAGCACATTTTTTTACCATTGGCCAAAGAAAAGGACTTGATGTTGGTGGCACCCGGGAACCATTGTTTATCATTTCAACTGACATCGAAAATAACATTGTTTATGTCGGACAGGGAAAGAATCATCCTGGCTTGTTCAGGCAGGGATTGTTTATTCCGATTAAAGATATTCATTGGATAAGGCCTGATCAAGAACTAAGTTCAGGAGAAAATGATCATTATCTTGTAAGAATACGCTACCGGCAGGCACTTCAAAAAGCGATAATCCATAATACATCAGAAGGATTATTTATATTATTCAACAAACCGCAAAGAGGAATTGCTTCAGGGCAATTTGCCGCCTGGTACAAGGAGGATGAATTGTTGGGTTCAGGTATAATTTCCTGATAAAATTTATTTCTTCATACAAAATTAAAAATGGTCAATTTTATTTCCATAACTTTGCATATCTAATCTTATGAATATGAAAAAGTTTTACTTTATTATCGCTGTATTTTTAATTTTAAATTCAATTCAAGCTCAAGATACAATAGTAGTTCAAACATTTACCCTTGATTCAGCCAGCAGGCAAGGTGTCTTTCAATTTCCTGATGATCCGGGAACCACCTATGAAAAAATCATCATGCAATATCGCATGCGTTGTCATGATGCCCTTGTTGGGAATGGGAATGTGGGCTGTTATGAATGGGATTACCACTGCAATACTGTAGTAACCGACAGCAGCTTAACCGATTCACTCTGGTCAACGCATCCAAGCTATGTAATTGTTGGGAGTAGTGCAAATCCTTATTATTATGTTTACGATCCAACTTTTAATTATTTTTTATACACGCAACAAGAGGTAATTTATAACCAGATCATTTCGGAAGATTCAGCTGTAATTGGATCTGGCACATTGCAATTGGATTTCCCACTCGATACTGAATTTAAACTCGGAAAAACACAGGTACTTGTTACACAGGATGAATTAATAAGTGCGGGTCTGGTCGGTGGAGATATTACAGGGATCAGGTTAAACCTGGATGTAACAGGCAGTGATGTGGAGTTTTTAAAGATCAAATTCAAACATACCACAAAAACTGAGCTTGATTTTAAAACACCGGATATTGATGGATTTACCGAAGTATATTTCTTAAACACTTCTTTTTCCACACCAGATAAATACAGTTTCAATTTTTATAACCCATTTACCTGGGATGGCAGTTCAAATATATTAATAGAATTCTCTTTCACAAATCCAAATACCGGTAATACTAATGTTGTTGCAGGGCACGCTACTTCTAATGTTTTAACATTAAATACAAAAGCAGAAGATTTGTTTCTTTCTGTAAACATGGGAGATTATATCGAAGTCCCGGTTGAAGCATTTGCACCACTCGACAGTTTTATAACCGTATCTTTCTGGCAATATGGCAATCCCGATTTACAACCTTTCAATTCATATATTTTTGAAGGTGCCGATGCCAATAATAACAGGGTTATCAATAGTCATCTTCCATGGAGTAACAGCCGTATATACTGGGATGCCGGGAATTCGGGAACAAATTCATACGACAGGATTGATCAGGCGGCCAACTTTAATGATTTTGCCGGCCAGTGGAACCATTGGGCCTTTACTAAAAATGCGGTTACAGGTGATATGAAAATATATTTAAATGGTGTTTTATGGCATAGCGGTACTGGTAAAACCAGGTCAATGGATGGTATTGTAAAATTTAAAATTGCCGGAAATAAAAATGAAGGAAGATATGCAGGATTTATTAATGATTTCAGGATTTGGAATATCGACCTGAATGAATCCACTATTCAGGACTGGATGTACAGGGATGTGGATAATACCCATCCAAATTACGATGATCTGTTGTTGTATTATAAATTAGATGAAGAATCCGGGGATGTGGCTATTGATCATTCTTCAAATGGATATGATGGAACGATTTCAGGCCAGCCATTAAGGGTTGGTTTTATGGGGCATCAATTAACACGGAATTTCAGTCAGGAGACAATGAGGCCCAATATCGAGCTTGTGCAGGGTGTTTATAATCAAACAATTATTGAAACCAATTATCTCGATTCCCTTCAAAAACCATTCAACATTGTGTACGATTATTACGTTGAAAATAATGACCTTTTTGTGAACGACACCAATTATTACTGGGAAGCCGGTTATATGGGTGTGTTTGATGAAAGCAATGTGATGGTTGACTCAATTTATGTGGCACCTGATGATTCTATAATTATTGAAACTTTAGAATATTATCAAAAATGGCCATCAAGGTATGAATTGATCTCTTTTATTACTCCTTATGGAAATGGACTGGATTTAGGTGAGGAAGGTGTTATGTGGGAATTTGATGTAACCGATTTCACACCGGTATTAAAAGGAGAAAAGTTTCTGTCCATTGAAGGTGTTGGCCGCTGGAGTGAAGAATACGATATCAGATTCTTATTCATTGAAGGTTCTCCGGCAAGAAACGTTCTCTCAATTCAACCCATTTGGCCCATCGCACCTGCATCTTCCATCTGGTATAGCACCGGGTATAATCAAATTTGGGATGATACCAGGTTTGAACCACGGGAAGTACTGATGAATCCTGATGCAAGTTATTTTAAAATCAGGTCCGCAATAACCGGCCACGGACAAAGCGGAGAGTTTATTCCGAAATATCATTACATGAATCTAAACGGGGGAGATAATGAATTTGAATACAAAGTCTGGAATGAATGTTCCACAATACCTGTTTATCCTCAAGGCGGTACATGGATATATGATCGTGCAGGATGGTGCCCGGGAGATCCAACAACTCTTTTTGAATTTGATATAACTGACCTAGTTACTCCTGGCCAGACACATACTGTCGATTATGGATTGATTAATATCGGAGGCCTCAGTCAGGCAGATTACAGGATTGCCAATCAATTGGTAACTTACGGATCAGCCAACCACGCTTTGGATGCTGCAGTCATCAGGGTAGGTAAACCCAATAGCCTGGATGCAACCTTTATGCGTTTCAATCCGGCATGTATGTTTCCAGCGGTAACAATTCAAAACACAGGTTCAACCACCATAACAAGTTTGGATATTGAGTATTACGTTGATAATGGAGAAATAAAAAATTATTCATGGAATGGGAATCTTAATTTTCTTGACAGCGCTGAAATAGAATTGCCGGTACCAATATTTACTTTTTGGTTTGGATCGGGCAATCATTTTAACGTACACATAAGCAATCCAAACGGACAGCAGGACGAGTATCCCAATAACAACCACTACCGCATTGAATTTGAATCTCCGGATGCATATGAAAACGATCAGACACTGGTATTAGAGTGCCTGACCAACAACAGGGGTTGGCAAACATACTACACCCTGGAAGACGCTTCAGGAAACATATTAATTGAAAGAGATGACCTTGAGGATAATACTTTATATGTTGATGAATTTAATCTCATGCCGGGTTGCTACCGGATACGTATTGAAGACGCAGCAGATGATGGATTGTACTGGTGGCACAATTCAACACAGGGTACAGGTTATTTCCGTTTAAAAAATACAGCCGGATATACCCTCGAAAACTTCGAACCGGAATTTGGCCGTTTTGCAATTTATGAATTCACTGTCTATAACGAAACATCAATTGAACACAGATCAACCTCATCCATTGTAAGTATTTATCCGAATCCAGCTACACAGAACATTGTATTGGAATTAAAAGGCTTTAAAGATCAGGAAATAGAAATGTTTTTATTGAATAGTTCAATGGTAACGCTTTCTAAAGAATACATTCATATTGGCTCAGATAATTATACACATCAGCTAAATCTGGATAATTTCCCAACAGGAATATATTTCATTCAGCTAAAAAGCGATATAATAAATACTGTGAAGAAGTTCATTAAGAAATAATAAACCTTATTTAAAGTAATTATAAATTTTTCCAGGTCGAGAATGCTAACTTGTTAATTATAAAATTGATAAGCCTTCATTTCTTTTGTCATTAGAATATTTTCGTTTAAGTATTGACCGGACTTAAATATTATTTTTAAATTAGCCGGATTATGTTCATTGATTGAACTTTGTTTAAATTTGGAGGTTAATTAAAATATTTAAAATCTATGGAAAATATTAACTGGGGAGGATTACCCTTTGGTTATTTTAAAACTGATTACAATGTCAGGTGCTATTATAGAGATGGCAAATGGGGCGAAATAGAAGTTTCAGATTCAGAATATATCAACATTCATATCGCTGCAACATGTCTGCACTATGGGCAAGAGTGTTTCGAGGGCATGAAAGTATTTCGTGGAAAAGATGGAAAAATCCGAGTATTCCGTTGGGAAGAAAATGCAAAGCGGATGCAACGGTCATGTGAAGGAATCATGATGGCCCAGCCTCCAATAGATTTATTTAAGGAGATGATGCTCAAAGTGATCAAATTAAATGAAAAATATATTCCTCCTCCAGGACAGGGAGCTGCACTTTATTTACGGCCTTTAACAATCGGTTCCGGACCCCAGGTAGGTGTTAAGCCTGCTGATGAATATTTATTTATGATCTTTGTCGGTCCGGTTGGCCCGTACTTTAAGGAAGGGTTCAAACCCGTTAATGTGCAAATTGTTCGTGATTATGACCGTACTGCTCCTCATGGAACAGGCCATATTAAAGTGGGTGGAAATTATGCATCCAGTTTAAAACCTGCCGATCGTGCCAAGGAAGAGGGATTTTCAACAGTTTTGTTTGTTGATTCAAAGGAAAATAAATACATCGACGAAGCCGGTCCGGCCAATTTTTTTGGTATCAAAGGCAATACTTACATTACACCAGATTCAAAAACCATCTTACCTTCTATTACCAACATGAGTTTAAGAACGATTGCAGAAGATATGGGTATGACAATAGAACGACGTCATGTATTGGTTGAAGAGCTGGAAGAATTTGAAGAAGTCGGCGCCTGTGGAACTGCTGCCGTCATTTCTCCAATTAAAAGAATCGTGGACCGTGAATCTGGCAAAGAATACACTTATTGCTCTAACGGCGAGGCCGGACCTGTCTCCACCAAACTTTACAACACTCTAAAAGGGATACAGGAAGGAGAGATTGAAGATAAACATGAATGGAATATGATTGTTGAATAGTATTAGTGAACAGCTTTTTACTTTTGGTGCAACCCACACTCTTTAAGTTCGGGATGTTCCCACCACCAGCGGCCTGCTCTTAAATCATCCCCCGGTTCTATAGCGCGAGTGCATGGCTGGCATCCGATACTAGGGAAGCCTTTATCATGAAGTTTGTTGTATGGAATTTTATGCTTTTCAATGTAATCCCACACTTGCTTTTCAGTCCAGTTGATCAATGGATTTATCTTGATCCTTCCGTGGTTATTATTGTCAAGCTCAACCACGGCATTATTATTTCTCGTAACCGACTGTTCCCTTCTTAATCCTGTAATCCAGAAATCAAATCCTTCCAATGCGCGGTGTAAAGGCTCAATTTTCCTGATGTGACAACACAACTTCCGGTTTTCAATACTTTCATAAAACAGGTTGATCCCTTTCTCCCAAACCATTTTCTCAACTTTTTTGGCAGCCGGAAAATATACTTCCATCTTAATTTTATAACGGCTGTTTGTCCTGTCGATCAAATCATAGGTTTCGGGGAATAACCTGCCGGTATCGAGGGTAAATATTTTTGCAGATGGGTCAATGGAAACGATCATGTGAGTTACTACCTGATCCTCTGCCCCCAGACTGGAGGCAAAAGCGATATTGCCTTTGTATTCGGTTAAAAAGTAGTTAAGTACCTCTTCAGGCGAGCTACCCTTCAACTTTACATTATGTTCCTGTACAATGAATTCTTGCATAAGAATTTGCAAAATTAAGATAAAATCTTTTCCGGCTTGAAAGATTTATCAACACGAACCCCCATGTCGGTATGCGCAACTGTACAACTCTCAATATAATAGTCATGTTCAAAAAATAAATATTTTGGGGAGCAGGGTTAGGGTGAAGGTGAAGATACCCGTATGGTGAGGAGGTAAGGGTAAGGTTTAAAGAATCATTTTTACTTGCCATTTTTCACCTCACCCTCCGGCTCCCTCTTCTGTAAGAGAGGGAGAGTTATATCCTCGATAAAAAATCCTTAACAAAATTCATTTATGTCAGGGATTTGTTCCCCTTCTCCTCAAGGAGAAGGGGTTAGGGGTTGAGGTGTAATTACAATTCAAATCAACAAAAATTAAATATGTCAAAGCAATGGTTTTAATCAAGCTTAATAATACTTTACCCTCAGACACTAAACCAAACCGGCTTCTTCACCCAAACCTTTAATCTTTTTTGATACTTTTGTTCAAACGAATAAACTATGAGAGTTCATTTTATTGCCATTGGTGGAAGCGCCATGCACAACCTGGCCATTGCGCTTGTCAGGGAAGGGTATCATGTTACCGGATCGGATGATGAAATTTTTGAACCTTCGAGGAGCAGGTTAAAAAATCATGATATTTTGCCTGAAGCAGAAGGATGGTATCCGGAGAAAATTACCAATGATCTTGACGCTGTCATCCTTGGCATGCATGCCAAAAAAGATAATCCTGAAATGTTAAAAGCGCAGGAGTTGGGAGTTAAGATATTTTCTTACCCGGAATACCTTTATGAGCAATCGAAAAATAAAAAACGGGTTGTGATAGGTGGAAGCCATGGGAAAACAACCATTACCTCCATGATCCTGCATGTATTGAATTATTTTCATAAACCAAACGATTACATGGTAGGCGCACAATTAGAAGGATTTGATGTGATGGTGAAAATGACGGAAGATGCTCCGGTTATGATTTTGGAAGGCGATGAGTACCTCACCTCTCCCATCGACCTGCGACCGAAGTTCCATGTTTACCAACCCGATATCGCCCTGATCAGCGGCATTGCATGGGATCATATTAATGTGTTTCCAACTTTTGATAACTATGTGGAGCAATTCAGGATATTTGCTGATTTGATCACAAAAAATGGAACCCTTGTTTATTGCGAAGAAGATGAAGATGTGAATAAGATAGGAAAAAATGCACGAGAAGATATCAAAGCCCTGCCCTACTCCATTCCTGAACACATCATTGAAGATGGAATTACACAAGTATTATTCAATGGCAAAAAAATCCCATTGAAAGTTTTTGGGGAACATAACCTGATGAACATGAACGGAGCCCGGTTGATATGCATTGAACTTGGTGTTTCTAATGAACAGTTTTTCGTGGCTATTCAAAGTTTTGCAGGCGCTTCCAAACGGTTGGAGTTGGTGGCACAAAACGAGCATACTACCGTCTTTAAAGACTTTGCCCACTCCCCTTCCAAACTAATAGCTACTACAGATGCAGTTAAAAAACAATTTAAAGGCCGGCACCTGGTTGCCTGTATTGAGCTGCACACATACAGCAGCCTGAGCAAAGAATTTTTAAGCCACTATAAGGGATGTCTTGACAATGCGGATACAGCCATTGTTTATTTTAGTCAACATGCCTTACAATTAAAAAAACTTCCACCTATTACAGAAGAACAGGTAAAAGAAGCTTTTGCTAACCCCGGCCTTAAGGTTTATACAGATTCTAAAAAGATGCAAGCCGACCTGCTTTCTCTCAATTGGAAAGACAAAAATCTGCTGATGATGAGTTCGGGGAATTTTGATGGGATAGAGATAAATGATTTTGGGAAAATAATTGTGAATTCTAAATGATGAATTTTGAATACGGGGTTTGAGGTGCGGATAAGGGATGCGTCTATGGTAAAAATCAAATAAAGTTTCCATGGATGGTGACTTTTGTCATATTTTCAGAAACATCTGTAAACTTTTCGGCGACTTCTGTAAACTTTTTATTGTCTTTTGTTAGATTTTTATTGACTTTAGTAAACCGAATGGAGACTTTAGTAAACCAGACAGTGTCTTATGACAACGGGATAGAGACTTTGAGTATATGGGTAATAAATTGTTTTACATCAATAAATAAATGTGTATTTTAGCAATTGGATAACCACCATAATTAAAATGAAAACAGGAAGCCGCAATAATTATATTATTAAAACACAAGGGTTTAGCTTTGCAGGCAACTGTGCCCAAAGTGGAAATAAGAGGCAGTGGGTGGTGGTTATCTCGTAGTTAGCTGCAACCACAAAAGACAGATGAATAATAAGACCTTGATAAATATATTAATCTTAATCGTCATTGGGACTTCATGTAATAATCTTGAAAAGGAATTAATTTCAGTTTACCATTTCAGACTATTCACGACAAATAGTGAAGAAATATCCGATACCACCATCTTGACTAAAAAATTTAAAATATTTGACAACAGGACTTTTGAAATTTATTCGGAACCTGGAGAAGATTCATTATTCAATTATGCGGTAGATCCATTAAATGAACTTGAAGAAAGAATATTGTTTTTTAATGACACTTGTAAATTAGTTGAATCGAAAACTTATAGACTAAACGGAAAAGAAATCGAAATAAATAAATACAATCTTGACCGAGAAAATTCAGAAGATGAAGAATCATATATTTACTATAACACTGAAATAGGATTAATTGCGGTTTATAATTATTCATGGTTCACATTTGACTATTTTGACCATATATCAACCATAGGACTTTTAGATAAAATGAAATCTGACAATTCTGGATTTATTAGAAAAAATAAAAGTGGCAGCAGCTAACATCACCTATAGCATATAGCGGCGAAATTTTAACAATGAAACGAAATTGGAATTACTTTTACAAAACAACATAAAACAAGGGAATCCGCTACATGCCATAGCTGAGGAACGTTATGGGTAATCAGAAAAACTACAACTTGAATGAAATTAAATCAAATTGAGAATATTGGGTTTAATAAATATTGACTGTAAAAATGGAAATTGAGAAAGATGAAATAGTAATTGGAGTAAGTAAAACGAAAGCATCCTTACTGACTTTTATTGCAATTGGACTATTTTTAGTGTCCATTTGGGCTTTGACAAAGTTTGCAATTTTACCATCTGGATTTGACAAGATTTTTTTATTGACAGGAATTTCGTTGTTAATCATTGTATTTGGATTATCCAGTTTTTCTGGACTAAAAAAATTGACCGATAAAAAACAAGGACTAATTATTAGAGATTCAGGAATCAAAATCAATATTGGACCGAATCGGGGACAATTCATAGAATGGAATGAAATTAAAGACATTAAAATTCATAATCAGATTCGAGGGTCAATGTTCCTTCTATTTTTTATTAAAAATCCAAAAGACATTTTAACAAAATCCAGTGGCTTGAAAAAATTCCTACTGAAAATGAATAATATCTCTCATAAAACACCTGTGAGTATTACATCGACTTGGTTGGAATGTAATCTCCTCGAAATTATTGAAATAATAGAAGACAAAATAAAAAAAACGGTGCCCAACAAAATATAGTGCATTTGGTAGATAGTGCTAATAATGAAGATGGTAGTAATAAATAAACATAGTAGCAAATTGAAAAGTTGGAGTGTTGAAATGCCAAACGCACCATATTAAAACCGTAGCAAGGTTAAGAAAAGAAATTACAAACAAAAAATAAAGTTAGAATGGCAGTATATTGTATATCATATGACCTTAAGAGTGATAATTATGATTCACTAATTGAGGCAATAAAAAGTTATGGTCTTTGGTGGCATCAATCAGAATCAACATGGTTCATTGAAAGCAGTCAAGAAGCAAAAGAAATACTTGATAATTTGAATAATTATCTTTCGAATGGAGATAAACTTATTGTTATCAAAACTCAAAAAAATTGGTGGGCAGTTGGACATACTGAAGAAGAGTATACATGGATGAAAAACAGAAATTTTTAAGCTATGGAATCACAAGAATTATTAAATATCGTAACAATAAGTATTTCCACAATATTATCAGTTGGAGCTATTCTATTAGCGCTTTGGTTTTATAAAGAAAGTAACAAACACAACAAAGAGACTGCTCTTATGCAAATTGATATTAGAAATGTAATTGAAAAGATGGAGCAATTATATAATAGAACTTATACTGATACATTTGGCGCATTAAAGACACAAATAGATGCAATGCAAAAACATATTTTTTCTTCATCAGTTGGAGATACAAATACAAGCGAACCCAATCAATTAAGATTTAGTGTTCTTGGTTGTATAACAGAAAAAGTTAATATTTCAATTGATGACCTTTATAAGCAGGTATCAACTTATAATAAAACTGAAATTACTGAAACAATTTACACATTTCATAGAGAAGGACTTGTAAATTTTGATGGTCAGAAAATCAAGTATTTAAAAAACAACAAAATGAAGGATTCGCTTGAAGGACAAGGAAGTGAATAAAACCCAGCTTGAATTTAGGCAAATAATAAAATACAATGAAAAAACTAAAATTATTAATCGTATTTGGTTTCATTTTTCAAATAATTATTTATTCACAATCTTGTCTTCCTGAAGGCATAGTTTTCACTACTCAACAAGAAATTGACAACTTTCAAACGAATTATCCTATATGCACTGAAATTGAAGGTGATGTTATTATTAGTGGTGATAATATTACGAATCTTAACGGATTAAATGTTCTGACCGAGATTGATGGTGAATTACTAATTGGAGGCGTGAATCCTTATCCGGCAATTATTGACTTAACTGGACTCAATAATTTAGAATCTATTGGAGAAGGTTTGTATCTAGTTTATCTCCAATCTTTGGTGAATTTAGAAGGATTAAATAACCTTCAATTAGTTGGAGGGGATTTTGTAATTAATAATAATAATGCATTATCAAGTCTTGTAGGAATTGAAAGTCTGAACTCTATTGGCGGAGAGCTATTTATTTGGGGTAATGATGTATTACCAGATTTAGAAGGTTTGGGAAATCTAAATTCAGTTAGTGGAGAAATAAGAATAGAAAGTAATTCAAGTCTCATAAGCCTTAATGGTTTGGATGGATTAGAAATAATTGACAATAATTTAATTGTAAATACAAACAACTCTTTATATAGTCTATCGGGATTAAATAATGTTACATCGATTGGAGGTTATCTTGCTATCGATTATAATACGTCATTGGAGGAAATATCCGATTTGAGTAATTTATCTTCAATAGGTGGATACCTTCATATCAGCCTTAATTTTAGTTTAACAAGCCTATTAGGTTTAGACAATATTAATTCGACATCAATTGATAGTTTATTTATTTTTTATAATTCATTATTATCAACTTGTGATGTTGAAAGTATTTGTAATTATCTTTCAAATCCTACTGGTACCATTGAAATTAGTAATAATACAGATGGTTGTGATAGTATGGAGGAAGTATTAGAAGCATGTTCAATTGGTGTAGATGAGTATCTTAAATCGATTGAAGACATTTTCATTTTTCCAAATCCAGCAAGTAATGTTATATCACTTTCAGACATTAATCATTCATTAGTAAAGAATGTGAAAATTTATGATTTGATGGGTAATAATGTAGTTTTTGTAAATCAATTAACAAATTCGCTTGACATTTCCATGTTTCCACAAGGAATATACATTGTGGAAATCGAAGGTGAAGAGGATATGAAAATGAAAAAACTAATTATAAATCGATGATGAACAGTGCATAACAGCAAGTATAAGCGATGCAGGTATTAGTTTAAACATGAAAATGACTTTACAAAATATATATCCTTTAAGTTTGACAAATCCAGGAAATCAAACCTGCAAAGCTCATACTTAGGGACGTTAAGAAGCCTCCTTCTTCCCCGATCTCAAAACCATAAACACCCCCAATAGAACAAGCGGCAAACTCAGCAACTGTCCCATATTGAGCATAATCGAGTTTTCAAATGACACTTGTACCTCCTTGAAAAATTCAACAAAAAACCGGAACCCAAAACTTCTATCTCTTTAAAACACAATCCCGTACGTACGGGATTAATTTAACAGACAACTTTGCCCAAAGTGAAAATAAGAGGCATAGGGGTGCTATTAGTAACGAGTTACCCCTTATTAAAAAAAAAGATAATAGAAAATAAATTTCAAAAATCAATTATTTGTACGTATATTTGTACATTTATATGTACTAAAATATTTAATCATGTTAACAACAACAATTTCAGACTTTAGAAAAGACATTAAAAGGTACCTTGACAGAGTTACTGAGAATTTTGAGACATTGATAATTAATCGAGGTAAGGATTCTGGAGTAGTTATAATTTCATTAGAAGAATATAACTCCTTAAATGCAACTCAACATGAATTGTCATCGAAAATTAATGAAACCAGACTTGATTCTGCA
>JAUVJI010000169.1 GCA_030596605.1 Bacteroidales bacterium
ATTTAATTAAAGTATGTGGTTCTATTTTCAAAAAAGAATCAATAGATTCTGTTACCTATAATATTCTCAAAAATACTTGTGTTGCAGAAGCAAACTTTCCTTACTCCGGTTATTACGGAACTGGACCTGAACAATCCGATCCCAATTCTTTATTTTTATTTACGACACATTATTATTCTTTAGGAGAAGTTTTGCGATTTGCACAGAATATAGATTCGTGTTACATGGAAAAAGTTTATGTTGCAACAGCATCCCTTGATTTTGTACATCATAAATATTCTGCAATAAGAGTAAGATATTTTCCTGATTATGAACATATTCATTTATTGCAAACCTGTTGCATAAAAGAAGGGGTTGAATTCGCTAAAAAAGCACACCTATCCGATTTTGCTTTCGTTAGGGTAAATAAATGCTTTGTTCTGGAAGAATTAGGGGAGGGTATTTATATTGATAAAAAGGAAGACCATAAAGGATACATAACAATTCCCAAACAAATTAGCAATAGTGAGTTTTCGGATATTTTAATTGATATAAGAAATAACACTGACTGCAAACTCTTTGATGCTGCTATGGGAGCAATGATAATTAATTCCCAGGCTAAAGATATGGTAAGAATTTATTCCGAAAATTTAAATGTTCAATTATTAAAATGCTTAAAAAAAGGGTTTACAAAATCCATTTTGAATGAGTAATGAACTAAATAAAAATTTCAAAGTTTGAGCATATTAACTGACATTTTAATAACTAAATATTTATAATCATGAAAGTTACATATTTATGTCCACACTGCCGGGGTGCAATTAATGCCGGAAACAACATCATTTTATCGGCCAAAACCGGCACAAACAAAGTAGGTATTATATTATTGCATGAAGAAATCGGAAATTATACAAGTGAATTGAGTTCTTCATTAACCATCGAAAAAGGTGAAGTTGTAGATTTATTCTGTCCTGTTTGTCACGAAAGTTTAAATATCCCAAACAAAGATTCTTTAGCAAGGTATATCAGGATAGATGATAACTGTAATGAGTGTTACATTATTATTTCAAGAAAATATGGTGAAAAAATTACTTTCAAGGTAGACGAAAATAAACATATAGAAACATTTGGCGAAAAGTTAAGCAGGTTTATCGATCCTGAATGGTTTTTATAAAAAAATACTAAACCTTTTATAGGCGCTATAATTCCTGCTCTTTTTTTTAAGTCATCAACAAAAATATATGGGCTACAGGAATGATTGAGAAAATTGTAGAATTGAATAATACATCGTATTCATAAAAATGAAAAATAATGTATAAACATCTTTTCGGCCCGGTACCGTCACGACGTCTTGGAATGTCTCTCGGAGTGGACTTGGTTCCTAATAAAGTTTGCTCTCTCAACTGTGTATATTGTGAGGTGGGATACACCACAAAGCTGACAACTGAAAGAAAAGAATACATCCCCTATAATAAAGTTACAAGTGAGTTAGCACATTATTTTATAAACAATCCCGACCCTGATTATATTACATTTTCAGGTGCTGGGGAGCCAACGCTCAACTCACGAATAGGTGACGTTTTACAATTTATCAAACATAGAAAGCCGGATATCCCTGTTGCTGTATTAACCAATGGCACCCTGCTTTATGATAAAAAAGTTCGTAATGAATTGATGAATGCAAATGTTGTTCTTCCATCACTTGATGCTGCAACGGAAACCACATTTCAAAAAATTAACAACCCGGCTCCACATCTTACAGTTGAGAAATATATTCAGGGATTAATCGATTTCAGAAAAGAATTTTCAGGCCAAATATGGCTCGAAGTATTTATTATTCCCGGATACAATGACAATAAGGATGATTTGAATGCTTTGAAAAAAGCAATTAAAATTATAAACCCCAACCAGATTCAGTTAAACACACTTGACCGACCTGGAACATTTGCTGATATTCATGCCGCAAGCCATAAAGAACTAAAAAAAATTGTTGAGTATTGGAAACTTGATCATGTTGAAATCATTGCAGCTGCTCCCGAAAGGAAAAATATTCAATCATACCGAAAGGATGCTGAAGAAGCAATTTTAGGGACAATTACAAGAAGGCCTTGCACTGTCGACGACCTTGTGAAAACTCTTGGCCTGCATATTAATGAGATAAATAAATACCTCGATGTATTGGAAGCAAATGGTAAAATTGAACCGACCCGTCAACTAAGAGGGGTGTTTTATCAAATTAAACATAAATCATGAAAATAATAGCATTACCTGTTAAAGAAAAAAAATTAAGTCCACATTTTGGACTTTGCTCACACTTTAAATTTTATTGGGAGGAGAATGGAGAAATTATTAAAGAAGACTTGAATCATGCACCTGCTCAACTGCCTGATCTAATTCCCAACTGGCTTATTGAAAAAGGTGTTACCGATGTAATTGCAGCCGGAATTGGATTGAAGCCTATTGAAATATTAAACCAACATAAGATAAATGTATTTGTTGGTGTAAAAATGAAAGACCTCAATGAACTGGTAAGGGAATTTATGGATGGAACACTTGAGACCAATGGAAATTTATGCGACCATTGATTTGCTTTTTGCTGCAAAAGAATGGGTAACAAAAATAAAAATGAATGATAACATCGGAAACTAAAATCAGGGTCAGGTATGATGAAGTTGACAAGATGGGTTATGTGTATCATGGCAACTATGCAAAATATTATCATATAAGCCGGACAGAATTGTTACGTAGGATTGGAATTAGTGAAAAAGAATTGGAAACCAACAATGTTATACTACCGGTTACAGAAATGAGCATCAAATATATAAAACCTATATTTTACGATGACATTATCACAATTAAAACTTCTCTGCTCAGTCTTCCAGCCAGCAGGATGATATTTCATCATGAAGTTCGCAACCATAATAATGTGGTGATTAATAAAGCTGATAGCACACTGGCTTTTGTAGATATTAATACTCGTATGCCAATGAGGGCTCCTCATCTTATTGTAAATAAAATAGAATCATATATAAAAAAAGACAAATAAAATGAATACAAAAAATTTAGGATTTAATTCAAAATTAATTCATGCCGGCGATTTCAGGGATGAATTCGGAAGTGCCGTAACACCAATTTACCAAACTTCAACATTTTCATTTAAAAATGCACAACACGGCGCTGATTTGTTTGCAGGAAAAGAAAAGGGGTATATCTATACACGAATTGGTAACCCAACCATAGAAGTACTTGAAAACAAACTGGCAGAACTGGAAAACGGATATGGGGGTATTGCCCTGGCATCCGGAATGGCCGCTGTTTCTACAGTATATATGTCTCTCTTAGAACAAGGGGCCCACATGATAAGTACAGGAGCAGTTTATGGCCCAAGCCGTGGGGTGATGGAAACCCATTTTTCAAAGTTTGGGGTGGAGTATTCTTATATTGATACTTCAGACCTTGATTTGTTAGAGAAAACAATCAGGCCAAATACAAAATTACTTTACTTAGAAACTCCGGCAAATCCAACAATTCAACTTACCGATATTAAAAAAGCTTCAGAAATAGCCCATAAACATAATATACTGGTTTGTGTTGACAATACTTTCTGTAGCCCATACCTTCAAAAGCCTTTAGACCTCGGTGCAGATGTTGTGTTACATTCTTTGACCAAGTTTATTAATGGCCATGCAGATATTGTTGGCGGTGCTATTATTGCAAAAGACAAAGAGATATACAATACCATCCGTAAAGCTATGGTATATATGGGTGGGAATATGGATCCACACCAGGCTTTTATGGTAATACGGGGTGTTAAAACTTTGTCCTTAAGAATTGACAAAGCCCAGGAAAGTGCTATGAAAGTTGCGGAATTCCTTGAAAACCACCCAAAAGTTGAGTGGATAAAATATCCGGGATTAAAATCATTTGAGCAACATGAACTGGCCAAAGAACAAATGAGTGGATTTGGCAGCATGATCAGTTTTGGACTGAAAGGAGGATATGAAGCAGGTAAAACCCTGATGGATAATGTTCATCTCGCGACACTTGCCGTTTCATTGGGTGGTGTTGAAACCTTGATGCAACACCCCGCATCAATGACCCATGCAGGCGTTTCAAAAGAAGATAAACTGGCTGCACATATTACAGATGGTTTAGTAAGGTATTCGGTAGGAATTGAAAATGTGGAAGATTTAATTCGTGACCTTGAACAAGCATTGGAAAAAGTTACTTATTCCTGATTAAGGAAAATGAGTTTTAAAATATGGGATTTTGAAAGGTTTTGTACAATTATATACCGGGGATGGAAAAGGCAAAACAACGGCTGCCTTTGGCCTGGCTTTAAGGGCAGAAGGAGCGGGATTGAAAGTATTTATTGGCCAATTTGTAAAGGGTAAAACCTACAATGAAAATGTCGCAGTTCAAAAGTATTTAAAAAATATTAAGGTCAAACAATATGGCTTGGGTTGTTTTATTATTGACACCCCCTCTGAGGATGATATTAGAGCTGCCGGCAAAGGATTGGATGAAATGCGTAAAATAATTCAAAAAGGCAAGTATGACATGGTGATCATGGATGAGGTGAATATTGCTTTGTATTATAAATTATTCGAACTTGAAGATCTGCTTGAAATAATTAAAAAAAAACCTGAACATATTGAACTGGTACTTACCGGAAGGTATGCTCCGCAGGAACTTATCGAAGCAGCCGATTTGGTTACGGAGATGAAAGAAGTGAAGCATTATTATCAGCAAGGTATTGAAGCACGCAAAGGAATTGAATACTAATCTCAATGAAAAATGAACTATGTAAGTCAAATACAAAATATTTTAGGTGATTGGCAGACAGGTATTAAGTTTAACAGTATACAGAGTTCTGAATATAATTCGCCAAAAAAACCCATGAAATTTTGTGAAGCAGTTGTGGATTCATTGCATACACCTTTGGTTATTCGCAAAGAAGATATTGATTGCGTTGGGGCACAGCGTTCGTTTGGGTTTTACCGCGATGATCTAAAATTAGCTTCTCAAATTACGGAAGAAACCAATATCCCCACTAAGTTTATTCTCAATGCACTAAATGAAACACCTGTAATTGATCATCCTGTAGAAAATATTTTACTGGGTTCCATTGAAAATCCGGATTTAAAAATTGCTTTTGTAAAACCCGATAAAATCACAAAATTAATTCTCCTTTACGCAGCGCTTTTTGAAGAAAAACCGGTTATATCACCCTATTTTTTTATGTCAATATGCGGGAATATTGCAGTACAAACTTACATAACCAATAAAATTTGTATTTCATTTGGCTGCCCTGAATCACGGAAACATGGTGGGATTTTAGAAGATGAAATTATAGTTGGTATTCCTAACTCACTTTTAAACAAATGATCTTTTAATAACGAAATTTAACAAACTTAATCTCAATAAATATGAAAAAACAAACAAAGATCGGGATCATTATTTGCGATCGTTACCGGAATTGTGCAGGTGGTAAATGTTTCAGGGCCTTGCAAAACCGTGAGGGAGCATTTGATATTTACAAAAAAGAAGAAGAATTAGAGTTGGTTGGCTATACTACCTGTGGTGGATGCCCTGGTGGAAATATTGAATACGCACCGGAAGAAATGAAAAAAAATGGAGTTGAAGTAATTCACCTGGCTACCGGATTGGTAGTTGGATATCCCCCTTGTCCATACATCGATCATTTCATAAAATTTATACCGGAAAAATTTGGAGTTAAGGTAATAATTGGAACGCACCCTATCCCTCAAAAATATTTAGTAACGCACCAAGCTTTAGGGACATGGGAATCAAATGAATGGAAAGAGATGATTAAACCAACTTTAGCCAATCACAAAATTCGACTGGATTATAATTAACTGAAGTTTCGCATTAACGCTTGATTTACAGTTATTGTGTGTATTATAAAGATTAAAAATTAATATGTTATTAAATATCAACATTTTGAATTATCCATTTCCTTTTAATTTTTTCTTTGAGAAACTCAGTGTTTTCTTTGTGCAACTCTGTGTAACAGCTATTTCACAAAGTGCCGCAAAGGAGACACAAAGAGACGCGGAGAAATTTTACATGTATAAAACAATAAATTTCAGTTATTTACATGTTTCTAATTAAGTGCGAAACTTCAGTAATTAAATTTCCAGCGGAAATAGAATTTGAATAAAAAATTGATCTAAGGATTCAATTATATTAAGCCATTTTATCAATAAATAGGTTCTCATTAACATGATCAATTATTTAAACTTTATATAAATTACATTTCCTGATATTTCAAATCAGCCATTTATTATATTAAATTTCAATCAGTTATAACCCTAAGGAATGATAAGGAATGATTGTAATATTTAATAAATATTGATTTTTTACGGGAATAATAATTATTATTGTACCTGAAATTCTGAACATTACGTTACTTAATAAAAGAAGATAATTATCATGTATGAATTTGTAGCTTTGAGCCTGAAATGTCCGCATTGTGGCGAATCGTTAATGGATAAAAAAAATCCTGTTGACAATGAATCCAGCATTCGCTTAAATGTAGAGGTTAGAAATCAGAAAGGTGTCATCCACTTAAGCTCTATTTACGGCAGTTATAATTATTCATGTGATATCAACATTCCAAAAGGGGAAGTCGCAAATTTTTCATGCCCTCATTGTAAGACAAATCTGAATTCAAAACCGGAATGTTTGTCGTGTGGCGCTGATATGGTTCCCTTTTATCTTGATATGGGCGGAAAAGTAAGCATCTGCTCAAGAAGCGGTTGTAAAAATCACCATGTGGAATTTGAAGATCTCTCACAAGCATTGAAAAAACTTTATCAGGAGTATGGTTTTAGGGGAAGAACGTATCCAAAGGATGAGAGAAGTCAGGAGGATAAAGAGAAAGTTTTTAAAAAGGCGGTGGATGAAAACCAGGAGATTATTGAAAGCGGAACTTTTCTCCAAAGTTATTGCCCCCATTGCAGGAAAAGTCTTATTGAGAACAATATGTTGAAATTAAAAATTATTAATGGTGAAGAAGGCTTTTTATTATTAAGTCCGTATCTCAATAGCTTTACCTCAAAATCTACTATATACCTTCCTGAAGATAAGGCCGTTTCTGATGTCAAGTGTTACCACTGTGATACCAGTCTCGTAGAAAAGGAAAAAAACTGTGGTAAATGCAATTCACCCATTGCAAAGATTAATGTAAGCGCTTCCACCAAACTGATCGACTTTTATATGTGCACTAAAAAAGGGTGCCGGTGGCACGGATTAAGCGAGGATGACCTCTATAATATAAAACTGGAAGAAAGTGACGAATGGTAGACAAAAGTTCCGTGTTGCGGGTTTTGTCCAAAGGACTCCTTCGGAGAGTTCTGAGATTCAAACTAAATATTTAATTATCAATAATCAAATGGCAAAATATCAATAAAACAATATGTTCCAGATAGTAAGAAAACAGGAAATGGCTGCCGGAACAATTATCCGGTTCGATATCAGTGCTCCTAAAATTGCCAAAAAGATCAAGGCAGGACAATTTATTATATTAAGGGTAAATGAAACAGGTGAACGAATTCCATTAACAGTTGCCGACAAGGATGAATTTGCAGGAATAATTACAATAATTTTCCAGGTGGTTGGAAAAACAACTGCCTTAATGCGATCTTTGAATGAAGGGGACCTCATAAAGGATGTAGTTGGCCCACTCGGTCGCCCTGCTGAGGCAGAAAAGATTGGAACCGTTGTTATGGTCGGAGGTGGAACAGGTGTTGCTATTTTGCATCATGTAGCCAAGGCATTTAAAGAAGCCGGTAATTATGTAATCGGTATCATGGGCGCCAAGGATAAGGAAATGCTGATCCTGGAAAATGAGATGAAGCAAATTTGTGATGAGTTAATTATTACAACTGATGATGGAAGTTATGGGGAACGCGGTTTTGTTACACAACCGCTGGAAAAATACCTGGGTGAACGGGATGACATTAAACTGGTACATGCCATTGGTCCGATCATCATGATGAAAAATGTGGTGAAACTAACTGATAAATTTAAAGTGAAAACCATGGTTAGTTTAAATCCAATCATGATTGATGGAACAGGTATGTGTGGCGGATGTCGTGTAAAAGTAAATAATGAAACGCGATTTTGCTGTGTAGACGGACCCGATTTTGATGGCAGCAAAGTTGATTTTGACGAACTCATTAACAGGAATTCACTTTACATAAAAGAGGAGAAGGACTCATTGCTATTCTCAATTAGATAAAACCCAAAAAATCAAATCATAAATGACAAATAAGCTCCAAATAACAATTTTCAAATATTCAAACAAAATTTGGAATTTATTTGGTTTTTGTAGCTTAAAATATTGTCCCGAAGGGATTCCTTTGGAAGAATTTAATTTTTAGTATATGCTCGATCATGACATTAAATATCTAAAGTTTAAAACCTATTTAAACACTTACTGTCCGCATTGTCATAATAGTTTCAATGTTGAAAAAAAAGATGTTAACCAGCTAGAATTCAAAGCCATTTACAAAGCGGAAGAAATTGAGCTGAAGTTAAGCCCTTACCTTGATGTGTTTGAAATTGAATCATCGGTAGATATTAAAGAAGATGAAATATTGGATGACATCTTTTGTCCTCATTGTAATAAAAGTTTACTAAATAAAGAAACTGCTTGCGGAGAATGCGGATCACCGGTTGGAGAGGTGATCATTTCAGCATTATCAAAATTGATCCCGTTCTACGTCTGCATGAAATATGGCTGTGAGTGGCATGGATTGACCAAAAGGGATGAGCGGCGTATAAAACTAAAAATACCCAGGCAGGATATGCCTGAACAAGATCAAACCCTCAGGGTGCATAATTTCCAGGAAGTTCCTTACGGCTATACTTCCGAACTTGCACTACTGGAAGCCGGCCGATGCTTACAATGTAAAAACCCCCAGTGTGTTTTAGGTTGCCCTGTAAATATTGACATTCCTAAATTCATCTCCCTGATTGCAGACGAAAAATTTGATGAAGCAACTAAAAAGATAAAAGAAACAAATTTATTTCCAGCTATATGTGGCAGGGTTTGCCCGCAGGAATCACAATGTGAAGAAAAATGTATATTAGGTCATAAAGATGAACCTGTTGCTATTGGAAGACTTGAACGGTTTGTTGCTGATTACGAGCGAAAAATGGACCTGGTGAAAGTGCCTGTCATCAAAGAAAATACGGGCCAGAAAATTGCCGTGATCGGATCAGGACCGGGCGGTTTAACTGTGGCTGCCGATATGCAGCAGTTAGGTTATGGTGTTACAGTATTTGAAGCATTGCATGAAACAGGTGGAGTGCTTACTTACGGAATTCCTGAATTCAGAATGCCTAAATCAATTGTCCAGTTTGAGATCAATTTCCTGAAAGAAATGGGTGTTCGTATCGAAACAAACCAGGTAATTGGCAATATTCATACGGTTGATGAATTACTGGAAGAATTTGACTCGGTATTTATTGGTGTTGGAGCAGGGTTACCAACATTTATGGGACTTGAAAATGAAAGCCTTGGGTATATTTTCTCAGCCAACGAATACCTTACCCGGATGAATTTGATGAAAGCATATTTATTCCCCAAATACGACACACCAATGCCCAAGG
>JAUVJI010000022.1 GCA_030596605.1 Bacteroidales bacterium
AAAAGCCAAAACCGCCCCATGCTGCCGTCATTGTATTAAATGATTTTCTATCTCCTGCTGTAACCAGCATCCATTGTTTTCCAATTAAATCAAAAGTATTTTCTTTGATATTATATGATGTAATTTCTTTAAACATCTAAACGTGACATTTTAGTATTATAATTGTAAAATTAGGTATAAAAATCAATGTAAAACCTGATCAGTTAAAAAGCTATTGAAAAATTTGTTTACTTTGAATAAATTTTATTTTACAATATGCCACGCAGGCCGATAAAAAGAATACCGAATTTTTATGGTTTAAGAATATACCTTTCTTCAACCATATTATATTACTGGCTTGTACTTCCATTTATATTGATATTGTATATTAAGTATGCACCTGATTTAAAAGAAAGGGGAATACGGACCTTTGGAAGCGAGCAAACAATAAGTGACAGTCTGGGTATTACCGGCGACTCAATCGGCCGTGCCATAATATCATATATAGATAATGACCCGGGTAATGATACCATTTTTGAAAAAATTGTTGAAAGTGGAATTGCTGCTGCTGATTCAACCGGTGATATGAATATACTTATCAATCCAATTGAAGGAGTAACTTTTCAAACCGAAGAGGGAGGAGAAACGATTAACGAAAGCACACAGATCGGTAAGGCATTTAATTTTTTATTTAATCTGTTGCTAATTAGTTTTCTGTTGGGATTTATTTTCAATCTGCCATTCAAAAGATATTTTTCAAGGAAACGAAAAGGAAAGCCGATTTCACCGAGGTTGTTTAAATTTTGTAAACGCTTTTTACTAAAATCCCCGCTGATTAATGCAGGATTATTAGGCATTTCTTATGCTATTGCCCATGGTTTTATGCTTTATATGCTTTATTCGGAGAGCACGTTTAATTTGGAAATGGATAAAAGCAGATTTATCAATTTCTTCTATATATCGCTAATAGCTTCTGTTTTGGCCTTATTATTTATGTATTTCTGGGAAAAACACAGGGTTCATATTAAATATATCGATCATATTTATAGCGAAGAAGAACTTAGAAAACGAATATTTAATTTGAAAGTTGGCAGGATAAGGAACAGAATGATCACCTCTGCGTTAATGACAACACTACTTCCTTTAACGATTGTGATTTTGTATCTGTTTTTGAGTGTTACTTATCTCGATGATTTAAATATCGAAAAGTATTCGGAAGAGCAGAGACAAATATTATTCGGGGAGATTGAACTATTTAAGGATATATTTATTGATGATGATGGAAGTTTTAATGCACCCAGTTCCATGTTTTATATCAATGCAATAAACAGTTTTGTAATGTTTATCGGTATTTATGGAAGTATCTTCATTGTTTTTATTTACATCCTGTTTTTTGTAAAATGGACAACCCAGGACATAGTGCATCCGGTCAAAGAGCTTTTAATGAATATGAAAGTAACAGGCAAAGGCGAAATGAATCATTTCGGGATAGTCAGAACGAATGATGAAATTGGCGAATTAACTGAAGGCTACAACGAAATGACCCGGAAACTGGGTGAGTACATCCAGAATATTTCCAGTATGACCGATGCATACTATCGTTTTGTACCAAAACAGTTTCTTGATTTTTTGGGTAAGGAAAGTTATGTGGATATCAAACTCGGAGACCAGGTGCAGAAAGAGATGACTGTACTTTTCAGTGATATCAGATCTTTTACTGAAATTTCAGAGCAAATGACCCCCAAAGAAAATTTTGATTACATCAATTATTATTTAGGGTACATGGAGCCGGTTATCAGGAATAACAATGGATTTATTGATAAGTATATCGGTGATTCCATCATGGCGCTGTTCAGTGAAAACGCAGAAGATGCCATCAATGCTGCCATTGAAATGAGGATAAAACTTTCGCAGTTTAACCAGGTGATGGATCAGTTCGGTAAACCTGTTATAAACAGCGGTATTGGAATTCATAGCGGAAGCCTGATGCTGGGAGTCGTTGGCGGCGAGGGGAGAATGGATGGAACGGTTATTTCGGATGCTGTGAATTTAACATCACGATTAGAGGGATTGACAAAACTATATGGAAGTTCAATTATTATCAGCCAGGATACACTCATAACATTAAATAATCCTTCACAATATAATTACAGGTTTCTTGATATTGTGAAAGTAAAAGGTAAACGTGAAGCCGTTTATATTTTTGAAGTGATAGACGGCGATTCGGAAGATGTCAAACAATTAAAGTTGAAGACTAAAGATTTATTTGCAGCGGGGGTGAACCAATACAAATCACAACAATTTAAAGAAGCATTAAAATCATTTAAAGAGGTTCATAAAGTTAATTTTCATGATAGTACAGCTGAATTGTATATTACACGTTGTGAAAATTTCATAAAGCATGGAGTGCCGGATGACTGGGATGGTATACAGTCTATTACCTGGGATTAAAACAATAAAAGCTGTGAAACGTTTAAGTAGTAATATTTTAGAAACAAAGAAATGTTGATATATGGATTTTGAAGGTGCGAAAAAATATGTCCTGGCAAAATTAAAAAACGGATTAGATGATAACTTGTATTATCATTCGGTTGACCATACCCTTGACGTATTGGAAGCTGTAAACCGTTTAGCTGTTTTGGAAAATATTAACGGACACGAAAGGGAGTTACTTAGAGTTGGGGCATTATTTCATGATCTCGGGTTTATTGAAACTTATGATGGCCATGAAAATGTCTCAAACAGAATAGCCAGGGAAATACTGCCTCAATATGGATATTCACCGGAAGATATTAATATTATCGAAGGGCTGATAAGCAGCACAGAGATACCTCAAAAACCATCAACACCTCTTGAACAGATCATGGCTGATGCCGACCTGGACTATCTTGGAAGGGATGACCTCTTTCTTATTGGCCAACGGCTCCAGTATGAATGGTTGTTGCAAGGCAAAATATCAACAATCAGGGAGTGGCATGAAAAACAACTGGAATTTATTAAGGGTCATGAATACTTTACGGCATCGGCTAAAAAACTAAGAAATAAAAGGAAGCAGGAAAATATAAAAGAGTTGGAAATTTTATTATGCATAAAAAAATAAATTCTTTCGATAATTTCCTTTAAAATTTTCTATTTTTGTCTGAAATAATCAGGCTTAATCCAAATTAAATATTATGGACGCAAAAATGAACAACATCATTCTGGTTCCAACCGACTTTTCAGAAGTAACTGAAAATGCAATGAATCAGGGAATTGCAGCTGCAAAATATCTGAAATACAAACTGGCATTATTACACGTAATAGATAAAAATACGAAGTCGCAGCTCAAAAAGGATCATGAAGATACTGCTGCAATTGATCAAAAGTTAAAAATAATTGCCGATCAGGTAAAAACAGAACATGGATTAGAAGTTGATATCTACGCCAAAGAAGGAGATATTTTTAATACCATTGGGGAAGTGGCAAAAGATATAGGAGCTAATCTGATGTATCTTGGAACGCATGGAAAAGTGGGTATGCAAAAGCTTACAGGTAGCTTTGCACTGAAGGTAGTGACCAGTTCACCGGTTCCTGTTGTTGTGGTTCAAAAACGGCCTTTTTCCGAAGGATACAAAAAAATAATATTACCCATTACCAGTGATGCCGGTCCATGGGAAAAAACAAAATGGGCCAGCTTTATTGCTAAAAATTTCGATGCGGAAATAAATATTTATCAAATCGATAGCCCTAATTTGACAAAAGCAGTTAAGATCATCACCAATCATTTTGATAAGGAAGGTGTTAAATATTCAATTACAAAAACCGATGGAAGCAATTTCTCGAAAAAGATAATTGATTATGCCACAGCCAATGTTTCGGATATGATCATGATCATGACAAACCCCGATAAGAGCTTTTCAAAGTTTATACTGGGAAGTTATGATGAGGAAATGATCTTCAACACATCTCAAATCCCGGTGATGTGTATCAATCCGAGGAAATATAATTGGGAGAAGATTTTTAAGATTTAATATAATATCTTAAAATATATAAAATAAAGCCAGTCTCTTTATGTCTGGCTTTTTTTATTTAGATGCAGTCAGGCGGTATTCAAATCATGAACTACATCCTTAAGGTAAAAAGAAGTTTCAAATGAAAAGAAAAAAAATTAAAGTAACTGAAATGAACATAATACACAATCATAACGTATAGCCACCATGAAATTAAAAAAAAATAACTCTATAAACGGCATGGCGGCAACGATGTCATAGCGCGAAAATAGTGTAGCATAAATATAGGAGATAGTAGAATGACTAGATTATTTTCTCTAATTATACTTTTTACCTTATCCGTTAAAGCGTATCCACAAAATGATACCCTAAAGATTCGGAATAAAAACTTTCCTTGTATAAGTGCAAATTATAGCTATGGCAATGTTATTCCAACAAATGAATTTGTAGAGGGAGAAAATCTGGATAGTAAACCAATAACTAGTTTTCAATCTCTTTCATTAAAAATGCTTTGGCAGAATCCGGGGTATACTGATTGGCAAAAGGTTTATAAAGGCCCCTATTATGGTTTTGGTTTATTCGCAGGAGATTTCTTTAGCCCAGATGAGATAGGATATCCTTTTTCACTTTATGGTGTTTTGGGTATTCCAATTAAACGATGGGAGAATTTAGAACTTTATTCAGAATTCCAAATTGGAATAACAGGGAATTGGCAGCATTATGACTCTATTGCAAATCCTAAAAATATTGCTATTGGCGGTGGGCTTACAGCCCATATTGATATAGGAATAAAGGCTTTTTACCCCATCGGTAAAAAATTAGATATGGGTGCATCAGTCAGCGTTACTCACTTTTCCAACGGCGGAATTGAACGCCCAAACCGTGGATTAAACCTTTGTGCTCCTTCCATCGAACTAAAATATCATTTTGCAGGTCGATCTGATGTCAGAAGCATAAAGCCTCCTGGTAAACTGGAAAGAAGCAATGATTTATATTTAATGGCGGGGTATGGCGACTATCAAATTATTGAACACGAATTAGATACAAACTATTATGCTGTTGGTGGCTTAGGTGCTTTCTACATCATGCAACATTCAAATGCTGTTAAGTCTGGTCCGGGAGTTGATTTTAACTTTTGGTGGGGATTAACAGCAAACCCAGATGGTACTCCTGGTACAATTGGATGGGATAATTTAACAATTGGTGTTATTTATCAACTTGAGTTTGCATTTAACAGACTATCTTTAGTTGGTGGTATAGGTAATTATGCACGACATTTGAATTATGGGAATTTTAAGCAATTTTATCAACGATTGGGTGTTAAATATCATTTTACAGAAAATTTATCAGCAGGAGTAAATGTGCGGGCTATTAATTTTATGTTAGCTGAATTTGTGGAATTTAATTTAGGATACAGAATAAGATGGATAAAATATAGTGAACAACAACCTGGCTGATAACGAGGCGCTTCGAGATGGGTTCTGATCATGACCAACCCCGACAAGAGCTTTTCAAAATTTATACTGGGTAGTTATGATGAAGAGATGATTTTTAACACTTCACAGATTCCGGTGATGTGCATCAATCCGAGGAAATATAATTGGGAGAAGATCTTTAAAGATTGATAAAAACAATAAATATATACTGTTATCCGGTAACATGAGCAGTTAATCAGTATATTTGTATGTGATAAAACGAGTTATGCACCATTTAAAACAACGTCAAATTGACTAATAAACTAAATACAACGAAAATCGGCGACAAGTTCGAAACACAATCATTGGAAATAATAAAAAAAGTGATTGAGGAAGAACAACTTGGTCATTTGACAGATCACATAAGAATATTCCAAAAGAAAGAATACTATTCGAATTTAAGAAAAAAAAACATAAAATTCGACTTAACTATTGAAGTATGGCCACCAGGAGCAACAAGGTATGTTATACTTTATATAATCGAATGTAAAGATTATGAAACAAGAGTTCCTGTTAGCAAAATTGAAGATTTTCATAGTAAAATATTACAAGTTGCAGGTGTAAATGTAAAGGGAATTTTTATTTCAAACTCGCCGCTTCAAGAAGGAGGTTTCAATATTGCTGAATCTGTTGGCATGATGGTTATACAAGGTGAATCAAGTGATGATTATAAGATAATCCTACATAAAAAAACAAGACAAGATAATGAAAATAAAATTCCATTTATCATTGAAACAATTGAAGACTCAATAAAAGATATTGGTGTTGAGCATATCGAGAAATTAATTGACAAAAAGATACTGACTGCTTTTAAAATAATATCAAACGATTCAAAGATCAGTTACAGTATAGACAGACTTTCCAAAGATGATATTAAAATAATTGTAGATCAAGAATTAAATAAAATCAACAAAAAAATTTTAACTGACGCATATGCAATTAGCATTAAAGACCTTATTGATTATTTAAAAAATAATTATGATATTGATTTTACATATTTTGAAGGCAATTCAAATATGCTTGGATTTTGCAATATTAGGGAAAATACAATCAAAATAAATAAAACATTACAAGGGACAAGAAGAGAATTATTTGTTATTGGTCACGAATTTGGACATTTCGTTTTACACCCGAAACTTACTATAGGAAACACTTTGTATGATTTATTTGAAGACTCAGAATATAATTTCAGAACTGGCAAACATGATCTTGTAAACCCAAAACATTGGATTGAATGGCAAGCCAATTATTTCGCAACATCATTAGCCCTTCCAAAGGCTCAATTTTTAGTTAGAGTTTGGAAATGTCAAGACTCATTGAATAGAAGTAGAGGAAAAATTTATTTAGACGATCAGTATGAAAATGTTAAAGATTTTAATGAGTTAGTTAATAAACTATCATACTTATTCAATGTTTCAAAAACAACCATCATATACAGATTAAAGGAAATGGAACAAATAAATGATCAATCAAGACTTAAGTCAATAGGTCAAATAATCAGTGAATATCGAAGCGAATTATTTATATAAAAACGGTGCATAACAGCAAATCATAGCCCATAGCCGGTTTGCGCTCATCAAGAAAAATGAGTAGAAAATAAACATACAGGTAATCAATAAACATCCTGCAAAGAAACGGCTACGTGCCATATTTGCCAACCGTTGGCAGCAAGCGTAACAACCCAGTACAATATGGAACGATAGACATGGAACAATATCAAATCACATCAAGACCAAGACACCTACGTTATGTGTTTTTTGTGGATGAGAATTATCCCTATGAAACTTTGCTTTCGCTTGTTCACGTCAATCAAAAAATTTGGGGAGGTAGATTCAATCCAATCGTTCCGGTTAAAGACAATATTATTACAGACCGTTGGAAAGAAATTTTAAAATTTTACGACCCCGATTTTGTTTTCTACTCAAAAGAAATTGACCCCGAAATAATTAAGCGGTTACGGATTTTTAATCCATGCGACTATTACAATCTTGACGACCAACCAAGGCGGGAAGACATTTCAGGAGTTAACGGATTTTATTTTCTCTCTGAGTTTCATGCAAAGTCAAGAATTATTTTAACGGCCGAAACATGGAAGACAGAAAGCCCATTACTTCCTTACTACAAAACCAATTTTGGTTTTGAAACAAGTTTGATTCATCATGAGGTTGAACTTAGCAAGGACTTTGACAGAAAGATTGTTGGAGAAAAAGAATTTGCATCGCTTAATAAGTTAATCGGTGAACTCAGACCAATCAATCAAGCGCATCTTTCAAGAAGAAATTTGAACACTTCAATTCTCAGGAGCAAAAACTACACTGGTAATTATCATTTTGAAATAGTGATTGCAAAAGACAAATCTTCAAACGCTGATTTGTTTTATTTCTGGAACAGAATGTTGTTTGAACTGCGAAACATACTTTATGTAACTGTTGAAGAATTAAATCTGCTTTGTGATGATGAATTTTTCGGACAGGTTCTTTATGATATGGATTGGGATAACTCAATACTTGTAACTTCACAATCTTTAGCAAAGGAAGAAGTTCAGGAAATCATTGATAACAAGTTGAGAAAGACAAAAGCAAACAGACGGTTTGAAAATGGACGGGAAGAAAGCTTTCCCTTTGAAGTGCAGGATGCTCATGGTTTGTTTGAAAGGAATTACGGAGAAGTTTCAACAGTTCAAACACTTCATTCAAAAAATGGACTGTTTCATTTACCCAAACTTAGCTTCGTAAACAAGGTTGATTTCTATCCTCAAGGATGGGCATTAGATATTCAGATAAAACAAATCGGAGATAATTATCAGAATGAATTTGCATTGCCTCTCACAACAGATACGCAATACATCGTTAAAGGAATCAAAGGAAGAATTAATAGAAGAAGAAATATTTCCGTTATCATTCACAATCAGCAAACCACATCAGACACTTTGGAAATAAATATTCCTGAGTTCAAATATTTGCTTCGTCAGCTTACAAGCCGACCTGTTATACATGGTGAAACAAAAGACACAAAATATATTGATAGCGGTCCTCATGACGACAGCAATAAACTTTCTGCATTTCTGAAAACTTTCAATTATGACTTCACTGCTATTGATGATTTTTTCACGGACAAATTTTGGGTTACAATTTTTGAAGAACTTTCAACAAGCAACAAAGCGGTTGGAGATTCAATTTTGTTTGAAGAAGTTTTGACAAAGTGCAGACCAGAGTTAGCAGCAAAGGGAATTGTTGAGTTGGATGCGAACGGAAAACTTGCAGGGAAGAAAGGGGAGACATTTATAAACGAAGAAAATTTAGAGTTGGGATTGAAAAGCACAATTAAAGAATTGTGTGATTACAGAGTGTTTCTGAAAGGATTCAATTTGAAATGCAGACATTGTTCATCACAGTTTTGGTACCACATCAATGAAGTGAAAGAAACAGTTAGCTGTAAAGGATGCCTTGAAGATTTTCATTTTCCAGTTGAACCTAAGTTTGCTTACAAGTTGAACGACTTGATTAAAAACAATATTTATCAGGCAAGCGGTTTGAGAGATGGAAACCTAACTGTTATAAGAACACTTGTAAGCATGCACAGGAGAAGTCATCAATCTTTTCATTACAGTCCACAATTAAATTTTTACGACAACTATCATAGCAAAGACCCATGTGCCGAACTAGACATTGCTTGTCTTTCTGAAGGACAATTTATTATTGGAGAAGCAAAGCACGATAGCAAAGCATTTTCATCAGAGAGCAATAAAACACTACACTCACTTGCAGAAGTTGCGAAAGCAATAAGACCAGATAAGATAATTTTATCATGTTACGAGGACAGTCATAACCGGCTTGAGAAAGCTAGGAAGAGTTTGATTCATATTTTCAATAAATGGGACTATCAACCTGAAATTGAAACTTTACAATTGCATACACCAGACTATTTTCATTTAGGACATCACAGATATTTCTATTATTAAAATTCATACTACAGAGCAAATTGACACCAATACAATATAAAGAAACGCCAGCTGCCAACAGCAAATAATAGCCCATAGCCGGTTTACATTTATTAAGAAAAATGAGAAGTAATATAAACAGACAAATAATCAACGAAAATCCAACAAAGAAACGGCTACGGGCCATATTTGCAACCCGACGTCAGACTGTCTAATAACTATTAAAAAGCAATTATTTTAACAAAACAACAAAACGTATGATTTTAAGAAACATCTATTTAGAGAATTACAGATTGAGTATAAATAACAATATTCGGGGTTTTTAGACAGACTGCCGTTAGCCATTATTAAACAAAACCGAGAAATTATGTTTCCAGAAAGAATTAAATACATAAATGAAGTTGACAGCATCTCAAAAGGATGGGATAATGTTAGACTTGCAATAAGACCTGAATGTAGAGATGATAAAACAATTGAAAAAGCCCAAACTGCAATTTCAGTAGGATTAAATGATGCTGCAATAAATTATTTTTGGAATTTGAGCATTTATGACCTACAAAGAAAAATTATTGCATACGGAATTGAATATTTTAGTTCTTCAATCAATTGGGACGGAAAACCACTAAAAACAATAGAAGATTTACGAGAGGTAAAGGACTATCAATTAATTACGGGATCATTTAACCTTGGAATAATTGTTGACGAGGCACATTTCTTTTTACAACAAAATAGAGAAATTAGAAATGGATTTTCAACTGCTCATTTTCCGATGGGAGAACTTGATCAAATTGAAACTTTTAATTTCATTAAAAACTGTGTAAAATATGTTTTAACATTTGATTTGCCAGCCCCTGGTTTGCAGATTAGAGATTTAATAGAAAATTTGACATTAGATGCTCTTGACGATGTTGAAGAACTAAAACTTATTATTGAAGGACAATCTTCAAAATTGCACGGCCCAATATTACATAATCTCTTTTCTAATTATATAAAATTAGATTGTCCTGTTAATTTGAAGAAAAATATCAAATTAATTGCACCTTATTTATGGGAGTTAGTTGATGAAAGTGTTAAAAGTTCCATTGGGCAAAAGTTTGTATCCCTAAAAGACATAAAAGGAAAAGATACTGCTAATGAAGCATTAGAATTTCTAAAAATAGTTGACGGAGTAAGTTATTTAAGTGAGAGTTATAAAGAAATTATTTTCAAAAAACAAGCGCAATTCTTGATTGACGCACATATGGAATTTAATAATTTTTATAATGAGCCTACTCACGCAGAAGATTTAATGTTACTTGGAACGGAAATTCCTTTTTCTGCACTTTATACTTATGTAAAAGCAATAACAATTTCTTTTGTTGGTAACAGATATGGAGTTGCAGCAGCAGCCCAAAGTTGCAACGAAAAAATGTTAAAGGCTTTATCTAATATGGGTGTTAAAACTCTATTTAAAATATTAAAATCTGATATAAATGTAATTAGAGAGTTAATGGATATTAGACCAGCAAATAGGTTTGTCGAAATACTAAATATTTTATCAGACAAAACATTGACAGGAAAGCAGAAAACAGAATATGATTATTATTGTAGTAAAAATTCCGGGCAATTAAAAAGCCATTTTAATAACTTGTATTGGAAATTGATTAAAAAATAACAATGGCTAACAACAAATATAGTGCATTTGGCAGAAAGTGCTAAATATGAAGTTATTAGTGTTAAATAAAATTAGACGTAACTTGAAAAAGATGCGTTTCAAAATGCCAAACGCACCATATTCAACCCGTTATATTTATTTTATCATTTCAAGAAAAGCCCCCTCATCAATAATTTTAATTCCAAGCTCTTTTGCTTTGGCTAATTTATTTGGTCCTATATTTTCACCGGCTAACAAATAATCTGTTTTTTTAGAAACTGATGAAACCGGTTTGCCTCCATGCTCAAGGATTACCTGTTTAATTTCTTCCCTTGAAAAATTCTCAAGCTTTCCACTGGCAACAATTATTTTACCTTTCAGTTTGTCAGATTTGATCTTAACTTCTTCCTTTAATTCAAATTGGACACCTTTTTCCTTCAAACGTTCTATTATTTCCAGATTCCTTGGATCATTGAAATAATTCATAGCAGATTCTGCGATTTTCTCCCCTATCTCATCCACAAGAATAAGTTCCTCAAAAGTTACTTGTTTTAAGGCATTGATATTCCGATAATGTGCAGCCAGTTTTTTAGCAACGGTCTGCCCAACATACCTTATCCCTAAAGCGAATAGAACCCTGTCGAATGGAATCTTTTTGGAAGCTTCAATTCCGTTTAGAATATTCGTGACGGTTTTTTCTTTGAAACTTAACTTTTTTTCCTTTTTGTCTTCAGTAGCTTCAATAAGTTTTTCAAGGCCGATCAATTGATCATATTCGAGGAAATACAAATCAGAAGGATTTTTCACCAGGCCATTAACATACAACATTTCAATTTTCCCCTCACCAAGGCTGTCAATATCCATTGCATTCCGGCTGATAAAATGTTCTATCCTTCCTTTTATCTGTGGAGGGCATCCTGCATCATTAGGACAATAATGGTTAGCTTCACCTTCTTTCCTTTTCAGAGGAGTTCCACATTCAGGGCAGTGTTTTATATATTCAGTTTTTACAATGCCCTTATCTCTTTTCGTAAGGTCAACACCCACAATTTTAGGAATGATCTCTCCGCCCTTTTCAACATAAACAATATCCCTCTCCCTAACATCCAAAGCTTCTATGATATCAGCATTGTGCAAAGAAGCCCTTTTTACTGTTGTGCCTGCAAGCTGCACCGGTTCAAGATTGGCAACCGGAGTTATGGCGCCGGTTCTACCAACCTGGTAAGTTATTTTATTTAATCTTGTAGCAACCCTTTCGGCCTTATATTTATAGGCAATGGCCCAGCGCGGCGATTTGGCAGTTGATCCAAGCTCTTCCTGCTGGGCATAGTTATTTACTTTTATTACAACTCCATCAATCTCGAATGATAACTTCTCTCGTCCCTTTTCCCAGTCATGGATAAAATCCATCACTTCCTCAATCGTTGAACACTTCGCCAGGGTATGCTTAGGGATATTAAATCCCCATTCTTTCGCTTTCATTAAGTTATCGTAATGATTATCAAAAGGGAGATTTTTACCCAATAGAAAATAGAGAAAACAATCAAGCGGTCTTTTAGCTACCTCAGATGAATCTTGCATTTTAATGCTTCCGGCAGTTGAATTCCTGGGATTTGCAAATGGATCTTCCCCATTTTCAATCCGTTCGGCATTAAGCCTGGCAAATCCATCCTTATGCATGAATATTTCGCCGCGAATTTCGAATTCATCAGGGAAGTCACCCTTCAGTTTCAATGGAATCGATTTAATGGTTTTTATATTGGTTGTTACATCATCTCCCTGAATCCCATCGCCCCTGGTTACTGCCCTGAGAAGCATTCCTTTGATATAAGTAAGACTGATGGATGCACCATCATATTTTAATTCACATTCGTATTCAACTTCCTGTTCCAGTATCTTTTTAATTCGATTCTCAAAATCCCTGATCTCATCCTCAGAGTAAGTGTTTGAAAGCGATAACATCGGATAGGTATGTTTCACCTGTTGAAATTCTTTGGTTATATCACCCCCAACTCTTTGTGTTGGAGAATCGGGTAATACAAACTCAGGATTTTCACTTTCAAGTTTTTCCAGTTCTTCCAACAACATATCAAAATCATAATCGCTGATAACCGGTTTTGCCAAAACATAATAATTGTAATTATGCTCATTGATAATGCTGCTGATATCTTCTATCCTATTTTTAATCTTCATTTTGTCCATATCCATAACTATTGGAAAAAATCCTCATTCCTGTAAATGGTGATAGTAAGATTGACATTTCTCGGATTTAGCCAATGTAAAATTTTATCTACCAGTCCCGGTTCAATTGTTGTTTCATATACAATATTCGGAAAAACTTTTTTTATTTGAACAACCCTTTTATCAACATCATTTTCATTGAAGAATAAAATAAACCTGGGTTGGAATTCAGGGTCAGATAGTACTTTCTCCGGCAATTTAGTTAACGGCCGGGATTTTGATACTTCAAAATAATCTATCCATTCACCCAAATAAAACATGGGTAGGATTTTGACACCATTGCTGTAAGTATCTTCAAGTACAAGGGATTTAAGATTGTCGTATTTTGACAAATAGGTCATTGACTCCACCCTTGATTTCTTGGAGTACATTGTTGAAAATACCGAAAGCAAAATTAAATTGATTACCCAAAAAAATATCCAGAATGATTTCAGGAGGTTTTGAGTAAAGGATGTAAATCTAAGTTTACCAAAAATATTACCCCATCCAACAATTCCCAATATGATGATAAAAGGAATAATTGGAAAAATAAACCTTTCCTGCTTATTGGGATAAAATAAATGGAACAATAAAAAAATAAAAGAGGGTAAAAAAAGTATCAAATGCTTTCTCCATGACCAGAAAAACCCAATAAAAATCAGTATGCTTATAGGCGGGATCAAAGCCCCAAGGATAAGTAAAATATAATTATACCAGGAGTTTGTTATATAGGTTGTTGCATTTTCAATGTTATACCTCACATATTCCTCAAGTTCGGCAAAAGGCCTGTCCCATACGAGAAGATCAATTCCTCCTTGCACAATTGCAACAGAAATAAAAAACCCCAGGCCAAACACAAGCGCTTTAATCCATCGCATCCTGATCAATAAGGTTAAACCAAGTCCAAAAGCAAAGATGATTGTTTGGAATCGTACAGAAAATGCCAGTCCCAAAATAATACCCGCAAAAAAGACCATTGAGTACGATGTTTTTTCACCCTCCTCTTTAATTAACAACCAGGTTCCATACATTAAAAATGGGATACAGACAATTTCTACCAAATTTCTTACACTTAAAAAAGGCATAAACCATAATACGGCTAATAATAAACCAACAATTCCTGCAGTTTTCTGATCTGAGATTTTGAAAGCAATTTTGTAACCCAGATACACTGTTATAAGCGAAAAAGCCCCATGCAACAACCGGATAATGAACATTTTTGCTTGCGGATCAAATATTCTAAGGAATTCCAGAAAAAGGAATATTAAATAATGTAAGCCTACATAAAAAAAACTGTGTCCAGAAGGTACTGCATCCGTTCTGCCTCCCGGCAGCCAAACATTATCATCAGGTACATCAATCCAGCTTTGAGCTGCTTCAATAACTAGAAAATGATCGTCGTGCATTCCAAACCCTTTTGAAAAAATGGCAGCGATAAGACGAGTAAAAATGGCCAGGAAAAGAATAAGCTTTAGCGGATTCTTTTGCCACATCTCTATTATTCGGTTTTTCATCAAAAGGATAAGTTTTATATCACAAATTTAGAATTAATTGCAAAAGGTTCATTTAATTTTTTACAATATAATTTCTCTGATAAAAATATATTTTAGCGTCAGAACCGCCTGTCAAAAGTTTATTAGCGGGCAGGGAAACCTCAGTATAAGTTTTTTCGAGCATTTTGTGTAAATTTACATGAAAATAATTATGTCAGTTTGATATCAAAAAAATTTACAAAATGAAAATAAAAAAGTATTTCTATTTCAGGCCATTTGTATTTTCTATCTTTGTATATCATGCCTTTGGAAAATATTAAATAGTGGACTAAGTGGAAAGTTGGAATAATGGGTTTTTGGAGTATTGGGAAATTGCTGATTCAAAAATTGAATGGAGATTATTTCATAATAAGGAGTACTCAAAACGCAACATTCCTACATTCCAGCTATCCAAGAAGGTGGATTTCTAAATTACATTAATTTATGGTTGAAGTTTATGCTATACGATTAGTAAATGAGGAAGCTTTCCTTAAACAAAAAGAATATTTGTTATCACTCCTACCTCTATCCTGCCAGGAAATAATAAACAGGTTTAAGCGTGTACAAGGAGCGCAGAGATCGCTTTTGGGTGAGTTGATTTCGAGGAAAGTGATAAGCAACAAACTTTCCATCCCTACAAACAAAATAATATTTAAAAAAACAGATATAGGAAAACCTTTTATAACTGTTAGGAATAATCATTTTAATTTGTCCCATTCCGGTGACTGGGTTGTTTTTGCTTTTGCCAAGAAGGAGGTTGGGATAGATATCGAAAAAATAAAAAAGATTAATTACAGGATTGCTGAGAGATTTTTTTCAGCCGAGGAATTTTCAAGTTTAAATGAAAAGAGTGGCAAAGAAAAACAAGAATATTTTTTCGATTTATGGACTTTGAAGGAAAGTTATCTCAAGTTGATCGGTACAGGATTGACCCGGGCGCTTGATTCATTTACAATATTTCATAAAAATAATCAATACAATCTAAAAGAAAGCTCATCCAATTCAATTAAACCTATTTTTATTAGGCAATATAACATCGACGAAAATTATAAACTTTCAGTTTGCTCATACATTGATAGTTTTGTTCAAGAAGTTGAAATATTTACTCTTAATAATTTGACAACGCTTTGAAATTTTAACTATGGCCAATAAGAAAATAATTAATTGGCTTCTTGAAGGTGACGTCTCCATACAATACCAGGCCGAACGAGACTTACTTTCAATAGAACGTAAGGATTTGAGGAATAGAATTGAGATTGAAGGATGGGGAGCCGACTTCCTGGTTAGTCGAAAGACAGACGGCCACTGGGGAAGAAAATTCTATCAGCCAAAATGGACTTCAACCCACTATACCCTTCTTGATCTGCGAAATCTTTACATTTCTCCTGATAATTTCCTCATACGGGAATCAGTTGATATGATAGCATCCGGAATATTAATATTATAAAGCCTCTTGTTTTACGATCACTTTCTTTTTCCAGCGACCTGATAAATAATACAAGATGCCCATTATCATACCGAGGAACCAGCCTATGGGTGTCGCCCACCAGATCCCGGTTACTCCTATTTCCTGCGAGAGAAAATATGCAATGGGTATCCTGACAAACCAAAGAGCAAAAAGTGTAATGAACATAGGTATTAGCGTATCACCTGCTCCACGCATCACTCCATTGATCACAAAAAGTGTAGAAAATAGAATGTAAAATGAACTGACTATAATCAGGTACTCCGCTCCTATTCCTATTACGTCGGCATCCTTAGTAAAAATACCCATCAGGTTTCTTGAAAATAGAATGGCTATAATAGTTATTGATATTGAAACAACGGTTGTCATCTTGAGAGTCGCCATCAATCCTGCTCTAACCCGCTCCGGTTTGTTTGCACCTAAATTCTGGCCAACAAAAGTTGAAAGAGCTGCTGCAAAATTCATGGCGGCCATTAAAGCCAGGGAATCAATACGCATTGCAATGGAATAGGCAGCAATAACGTTGGTTCCAAATAAGTTTACAATCCAAACAATGGCTATCAGTCCAATAGACACAAAAGTTTGCTGAAGTCCTGATGGAAGACCGATCCTGACACTTTGTTTAAATATCTCACGGTCAAAAACAAGTTTGGATATAGCCAATTTCACTATCTGATGTGTTCTGTTCAGATAAATAATTGCGCTAATGAATGCTCCTCCCTGGGATATTACAGTGGCAATAGCTACACCGGCTATGCCCCAATCGAAAACAATAACAAATAACAAGTCAAGAATTATGTTTGTTATCGTTGATATTGCAAGAAAATATAAAGGTGTTTTTGAATCGCCAAGCCCCCGCAAGATAGCAGCTGTGCCATTAAATCCAAAAAAGAATATTAATCCTGATAAATAAATATTTAAATACAAACGGGCATACGGAAATACGTCTTCCGGTAATTGTATTAGTTTGAATAATGGCCCACTGAATGTGATTCCCAGGATAGTTAAAATAATTGAAGCGAAAAACAGGAAAATATAAAGGGTATCTATGGTACGTTTAACTTTTTCTAATTGTTTAGCGCCGAAATACTGGGCAATTATTATAGTAGCCCCTGTCCCAAAGCCGATGACCAACGAGATCAGAACAAATATTATCGGGAAAGAGGCCCCAACGGCGGCAAGCGCTTCCTTGCCAATAAAGTTACCGATGATAATGCTGTCCACTATATTATAAAGCTGCTGGAAAACATTGCCTAACAGCATAGGAGTTGCAAACTGCAGTATCAATTTACTTTCTTTACCCTTGGTAAGATCCTTCATCAAGTCAAACTAACTCAAGTCCCAATAAAATAGTATTATGCAAAGAAACAAAAAGGATTATCAATAGTTCATTATTTCAGCAAATGATTCACCGGGGGAATATTAACTTTCTTCTGTGGAAAACAATTTTAACATTTCAATTGTTTTTATCTATATTTGAAACGTTTTTTTTACCTTTGCTAATTCTAAAACAAATAACTATGATCAGTAAAAACATGAATGCAAGATTTATATTTATTTTAGGCGTGATATTATTTGGGGCTTTAATGAGATTAATTCCCCATTGGCCTAATTTTACTCCTATAGCCGCTATGGCTTTATTTGGTGGTGCATATTTCAGAAAAAAACACCTGGCATTTTTAATCCCATTGGGAGCTTTATTCCTCAGTGATCTAATACTGGGGTTTCATCAATGGATGATTGCCATTTATGTAAGTTTTGCACTTATAGTTGGTATTGGGTTTTTACTGAAACAAAGAATTAAAGTAGGGACAGTTCTGTTGGCTTCATTAAGTTCAAGTATCTTGTTTTTTATTTTAACCAATTTTGCCATGTGGATCGGAAGCCCTTTCTATCCTCAAAATTTAGTTGGTTTGATGGAATGCTATACAGCAGGCTTACCCTTCCTGAATAATGGAATTATGGGAGATGTTTTCTTTAGCACCATATTTTTTGGAGGATTTTACCTTGCACAGTTAAAATTCCCTGCTCTTGCAAAAGCATAGACAATAAAACATATTTAACTTGATCATTTTATAAACTTTGGTAGAATATTAATATCTTTACCTTACTGAAGCACCAAATCCGAATTTACATTTTGAAAGCATTAGCCTTTGCAAACTGCTTGCTCTACGAGTAATTTAGGTTAGAATGTAGCTCCACACTATGGGGCTTTTTTTCTTTGTGGTAATTCATTATTTTTGTTGTTATTTGAAAATCCGATGAATATCAGACTTACTATTCTAATTTATTTCCTGCTTTTCTCAGGCTTGTCATTTGCCCAGGATTCTGTCGATAGAAAAATTAAAATAAGTGGGTTTTTATCCGGTGAATATACTACTTTGGGATATTATGGTGGTCTGGGTATCGGTATTGACTATAACAATTGGAACATTGAGTTTTCTCCGGTTATGGATTATTCTAAAGCAGTTTCTGTTTTTGACTGCCCATTTGGATTTGTTGCGAATGTATCCTACTTCCCGAATTTAAATAGTAAAAAAACAATCAATCACTTCATAAACTCTATCTATAGAATAAGATTTTCAAACAGATATTGTTCTTTGGATAACTGTGGAAAGAAATACAATAAAACACACGAATTCCTTATAGGATATGGGATTCAAGTAAGGATTTACAATAGTCTATACCTTTCTAATTCAATCAATGCAGGAATTTTCATTGAGAAATTATATTCTGACTATGAAAATAAGTGGTTGAAAAATAAAGGATTTGATACTGTGATTCAATTGCGTTTGATTTATAAATTCATAGAATGAAACCTCTTTATTTTTCGGCATATATATTATTTTTTTTATTTGTGCTATCATGTAGCAAGGAAGAAAGTGTAGATTATTCTAAAACAAAAATAATCGGACACGGTGGCGCTGGATTTCCATCCACAATAAATCCTTATCCTACAAATAGTTTTATCTCAATACAGAAAGCAATTGAAGGCTATGGGATTGATGGTGTAGATGTAGATATTCAAATGGATTCAGAAAATAATTTGTGGCTGTTTCATGATGACCTGCTTGAATTCAGTACAAATTGTAATGGCTGTCTTTATGACAACAAATCAGAATATATTGAAAATTGCCGATACAAAAATTTAGTTGGAAGTGAACTTACTGCAAGGGAAAAACTGGTTCAATTAGAGAGCCTGTTAGAACACTATTATTCAAGACAAGATAAACCCCTTATTTACCTTGATATTAAACTAAACGATTGTTTTGAAGCTGATGGGTTAAGTTTGGAATTACTGAATTTAATAGAAAATTACGATGCTTTTGAGTGGACACAGATTAATTGTGCTTCTGAGGATTTTCTTAAACAATTAAGAGAATATTCTAATTCTTTTGAAATTATCCTTCAAACAATTGATATTGAAGATGGAATATTGCAATGTCAGAACAACAACTTTGATGGAATTACATCCCACACAGATAATATTACTAAAGAACTTGTAGATCAATGTCATCAATCGGATTTAACAGTCACAATATATGGAGTTGGTTCAAAGAAGGATATTACCGATGCTTTGAATAAAAATCCTGATCAATTAATTACCGATAATATTGAACTAACTTTAAATTTGGTAAATCAGTAAATTGATTTAATTCGAGATTTTCACATTCCTTGCTATAATTCAGTAGTAGAAGAATTTACCTTACGTTCAAACTCCTCTTGTGTAATTTTATATCCTGAATTGCAGATTGGGCAGTGGCTAACATATTCTGTTTTATAGGGAACCAGTGGGATAAAAAATAATGTGAACCACTTTACAGCTCTGCTGATGATCCATCGGCTGTCATTATTGCAATGATTACAATGCGACATATCACGCAATTGATAATCCTTACTTGTACTATGTCCGAAACCGAATATTACAAACATATTTATAATAGATTCATCCGACGACTTTAAGTCGTCAGATGAATTGAATTTATCGCATATATTTAAAATCTTTTCCAATAAACCTGGCCTGGTTACCAAGTTGTTCTTCAATACGAAGTAACTGGTTGTATTTGGCAATCCGGTCGGAGCGGCTGGCAGAACCGGTTTTAATTTGTCCTGTATTCAATGCCACCGCCAGGTCGGCAATGGTAGTATCTTCAGTTTCGCCGGAGCGATGGCTTATAATAGATGTATACGCATTCTGGGTAGCCAGATCTACAGCATCAATAGTTTCTGTTAATGTTCCAATCTGGTTTAGTTTGATAAGTATGGAATTGGCTACACCCATGTCAATTCCCTTTTGCAGTCTTTCTGTGTTTGTAACAAATAGATCATCACCAACAATCTGTATTTTCTTACCCATCTTTTTGGTCATTAACTTCCATCCGTCCCAGTCATCTTCTGCCATTCCATCTTCGATTGAAATAATAGGATACTTTTTAACCCAATCATTCCAAAAATCAACCATTTGTGCTGGTGCCAACTTATCACCTGTTGACCATTTTAAATGGTATACATTTTCTTCAGGAATATAATATTCTGAAGATGCGGGGTCAAGAGCAATACAAACATCTTCACCGGGTTTATATCCTGCTTTTTCAATGGCCTGTAAAACTACTTTAATAGCTTCCTCGTTCGATTTAAGGTTTGGCGCAAAACCGCCTTCGTCACCTACATTGGTAGCATGTCCTTTCTTTTTAAGAACTGCCTTCAGGTTATGAAAAACTTCAACTCCCATTCTTAATGCCTCACTAAAAGCGCTTGCACCAACAGGCATGATCATAAATTCCTGAAAATCGATACTGTTATCAGCATGAGAGCCTCCATTCAGAATATTCATCATCGGAATTGGCAATGTATTCGCATTTACTCCACCAATATATCTAAATAATGCCTGATCAGATTCAATCGCTGCAGCTCTTGCAACTGCTAGCGAAACCCCAAGAATAGCATTAGCTCCAAGATTGGCTTTATTTGGAGTACCGTCTATTTCAAGCATCCTTGCATCAATCTCATTTTGATCAGCAACATCATATCCATTTAATTCTTCACTGAGAATCTTATTTACATTGTGAACTGCTTTTAATACACCTTTGCCAAGATATACTTTTTTATTTCCATCCCTGAGTTCAACAGCTTCGTGCACACCTGTTGAAGCGCCGGAAGGAACAGCTGCCCTCGCAACGACACCTGCATCGGTCATAAGATCTACTTCAATGGTTGGATTTCCTCTTGAATCAAGTATTTGCCTTGCCTGAATATTTATTATATTTCCCATAGTTTTCTTTGATTATGATTAAAATGTTTTAGTCGAAATTACAAAAAAAGGATAAAGCAAAAGCTTTATCCTTGTAATAAAGTTGATTAATTCCTCCACTATTCGGACTCTTTTTTGGTATTATCTTTTTTGTCTTCGTTAGAAGGATCTTCTTCTTTTACTTTTTCTTCAGGAGCATCTCTATCTTTTACTTCCTCTTTTGCTTCAGCTTTCACTTCTTCTTCCGGTTTTGTTTCTTCAACCGGTTTCTCAACTTTCGGTTCTTCCTTAGCTTCTTCTTTCGGTTCTTCAACTTTAGCTTCCGCTGTTTCTTCGGCTTTAGGCTCCTCAACTACTTCTTCTGTCTTTACTTCAGCATCAACTTCAGTTTCTTTGGTAGCAGCAGTTTCAGCAGGCACCTGATCATCAGCTTTTTTCTTTGCAGACCTTCTTCTTTTTCTCCCGGTTTTTTGTTTAGCTTCTTTTTCAGCCAGGAGATTTTCATTAAAATCTACCAATTCCATCATGCACATTTTAGCATTATCTCCAAGTCGATTCGGTAACTTAATGATGCGTGTATACCCACCTGGCCTGTCAGCAACTTTAGCTGAAATTTCCCTGAATAATTCCGTCACAGCTTCTTTACTTTGCAAGTAACTAAAAACAACTCTTCGAGAATTTGTTGTATCTTCTTTTGATTTTGTAATCAGCGGTTCAATATATGTTCTTAATGCTTTTGCTTTTGCAACAGTGGTATGTATTCGTTTATGCAAAATTAACGAAGTGGCCATATTGGCCAGCATTGCTTTTCTATGTGCGCTCTTTCTAGATAAATGATTAAATTTTCTCCTGTGTCTCATCGCAATTATTCCTTATCTAATTTATACTTCGATATATTCATTCCAAATTCCAGTCCTTTTACCTTAACTAATTCTTCAAGCTCTGTTAAAGATTTCTTACCGAAATTTCTGAATTTCAACAAGTCGTTTTTATTAAATTGAACCAAATCACCCAGTGTTTCAACATCTGCAGCCTTCAAACAATTTAAAGCCCTAACGGATAGGTCAAGGTCAACCAGCTTGGTTTTAAGTAATTGTCGGGTATGCAACGAACTTTCATCAAATTCTTCTGTTACTGTTTTTTCTTCAGTATCAAGTGTAATCCTTTCATCTGAAAATAGCATGAAATGATGAATGAGAATTTTTGCTGCTTCTTTCAAAGCTTCCTTAGGAGGAATGGATCCATCGGTTTCCAATTCCAGAATTAGCTTCTCATAGTCAGTTTTTTGCTCAACCCTGAAATTTTCAACGTGAAATTTCACATTTTTAATGGGTGTATGAATTGAGTCAAGGAAAACTGTTCCAAGCGAAGCATTCAGCGTCTTGTTTTCTTCAGCAGGAACATAACCTCTCCCTTTTTCAATGGTCAGTTCAATTGATAGCTTAACATTGGGCTCCATATAACAAATAATTTCCTCCGTATTCAATACCTGGAATACAGACAGAAATTTGTTAATATCACCTGCTTTGAATACTTCCTGATCACCAATTACAATATTGACTTTCTCGCTGATCTCGCTATCAATCTGCCTTCTGAATCGTATTTTCTTTAAATTCAAAACTATTTCAGTAACATCTTCTACAATACCTTTAATAGTAGAAAACTCCTGCTCAACGCCATCAATTTTAATTGATGTTATTGAATATCCTTCGAGTGAGGATAATAGAATTCTTCTTAATGCATTACCGATGGTAATACCAAAGCCTGGTTCAAGCGGACGAAATTCAAATATGCCTCTGAATTCATCGGCTTCAATCATGATAACTTTATCTGGTTTTTGAAAATTTAAAACTGCCATTATCCGCTATTTTATTTTATAGATAATTGTTGATTGTCAGATTAATTTTTTATTTAGAATACAACTCAACGATAAGTTGTTCTTTGATGTTCTCAGGAATCTCATCTCTTTCAGGATAATTCAGAAATTTCCCGGATAACTGATCTTCATTCCATTCAATCCAGGAGAAATTAGTCGACCGGGAAGCAAGTGAATTTGTAATTGCTTCAAGTGATTTGGACTTTTCTCTTACTCCAACAACATCACCCGGTTTAACTGAGTAAGATGGAACACTTAAAATTTCTCCGTTAATGGTAATGTGCTTGTGCGAAACTAATTGTCGTGCACCAGCCCTGGTAGGAGCTATTCCCATACGAAAAACGACATTGTCAAGTCTTGCTTCGATCAATTGAAGTAAAATTTCACCGGTAATACCTTTCTTACGGGAAGCCTTTACAAATATATTCCTAAATTGTCTTTCAAGAATTCCATAGGTATATTTTGCCTTTTGTTTTTCCTGTAACTGGATACCATACTCAGATTGTTTTCTGCGTCGTCTTGAGTTACCGTGATGTCCGGGAGGATAGTTCTTTCTGTCGTAATACTTATCCGGACCATAAATTGAATCCTTGAATTTACGTGCTATCTTTGTTTTCGGACCAATATATCTAGCCATTTCTAATTAATTTTCTTTTTTATAATTTAAAGTTGAAAATCTAAATTCATTCATGTAATTAAAACATTTACACTCTTCTCCTTTTTGGAGGCCTGCAACCATTATGCGGCAGAGGTGTTACGTCATTGATTTCGGTAACTTCTATTCCTGATGAATGAAGTGTTCTGATTGCTGATTCCCTTCCAGAGCCAGGGCCTTTTACGTAGACCTTTACTTTTCTCAAACCTTGATCATAAGCAACCTTCGAACAGTCTTCAGCTGCCATTTGAGCGGCATACGGAGTGTTCTTTTTCGATCCCCGAAATCCCATCTTTCCTGCAGATCCCCATGATATAACCTGCCCGGAATTATTTGTCAGCGTAATAATAATGTTATTAAATGACGCACTAATGTATGCTTTTCCAGTTGGTTCTACTTTAACAACCCTTTTCTTCGAAGTCCTGGTTTTCTTTGCCATAAAAATGTATATTTAACCTTTTTTGTGATGCTATTCAACAATATTATTGCATTAACCCTTAATGGCTTTTTTCTTATTTGCAACAGTCTTTTTCCTACCTTTACGTGTACGGGCATTATTTTTAGTACTCTGTCCTCTCAGCGGTAAGCCAATCCTATGCCTGATCCCCCTGTAAGTACCAATATCCATTAATCGTTTAATGTTCATTTGTACTTCCGACCTCAATTCACCTTCTATCTTATACTTCTCGCTGATGACATTCCTGATGTTGTTTTGTTCATCATCTGTCCAATCATCTACTTTTTTGTTCAAATCAACACCGGCCTCAATGAGTATATTTTCAGCTTTTGATCTCCCAATCCCGTAAATATAGGTTAATGATATTACTCCCCTTTTGTTTTTTGGTATGTCGATACCTGCTATACGTGCCATATATTTTAAATTTTAAATCGTAAATCTACAATAGACTATCCTTGTCTTTGCTTGTATTTTGGATTCTTTTTGTTAATCACATACAAACGACCCTTACGTCGAACAATTTTGCAATCGGGTGTCCTTTTCTTAACTGATGCCCTTACTTTCATTTTACTACTTTTTATTTGTATCTAAATGTAATTCGGCCTTTTGACAAATCATAGGGAGACATTTCCAACTTTACTTTGTCTCCTGGTAAAATTTTTATATAATGCATACGCATTTTACCTGAAATGTGGGCTGTGATAATGTGCCCATTTTCAAGTTCTACACGGAACATTGCATTTCCTAATGATTCTATGACTGTTCCGTCTTGTTCTATTGAGGCTTGTTTTGCCATAAATAACCGAACTTATTTTTAAATATATAATTAATTAATTTTTTTGTTTAATACTTCTTCAATGTACTTAAATGTTGACAGGATTTCAACCTTACCTCTCCTTACAACTACATCATGTTCGAAATGGGCAGAAGGTAATCTGTCTGCTGTCCTGATAGTCCAACCATCGCTTTCCTGAACAACCTTTTTAGTTCCCAGATTGATCATGGGTTCAATGGCCAATACCATTCCTTCTTTCAGTTTAACACCTGTACCTCTTCTTCCGTAGTTAGGTACTTCCGGCTTTTCATGCAAATTTTTACCCAATCCATGACCGACCAGATCCCTGACAACCGAGTAGCCAAAATCCTCAACATAATTTTGAATGGCATTTCCAATATCTCCTACCCTGTTTCCTTCTATAGCCATTTCAATTCCGATATAAAGCGATTCCTTTGTTCGTTCCAGTAATTTCAGGATTTTTTCTTTTACTTCACCAACAGTAAAAGTGTAAGCCGAATCTCCGTAAAAACCGTTTATATATGTTCCACAATCCACCGATACAATATCTCCATCTTTTAATTCCCTGAACGACGGAAAACCATGCACTACATTTTCGTTTATCGAAATGCACAGTGAATATGGAAATCCATTATATCCTTTAAATCCAGGAAGCGCATCATGATCTTTAATGAATTCTTCAGCACGTTTATCAAGATCAATTGTCCTGATCCCGGGTTTAATCAATTTAGCTACCTCAGCTAAGGTTTTACCAACAAGTAAAGAACTTTCTTTTATTAATTCAATTTCTTCTTCGGTCTTAATATAAATCATCAGCTAATTACAATTCAGCGAAATCTTATCCAGTCATACTAAATGAAGACCGGCCTTTGATCCTGCCCGATTTTGTTAATCCGTCGTAATGCCTCATTAATAAGTGACTTTCAATTTGCTGCAATGTATCAAGCACAACACCAACCAAAATCAATAATGATGTACCGCCATAAAACTGGGCAAATTGTGTACTTACACCAAATAAACTTACCAGTGCCGGCATAATTGCCACGAAACCAAGGAACATTGAACCCGGCAAAGTAATTCGTGACATAATGTTATCAATAAACTCAGCAGTCTTTCTTCCAGGCTTTACTCCCGGTATAAATCCTCCATTTTTCTTCATATCATCCGCCATTTGATTTGGATTGATCGTAATGGCAGTATAGAAATATGTAAATAGTATGATCATTATGAAGAATGTGAAATTATACCAAAATCCATTAATATTTGCAAATGCATTTACAAAACCTGACATACTTTCTGAATCTGTAAATCCAGCTAAGGTAATGGGCAGGAACATAATTGCCTGTGCAAAAATAATCGGCATAACCCCGGCCGCATTCACCTTCAAAGGAATATATTGCCTAACTCCCCCATATTGTTTGTTTCCAACAATTCTTTTGGCATATTGCACCGGTATTCGTCTTGTTCCCTGCACCAATAATATTGACAATAAGATCACAAAAATTAATATGGCAATTTCGATCACGAAAAAAACCAATCCTCCTCCCTTCTCTTCCATTCTGGCAACAAATTCTCCAATAAGGGCAAAAGGTAACCTGGCAATAATCCCGATCATAATGATCAATGAAATACCGTTTCCAATACCTTTCTCAGTAATTCGTTCACCCATCCACATGATAAACATGGAACCGGCTGTGAGAGTAATTATTGATGATATTCCAAAAAAGGAGAAAATTGAATGCGTTGCCATCCCCGGATCAAAAGGATAAATACCTTCCGGAGGAAGCTGCCGTACTAGGTTTGCAATATAAGCAGGAGATTGGAATATAAGAATGATTACTGTTAAATATCGCGTGATCTGACTTATCTTCCTTCTACCGCTTTCACCTTCTTTCTGCAATTTTTGGAAAAAAGGAATTGCCATACCGAGAAGCTGAACAACAATGGATGCAGAAATGTAAGGCATGATCCCCAGCGCAAATACACTCGCATTTGAAAATGCACCGCCTGAAAACATATTCAGCAAACCAAGCAAACCCGAACTTCCTTGATTCTGTAAGTTCTCCAACTGATGAGGGTCAACACCTGGTAATACTACAAAAGCGCCTAATCTATAAATAAGGATAATTCCAATAGTATATAGAATCCTGTTTCTGAGATCCTCAATTTTGGAAATATTTCGAATTGTTTCTATTAATTTTTTCATCTAAATTTAGATTTTTGTTGCAACGCCGCCTTTTGCTTCAATTGCTTCAATTGCAGATTTAGAAAATGCATGTGCTTTCACTTCAAGCTTCGCTTTCAATTCGCCTCTTCCTAATATCTTAACCAAATCCTTTTTATTTGCAAGGCCATTATCAATCAATGTTTCCACATTTATTTCCGATAACTTGAACTCTTCAGCCAGTTTTTGCAATACATCAATGTTGATACCTCTGTATTCTACCCGGTTGATATTTTTAAATCCAAATTTTGGGATTCTGCGGTACAATGGCATTTGTCCACCCTCAAATCCGGGTTTACTGCTGTATCCAGCTCTTGACTTTGCTCCTTTATGACCTTTGGTAGATGTGCCACCATATCCGGAACCCTGCCCTCTTCCTATTCTTTTCCTGCTTTTTGTCGAACCTTTTGCAGGTTTAAGATTACTTAAATCCATTTTATCTTTGAATTATATTATTTTACTTCTTCTACTGTTAATAAATGTTTCACCTTGTCAATCATTCCCAATATCTGGGGCGAACCTTCCACTTCTCTTTCCTGCTGCATCTTCTTAATGCCAAGCGCTTCCAGTGTCAATTTTTGACTTTTATGCCTTCCGATAGCGCTTCTTACCTGTTTGATTTTAAACTTTTTCATAACAATTAAAATCTAAAAATAAATCTGACAATTAACCATTAAATACTGAACTTAATTCAACCCCTCTTAGCTGCGCAATTGTATGCGGATCTCTCATATGCATCAAGGCATTAATAGTAGCTTTAACTACACTATGCGGGTTTGAAGAACCTTTTGACTTTGCCAAAACGTCCTTTACTCCTACACTTTCAAGAACAGCACGCATAGCGCCACCGGCAATTACTCCCGTACCCGGAGCAGCAGGTTTAAGAAATACCCTGGCTCCACTAAATTTTCCATCTTGTTCATGTGGTAAAGTACCATTCAGAATAGGAACTTTTATCAGGTTTTTCTTTGCATCGTCAATACCTTTAGCAATGGCGGAAGTTACTTCTTTTGCTTTTCCCAGACCATAACCTACAACACCTTGCTCGTTACCAACAACAACAATGGCTGAAAAACTAAAGGTACGTCCACCCTTTGTTACTTTTGTTACTCTCTGAATACTAACGAGCCTGTCTTTGAATTCGATTTCGCTAGATTTAACTCTTTTTATATTAACATTTGACATAATCTATAATTTAAGTCCACCTTCTCTGGCTGCCTCTGCCAAGGCTTTTATTCTACCATGATACAAATAACCATTTCTATCGAAAACAACATTTTCAATTCCTGCTTCCTTGGCCTTTTCTGCTATTAAAGCACCTACTTTTTTAGCTTGTTCAATTTTAGTAACTTTTTCATCGGAAGAAGAAGCAGAAATCAAAGTATGCCCGGCTAAATCGTCAATAAGCTGAACATAAATTCGTTTGTTACTTCTAAAAACAGTCATTCTGGGTCTATCAGATGTACCGCTTACAACCTTGCGGACTCTCATCTTGATCCGGGTTCTTCTATATTGTTTCCTGTTTTTTGTTGCCATTCTAACTAAATTTTAAATATTTACTATTTCTCAGCAGCAGCTTTACCAGCTTTTTTCCTGATAACTTCTCCTTTAAATAATATACCTTTACCTTTATAGGGTTCAGGCTTGCGAAGCGATCTGATTTTTGCCGCTACCTGGCCTATTAGTTGCTTATCAATACAAGTCATTGTAATGGTCGGATTTTTTCCCCTTTCCGTTTTTGTCTCCACCTTAACTTCAGGCGGTAACTCCATAACCACATTGTGTGAATAGCCCAGTGCCATTTCAAGAACCTGCCCTTTTGCCTGTACTTTGTAACCAACACCAACCAATTCCTGCACAATGGTATACCCTTCTGTAACACCTTGAACCATGTTTGCTATCAGAGCCCTGTACAATCCGTGTTTCGATTTATGATCTTTTTCTTCCGTTGATCTGTCTAAAGTAATGTTCCCATCTTCTACTTTTAAAGAAATGGCAGAATCAACTTTCTGTTGAAGTTCACCAAGTTTTCCTTTGACTATTACAACATTGTCATCTGATATTTCAATATTGACTCCGTCGGGAATACTTATGGGTAATTTTCCTATTCGTGACATATTACTCTTTACTAAATAATATTAACTAACATAACATAATACTTCGCCGCCAATATTCAATCTTTTGGCTTCCTTCTCTGTCATAAGGCCTTGAGATGTAGACATAACAGCTATTCCAAGACCATTTAAAACACGCGGTAAACCATCGGCATTTACATATTTTCTTAATCCGGGCTTACTTACCCTTTCCAGTTTGTTTATTGCAGATAATTTTGTTACCGGATGGTACTTTAAGGCAATCTTAATATTACCGGGTTTTGATTCTTCATCAAATTTATAGTTCAAAATATAACCCTTCTCAAAAAGGATTTTTGTCATTTCTCTCTTAATATTTGATATAGGAATTTCTACAACCCTGTGATTCGCCATAACAGCATTCCGAATCCTTGTAAGATAATCTGCAATTGGATCTGTATTCATTTCTGTTTCTTTAATTTAATTTACCAACTAGCTTTTTTAATTCCGGGTATCAATCCATTTAATGCCATTTCCCTGAAATTAATCCGGGACAATCCAAACTGTCGCATATAGCCTTTTGGCCTTCCAGATAAATTACACCTGTTATGTAAACGAACTTTGGATGAGTTTCTCGGAAGTTTTTGCAACGCCACATAATCACCTGCTTCCTTTAATTCCGCTCTCTTGGCTGCATATTGCTCAACCATCCTGCGTCTTTTTACCTCCCGGGCTTTCATTGATTCTTTAGCCATAAGTGTATCTATTTATTTTGATTTTTAAATGGTAATCCAAATTCTTTTAATAATGCCATGCATTCCTTATCAGTCTTTGCTGAAGTAACCAGGGTTACATCCATTCCGTTGATATTGTTCACCTTATCAATTTCAATTTCAGGAAAAATAATTTGTTCAGGGACACCAAATGTATAGTTTCCCCTTCCATCAAATCCTTTATCATTAATTCCCCTAAAGTCTCTGACCCGCGGTATAGCAACTGAAATCAACCTATCGAGAAATTCGTACATCTTTTCACCTCGCAGAGTTACCCTAACACCAACAGGCATTCCTTTTCTGAGTTTAAAATTTGAAATGTCCTTTTTTGATTTTGTGGCAACGGCAAGCTGACCGGTAATATTTGTCATTTCTTCGATGCCGGTATCAATCATCTTTTTATCAGTAATTGCTGCACCCAGTCCCTGATTTACGCTGATCTTTGTTAACCCTGGAACTTGCATTATGCTTTTATAGCCAAACTGCTTTTGTAAAGCAGGGACTATTTCATCCTTATACTTGTTTATTAACCGTGGTTTATATTTCATTACTTAATTACCTCCCCAGTTTTTTTAGAATACCGAACAATCTTTTTTGACTTTTCATCATACTTCTTTCCAATACGAGTTGCATTACCTGCTCCGTCTATCATTTTTAAATTAGATATATGAATCGGAGCTTCCTTTTTAATTATGCCACCTTTTGGATTTTCAGCATTTGGTTTTGTGTGTTTCGAAACCAGGTTCACTCCTTCTACAATTGCTTTGTTTTTCGATACATCCAGTAACAGTACTTTACCTTGCTGCCCTTTGGAGTTCCCGGTAATCACCATCACATTATCACCTTTTTTTATGTGTATTTTATTTCGCATGATCCTATCTCCTTTTAGAGCACTTCTGGTGCCAATGAAACTATTTTCATGTATTGTTTCTCTCTTAATTCCCTGGCGACAGGACCGAAAATACGTGTTCCGATCATTTCACCGGCCTGGTTTAAAAGAACAACAGCATTGTCGTCAAACCTTATGTAAGATCCATCAGGCCTTCTGTTTTCCTTTCTGGTTCTAACTACAACGGCTTTCGTTACTGTACCTTTTTTAATATTTCCTGATGGCAATGCATTTTTAACGGTAACAACTATTTTATCACCAATTGATGCATATCTTCTTTTCGTTCCACCCAGAACCCTGATACAAAGTACTTCCTTTGCACCGCTATTGTCTGCTACTGCTAACCTAGATTCTTGTTGTATCATGATTATTTAGCCCTTTCAATGATTTCAACCAACCTCCAACACTTATTTTTACTTAATGGTCTTGTTTCCATTACCCGCACTGTATCACCAATATTACAGTCATTCTTTTCATCATGAGCTGTAAATTTGGAAGTCTTTTTTACAAACTTGCCGTACATTGGGTGCTTCACTTTTCTTTCAACAACTATCACAATGGATTTATCCATTTTATCACTCACCACGAGACCAATTCTTTCTTTTCTTAATTTCCTGGTTTCCATTATTTATTATCGCTTTTATTTAACTCTTCAAGCTCTCTTTTTCTCAATTCTGTTTTGATCCGGGCAACAATTCTTCTGTATGCCTTTATTTTATTCGGATTTTCCAATGGAGAAACTGCATGATTTAGCTTCAGCTTAACCAATTGTTTGCTTTCGTCCTCAAGACGCTCAATAAGCTCCGCAGTTGAAAGTTCTCTAATTACTTCTTGTTCCATTTTATTAATTTATTTCTTCAACGTAATCTCTTCTTACAACAAACTTGGTTGTAACAGGAAGCTTCTGAGCAGCAAGCCGCAAAGCTTCTTTTGCAATAGAAAAAGGGACACCCTCAGCTTCAAACATAATTCTACCTGGTGTCACTCTGGCAACAAACATTTCCGGAGCGCCTTTTCCTTTACCCATACGTACTTCAGCAGGTTTTTTAGTAATCGGCTTATCTGGAAATATTCTAATCCAAATCTGACCTTCACGTTTCATATGCCTTGTAACCGCCTGACGCGCTGCTTCAATTTGTCTACCGGTTATCCAGGATTCATCAAGGGATTTAATTCCAAAAGAACCAAAAGCTAATTGGTTACCCCTCATGGAATTGCCCTTCATTTTCCCTTTTTGCTGTTTCCTGTATTTTGTTTTCTTTGGTTGTAACATTATCAGTTATTATTATAATGATTCCACCTGATTTTTATCTTCTTCTTCTCTTTGGTCTCGCACCACCACCGTGCTGCTTTTCTTTGTCTTGTGTAAAGTTGGCCGTTAAATCGGGTTTGCCATATATTTCTCCTTTACAAATCCATACTTTAACCCCAATTCGGCCATAAGTGGTATGTGCTTCCACCAATGCATAATCGATGTCGGCCCTTAATGTGTGTAATGGTATTCTACCCTCTTTGTATAATTCACCTCGTGCCATTTCTGCGCCACCAAGTCTTCCTGAAATCAGTACCTTAATTCCTTCAGCTCCAATCCTCATGGTTGATGCAATAGATGTTTTTATCGCCCTTCTGTATGAAATTCTTCCTTCAATTTGTTTTGCAATGGTATTGGCAACAATTACAGCATCAAGTTCGGGACGTTTTATTTCGGAAATATTAATTTGAATTTCCTTTTTCGTCAGTTTCTTTAACTCTTCCTTCAACTTATCAACTTCCTGTCCACCTTTTCCAATGATAATTCCCGGACGAGCAGTAAAAATGGTAACCGTTACAAGCTTTAATGTACGCTCAATCAGAATTTTTGAGATACCGGCCTTGGATAACCTGGCATTCAAATATTTTCTGACCTGATCATCCTCCATCAATTTTTGCTCATAATTTTTACCACCAAACCAATTGGAATCCCAACCTTTGATGATACCTAATCTTAAACCTATAGGATTTGTTTTTTGTCCCATTAATCAGTACTTTAAATATATTATATATCTTCTTTATTATCAATAATTAACGTAACGTGATTCGAACGTTTTCGAATTCTGTAAGCACGTCCTTGAGGAGCTGTTTGTATTCTTTTCAGCATTCTTGCACTATCCACAGCAATTTCTTTAACAAATAAATTTGCATCCTCAATTCTTACCCCTTCATTTTTAGCCTGCCAGTTTGCAAGTGCCGACAATAAAAGCTTATGCAATCTTGCTGAAGCTTCCAATGGAGAATGTTTCAGAATATGTATAGCCTTCTCTACCTCAACACCCCTGACAAGTCCTGCTGCCAGTCTCATCTTTCTTGGGGATGTAGGGCATTTGTTCAATTTAGCAAATGCAATTTGTTTCCTTGACTCTTTAAGCATTTCAGCGCTATTTCGTTTTCTGGCTCCCATTTTACCTTTATTTAAATATTATAAAATTTACCTTCTGCCTTTATCCCTATTCCCGGCATGTCCTCTGAAAATTCGAGTTGGTGCAAATTCGCCTAATTTATGTCCAACCATGTTTTCAGTTATGTAAACCGGAATAAATTTATTTCCATTATGAACTGCAATGGTCAGTCCTACAAAATCAGGAGAGATCATCGAAGCCCTTGACCATGTTTTAATAACAGTCTTTTTCTTCGACTCCACATTTTTCAAAACCTTTTTTTCAAGTTTGTAGTGGATATATGGTCCTTTTTTGAGTGATCGGCTCATATTCTTATATTATTATTTTTTCCGTTTTTCAATTATATATTTATCAGATGCCTTCTTTTTGCTCCTGGTTTTATAACCTTTAGCAGGAAGTCCTTTTCTTGACCTCGGATGCCCACCGGAAGCACGTCCTTCTCCTCCTCCCATCGGATGGTCAACAGGGTTCATGGCAACACCACGGGTTCTGGGACGACGTCCAAGCCATCTGCTTCTTCCGGCTTTTCCTGATACTTCCAAACTATGATCAGTATTTGATACCATCCCAATGGTAGCTTTACATGTTTGTAGTATCATCCTTGTTTCACCTGATGGAAGTTTCAGAATTGCAAATTTTCCATCACGAGACATTAGCTGTGCATATGAACCTGCACTTCTTGCCATTTTTGCTCCCTGACCAGGTCGTAATTCAATATTATGAATAATGGTTCCGAAAGGTATTTCACTCAAATAAAGTGTATTTCCAACATCAGGAGCTATTCCTTTTCCGGAAACAACTTTCTGTCCTACTTTTAATCCATGAGGAGCTATGATATACCTTTTCTCGCCATCAGCATAATTTAACAAAGCGATTCGAGCTGTCCTGTTAGGATCATATTCTATGGTTTTTACCTTTGCCGGAACACCCTCTTTATCACGCTTAAAATCTATAATTCTATACTTTTGCTTATGACCACCACCCATATACCTCATGGTCATTTTGCCTTCATTATTCCTACCCCCCGACTTTTTCATTGGCGCAAGTAAACTCTTCTCAGGTTTAGAGGTAGTAACTTCATCAAACGCACTTATTAATTTAAAGCGTTGACTGGATGTTGTCGGTTTGAATTTCTTTAAAGCCATCTATCTTACTTATATATTGCTATAAAAATCAATTGTTTCACCTTCGGCTACAGTTATAATAGCCTTTTTGTATGCATTCGACCTGCCGGAAATAACGCCGGATTTCGTAAACCTTGATTTTTCCTTTCCAGAATAATTCATGGTATTTACAGATTGCACTTCAACTCCATACAGTTCTTCGACCGCCTTTTTAATTTGAAGTTTATTTGCCTTTTTATGAACAATAAAACCATAGCGATTCAGTTTCTCGCCCATCATTGTCATCTTTTCTGTAATTACCGGTTTAATAATGATATTCATCGTATCGCTATTTTTTATTTACTGAATGAATCTTCTCAATTTCTTCAATTGAACTCTTTACAATAAGAATCTTATTTGCATTAAGAATATCGTAGGTATTGATATCAGAAGCTCTGACAATTTTGGTCTTTTGTACATTTCGCGACGACAGTTGAACATTTTTGTCAATTCCGTCAAGTACCACCAATACTCTATTATTCTCAAGTTCAAAATTCTTTAATACTTCAACAAAACTTTTTGTTTTGGGAGCTTCGAAAGTAAAGTCTTCCAGAACAATTATACTTTTTTCTTTAGCTTTGTATGACAAAGCTGATTTCCTGGCAATTCGCTTTAGTTTTTTGTTTAATTTAAGATAATAATCCCTGGGTTCAGGACCGAAAGTCCGGCCTCCACCTCTGAAAATAGGGTTCTTGATATCACCAAAACGAGCAGTACCTGTTCCTTTTTGTCTTTTAATCTTCCTTGTACTTCCTTTAACTTCACCCCTTTCTTTAGTTTTATGGGTACCCTGACGGCGATTGGCCATGTGTTGTTTTACATCAAGGTAAATGGCATGGTCGTTTGGCTCAAAGCCAAAAATCTCATCGTCCAGCTTGGCCTTTTTTGAAGTCTTTTGGCCACTGATGTTATATATTTCTAACTCCATCTTTCAAGTATTACATATGAACCATTAGGACCTGGTATCGATCCTTTAACAACAACAATATTCTTTTCAGGATTTATTTTCATTACTTTCAGGTTGATCATTTTGGTTCTTTGCATGCCCATATGGCCAGCCATCCTCATTCCTTTAAAAACCCTGGAAGGCCAAGATGAAGCGCCGATTGAACCGGGCGCCCGCAACCTGTTATGCTGACCATGGGTTGCGTCGTTAACTCCCTTGAAGTTATAACGCTTAACTACACCCTGAAATCCTTTACCCTTTGAAATACCAACCACATCAATATATTCTCCCTCAATAAAAATGTCTGCTTTCAGTACGTCCCCATACTTTTTCTCGTGGCCTTCCTCAAAACGGGTAAATTCAGCGACAAAAGTCTTTGGAGAAACACCGGCCTTCGAAAAATGACCTTTTAAAGCTTTTGTCGTATGCTTATCCTTTTTATCACCAAATGCTATCTGAATAGCATCATACCCATCCGTCTTTTTGGTTTTTACCTGGGTAACAACACAAGGACCCGCTTCAATAACAGTACATGGAACATTTTTTCCATCCTGATCAAAAATGCTGGTCATCCCTATTTTTTTTCCGATAATTCCTGACATGTGATTATCTTTTAAATATTCTTATTTTTCTAAAATTAAACCTTGATCTCTACCTCAACACCACTAGGAAGCTCCAACTTCATCAAAGCATCAATAGTTTTTGTAGTTGAGCTGTAAATATCAAGTAATCGTTTGTAAGAACACAACTGAAACTGTTCTCTTGATTTTTTGTTAACAAAGGTTGCCCTGTTAACAGTAAATATTTTTTTGTTAGTCGGAAGCGGTATTGGCCCACTAATAACAGCGCCTGTTGTTTTAACTGTCTTTACAATCTTTTCAGCAGATTTATCCACCAAATTATGATCGTAGGATTTAAGTTTTATTCTAATTCTTTGACTCACTTTGATTTAATATTTTATATTAAACAGTTACCAAATATCCTTTAATTTTATACATCACTTTTTCCATTATATCTTGCGGGGTTTTTGCATAATGCGAAAACTCAAGACTGGATGTTCCCCTGCCCGATGTGATAGTCCTTAATGATGTAACATAACCAAACATCTCCGCCAGAGGTACAACAGCCTTTACAGCCTGATATCCAATTTTTGATTCTACATTTTCAACCTGCCCTCTGCGCTTATTCAAATCACCGGTAATATCTCCAACATACATATCAGGTGTATCAACCTCAAGTTTCATAATCGGTTCGAGTAAAACAGGGTTGGCCTTTTTACATGCTTCTTTAAAGGCCATACTTGCAGCAATTTCAAATGCAAGCTTATCACTATCTACACTATGATAGCTACCATCCATTAGCTCAACTTTCAGGTTTTCCATCGGGAACCCTAAAAGGACGCCATTGGACATTGCTGATTTAAATCCTTTCTCAACAGAAGGAACATATTCTTTAGGAACGCTGCCGCTCTTAACTTCATTAATAAACTGCAATCCTTTTATATCTGCAGGTGATATCCGAACTGTAATTTCAGCAAATCTTCCTCTGCCACCAGTTTGCTTCTTATAAACTTCTATATGCTGAATAGATTCAGTAATAGCTTCTTTGTATGCAACAGTAGGTTTGCCACGGTTACAATTAATCTTGAACTCCCTGCTTAACCTGTCTAAAATCACATCAAGATGTAACTCACCCATTCCACTGATAATGGTCTGTCCTGTTTCTTCGTCTATCTTAACAGTAAATGTTGGATCCTCTTCTGCCAGTTTATTCAGTGTTAAAACAAGTTTATCAACATCTTCCTGGGTTTTGGGTTCAACAGCCATACGGATAACCGGATCTGGAAAATTAATTGATTCAAGCACTACCGGATTTTGCGGTGCACATAATGTATCTCCTGTTCTTATCTGTTTAAAACCGACTGCAGCGCCAATATCTCCAGCTTCAATGGTTTTTAATGGTTTTTGCTTATTGGCATGCATTTGCATTAAACGCATGATGCGCTCCTTCTTGTTGGTATTGGCATTCAGGATTTGCTGCCCTGCATCAAGCTTTCCTGAATAAACCCTAAAAAATGCAATTCGTCCAACAAAAGGATCTGTTGCGATTTTAAATGCCAACGCAGCAAAAGGTTCATTGCTATCAGCAAGTTTTTTAATCTCTTTATGTGTAAATGGATTTACACCGGTTATGGCAGGCACGTCAGTTGGGCAGGGAAGGTAGTTAACAATAGCGTCCATTAACAATTGAACACCCTTATTTTTAAATGATGATCCGCATAATACCGGAGTAACCCTTAATTCTAAAGTCGCCTTTCTTAGTGATTCAATTATATTTTCAGGGGAAATTGCATTGTGATCCTTCAGGTATTTCTCTAACAGTTCTTCGTCTTCTTCAGCAGTTCCCTCAATTAATGCATTCCTGTATTCCTGAACCTGATCTTTTAAATCTTCTGGAATATCAACCTCAAAATATTCTTTTCCCAGTGAGGCATCATCCCATTTATATGCTTTATTGGATATTAAATCAATAATCCCTTCAAATTCATCTTCGGCTCCAATGGGTATTTGAATAGGAACAGGATTTGCTCCTAATTTTTCTTTTATATCTGTAACTACCTTGAAAAAGTCAGCGCCGGCACGATCCATTTTATTTACATAACAAATACGTGGAACACGATACCGGTTGGCCTGCTTCCAAACAGTTTCTGATTGTGGTTCAACTCCTCCTACAGCACAAAAAATTCCAATAGCACCGTCCAAAACGCGCAATGAGCGTTCAACTTCAACGGTGAAATCAACATGGCCGGGAGTATCTATAATATTAATTTTATATTCGTTATCGTTGGTGTTCCAAAAAACGGTAGTTGCAGCTGAAGTGATTGTTATTCCCCTCTCCTGCTCCTGAACCATCCAATCCATGGTAGCTGCACCGTCGTGAACTTCACCAATGCGGTAATTGATTCCTGAATAGTACAATATACGCTCAGTCGTCGTAGTTTTACCTGCGTCGATGTGCGCCATGATGCCAATGTTTCTTGTATGTGTTAACTTATCTGACATTTGTACTATCTGTCCTTCAAATCCTAAAATCTAAAATGTGAAAATGCTTTATTAGCTTCAGCCATTCTATGTGTATCCTCTTTCTTTTTAAAAGCTCCACCCTCTTCTTTAAAAGCCGCCATAATTTCATTGGCTAATTTTTGGGCCATGCTTTTTTCATGCCGTTTGCGTGAAAATCCAATCAAGTTCTTCATCCCAATTGATACTTTTCTTCCCGGCCTGATTTCAGTTGGAATCTGAAAAGTTGCACCACCAATCCTTCTACTTTTTACTTCTACAGCCGGAGTAACGTTAGTAAGCCCTTTCTTCCAAACTTCCAGACCGTCTTCTTCCATTTTTTCATTAACAATATCGATAGCATCATAAAACACTTTGTATGCTAAAGTTTTCTTTCCCTTTAACATTAAATTGTTAACAAACTTGGTTACCAGAACATCATTAAATTTCGGATCTGGAAGAATTATTCTTTTTTTCGGTTTCGATTTCCTCATTGCTTATCGAAATTAAGTCTTTAATTATTTATTATTTTTTCTTTGGCCGTTTGGTACCGTATTTTGATCTTCTCTGTGTTCTGCCTTCAACACCTGAAGTATCCAATGCACCCCTGATAATATGGTATCTTACACCCGGAAGGTCTTTTACTCTTCCGCCCCTGATGAGAACAATAGAGTGTTCCTGTAAATTATGACCTTCACCAGGAATGTATGCATTCACCTCTTTCTGGTTTGTTAACCTTACCCTTGCTACTTTACGCATGGCAGAGTTAGGCTTTTTTGGTGTTGTTGTATAAACCCTAACACAAACTCCCCTTCGCTGCGGACATGAATCCAGAGCCGGTGATTTACTTTTATCAGTTAATTTTTTTCTACCTTTTCTAACTAATTGTTGTATTGTAGGCATATTAAACTATTTAAATATTTTTCAAAAAAACTCCCTCAAAAAGGGAGCGCAAAAGTATAAATTATTTTTATACGTATTACTCACCAAGCTAAAAAAATTAACAACAAATTGTTAATTAGTCTTTTTACTCATACAAATGAAATTCGGAAATATAGTTAAGGCGGGTGATTCAAGACGTACTAACAATCATATTTATCAGAACACTTCGATTTGAGATTGTAAGTTGGAACCTTTATCGTCTTAACTTGTCAGGTTTCCTAATTCCTTTAAAAATCAATAAATTATAAACTGAACGTGCACTAAAGCGGGTGCAAAAGTACAAATTTTTTTAATAAAACAAATTTTTTAGTAAAAACCTTAATTCCGCAAGGAATTATTAATAGTAAACGATAAGTTGTTGAAAAATAAGACCTGCAATCACTTGCAGGTCTCGTGTTTTTTCACCTATTTAGGTGTATGCTCAAAAACACAAAAACAAA
>JAUVJI010000131.1 GCA_030596605.1 Bacteroidales bacterium
ACGGTTGTAATTCGGTGATGTATTCCAGCAACTGGCTGCATTCCTGTCTGGCGTTGCGCCTACTGTGGTATATTCTGCATCTAATGAACACCAGTCTGCATGGGGCACTACTATAGCGCCTTCGTAAAAATCGTAGTCAAGACCACTATTTATGCATAATGTAAAGGTACCTCTATGTCCTAATCCATTATTATCAACCGAAACATAATACCAGTTACCGGGAATTAGATTTGTTGCAGTAACCGTCACATCGTCACTTTGAACTACATACCGGTTACAATCTACTTCTGTTAATCCATCGGATTCCCAAATTGCAGCATTGGCACGACGAAGCGTACCCTTTTCATTACCACGATCTACTGTTACGCTAATATATGTTGAAGCAGCCTGAAACTTAAACCAGACATTATAGTCCGGGCTTGTGTTCCAACAGCTACCTGCATTCCTGTCAGGTGTAGCACCTACAGTAGAAAATTCTGCATCTGTTGAACACCAGTTAGCCTGATGTGGCACCTCAATAGCCCCTTCATAATAATCATAACTGGTTTGTGTAAGGGTAAATGTACCCCTGTGACCCAAACCATTATTGTCGACTGATATATAGTACCAGTCACCGACCACCAAACTAGTTGTATTTATTTCAACATCGTCGTCTAGTACCACATATCTATTACATTCAACCTCTGTAGTTCCATCCGATTCCCAGATTGCAAGATTGACCCTTCGTATCGTACCCTTATTGCCACCACGATCTACAACCAAATCCATATCTGTTGAAGTAGCCTGGAAAGTAAACCAAACATTATAGTCCGGATTTGTATTCCAGCAACTGGCTGCATTCATATCAGGAGTTGCTCCAACTGTAGTGTACTCTGCATCTCCTGAGACCCAGGTTACCGAATGAGGAATAACGATTGCATTGGCAATGTCGTCATTAACTTGAGCTTTTAATGGTGCAAAATTCAATACAAAAAATGACACCAATAACATTAGTGTAAATTTCTTCATAAGTTCTACTTTTTAACATTTATTAATAATTAGGAAATTTGATATACAATTTTATTAAATCTTTAAAGTTATTTATCCAGCATGAAACGGAAAAAGATGACAAAAGGTTTCATTAAAAATTGATTAAATATCAATTGGTTAGATAAGGTTATTTATAATCATAAAAATAATATTCAGAAAATACATTTGTCAATCTAAGTAGCTATAAATAAAATCCTGATTTCCATTTTATGTGATAAAAAATCTGTTAGGTGCTAAGGATAAAATTCAAATTCGGAAAAAATTGATAATGATATAAATTTTTACTACTTTTGCAACCCTTTTTAAGATAACAACTTACGTTTCTATGGAAAAAACTAAAATACTATTTGTCACACAAGAGATCATTCCATACCTTCCTGAAAGTCAAATGGGTACTATTTGCCGGTATCTCCCGCAAGGGACTCAAGAAAGAAGAAAGGAAATCAGAACATTTATGCCCAGGTTTGGAAATATAAATGAGCGGAGAAACCAATTACACGAGGTTATTCGCTTATCAGGCATGAACCTTATAATTAATGATAATGATCATCCATTGATTATAAAAGTAGCCTCTATCCAACAAGCCCGCATGCAGATTTACTTTATTGATAATGAAGATTATTTTCTCAGGAAATTTACGTTTAAGGATAAAAACGAAAAGTTTTTTGCTGATAATGATGAGCGGGCAATATTTTTTTCCAGAGGCGTTCTGGAAACAGTAAAAAAATTAGGATGGACACCGGATATTGTACATTGCCATGGATGGTTGACCAGTTTGGTTCCGATTTATATTAAAAAGGCATTTAAAGATAATCCTATATTTACTGAATCCAAAATCATCTTTTCGGTTTATGACGATGATTTCCCAGAAACACTTAGCGATGATTTTGCTAAAAAAATAAAGCTTGATGGCATAACTAATAAAGACCTCACTCATTATCAAAATCCAACATATCCTAATTTAATTAAAGCGGCAATAGATTATTCCGATGCCGTTATTTACGGTTCCGAAAATGTAAATCCTGAAGTTGAAGAATATCTTAAAACATTCTCAAAACCTATACTTGGGTTTCAACCGATGGATAGTTACATTGATTCGTATAATCAGTTCTATGACAAAATTCTGGGATAAAAGAGGAACCTGTTTTCTAACCATTCACTTAATAGTTTAAATTGAAAGCATTACAAATATTTTTCTCAACCATAATATCTGTAATATTAGTATTACTGGTTTTCACAGCCTGTAACAAAAAACCCAATTCAATCGGTGTTGATCTTGTTGATGACAATCAACTTTTTGTAGGCGACACAGCATTTTCTGTTTTTGCATATTCTTCCAAGGAAGATTCAGTTATATCTGATGAAACAACCTTAAACCTTTTGGGGAGTATGCGGACAATAAATTTCGGAAGCACTGATGCGAGTTTTTATTCCCAACTTCGTTTAGGAGATGTTTTACCCAGCTTTGGAAATGACCCACAAGGCGATTCTGCCATTTTAACCCTCGTTTATTATGGTTATTATGGGAATATAAATACCCAGCAATTTGCAAAAGTCAGTTTGGTTGGTCAAAGTTTTTTTAAGGATAGCACATATTACTCCAATATCAAGTTATTGTCCTCTGATACAATTTTTGCAAATTACAACTTTATCCCACATCCAAATGATAGCGTCATGCTTCCAGACTCATCCCTTGCAGCGGCTGAGTTGCGCATTCCGTTAAATGACGATTTTATAAATATGATATTGAATCCTGAAGACAACAATGTTTTAGAATCCAACGATAGTTTTCTTGAATATTTTAAAGGAATATATGTATCTTCCCAAAGCATGACTGCGCCGGGTGAAGGAGCTATCCTCTATTTTAATCTATTGGACGAAAGGTCAAATGTTACAATATATTATAACGACAGTCTGGAATATGAACTGGAAATCAATCTGAATAATGCACGGATAGGAAAATTCGAACATGACTATGCTTTAAGCTTAAATCAAAACTTTTTAACGCAGGTTGAAAATAATGACACTACCGCCGGAACGCAAAACTTGTATTTACAGGGATTAGCTGGAGTTCAAACAACGGTAACTTTTCCTGGTTTAAGCAATTGGGTTGATTCTGAACGATATGTTATCAATGAGGCCAGGCTCATTATACCTGTTGAAGAAACAAGCGAAGAACTGCCTCCTGCAAACAGTTTAGTATTATTTAGGCTTAATGAGGATGGTGACATCATGTTTACAGATGATCAGGGAGAAGGGGATAATTATTTTGGTGGTGATTTTAACGAAAGTAATAACTCCTATTTATTCAGGATATCACTATACATTCAGGGGGTATTAAATGGATCTCCTGACTATGGATTGAGATTTTACATTTCAAGTAAAACAATTAAAGCCAACGAGTCAATGTTGTATGGAACAGATCCTTTACTTCCTCAAAACATGAGACTTGAACTTATATACACTGATTTGGAGTAAAGAATATCACTTCAAAATTATTTTCTAAACCGGAATAATATTTATCTTTGCACGTTTTTAAATTTCAAGCATATGTGTGGTATTGTTGGATATGTAGGACCTAAGCAAGCGTTTCCCATTTTAATGAAAGGTTTATACCGTTTAGAATACAGAGGTTATGACAGTGCTGGTATAGCGCTTATTGATGGTGATTTGAAACTTTACAAAACCAAAGGTAAGGTTTCAGATCTGGAAAAATTTGTTAAAGATAAAGATACAACAGGATCCATTGGAATTGCACATACCCGTTGGGCAACGCATGGAGAACCCAACAACACCAATGCGCATCCGCACTATTCTCAATCAAAAAATCTGGCCATTATCCATAATGGAATAATCGAAAACTATGCTTCCATTAAGGAAGAGCTAATGAAAAGGGGATATCATTTTGAAAGTGATACGGATACGGAAGTTTTAATTCATTTGATCGAAGATATTAGAGCCAACGAGAATGTTAGTTTGGATGAAGCTGTAAGAATTGCTTTAAACCAGGTAGTTGGAGCTTATGCCATCGTTGTTATTTCAAAAGAAGACCCTGATATGCTTGTTGCCGCCAGAAAAGGGAGTCCATTGGTAATAGGAATTGGGGAGGATGATTTTTATCTGGCTTCAGATGCTACACCTATCGCAGAATATACCCATGATGTTGTTTACCTTGATGATGAAGAAGTTGTTTGTGTTAGAAAAAACAGAAAGATAAAAATTAAAACAATCACGAATAAAGATAAAACACCATATGTACAAAAACTTGAAATGAATCTTGGCCAGCTCGAAAAGGGGGGTTATGATCATTTTATGCTAAAAGAAATATTCGAACAACCACATTCTATTCTTGATAGTATGCGGGGACGTGTCAATGCTAAAAAAGGAACAGTTAAGCTTGGTGGTATCAGTGGTTATGAACAAAAAATGGCCAATGCCGACAGGATAATCATTGTTGCCTGCGGAACTTCATGGCATGCCGGCCTTGTTGGAGAATATTTGTTTGAAGACCTTGCACGGGTACCTGTAGAGGTTGAGTATGCCTCAGAATTCAGGTACAGGAATCCTATTATAACAGAAGATGACATCGTTATTGCTATCTCGCAATCAGGTGAAACTGCCGATACGCTTGCAGCCATTGAATTAGCAAAATCAAAAGGAGCTACCATTATCGGAATATGCAATGTTGTTGGTTCTTCAATAGCGCGTGCTACCCATGCAGGCACATACACACATGCAGGCCCTGAAATCGGTGTTGCATCTACCAAAGCATTTACAGCTCAGGTTACAATTCTAACTTTAATGGCACTAAGGATTGCCCAGATGAAAGGAACCATTGAAAAATCCAGGTTTCACAGGATATTGAACGAATTAGAAGCCATACCTGAAAAAGTTAAGGAAACGCTTAAAGTTGACAATCAATTAAAAGAATTAGCGAGGATTTTTACTTATACACGCAACTTCCTGTATCTTGGCCGGGGATACAACTTTCCGGTTGCTTTAGAAGGAGCGCTTAAACTAAAAGAAATTTCATACATCCATGCTGAAGGGTATCCGGCAGCCGAAATGAAACACGGACCAATCGCTCTTATCGACAAGGAAATGCCGGTTGTTGTTATTGCTACCAACAAGGGAACATATGACAAGGTGATGTCCAACATTCAGGAGGTAAAGGCGCGCAAAGGAAAGATCATTGCCATTGTAACAAAAGGGGATAAGGACGTAAAGAAATTGGCGGATTATGTTATTGAGGTTCCGGAAACAGAAGAATTACTGGTCCCACTTTTGGCTACCATTCCACTTCAGCTTTTATCCTATCATATTGCGGTAATGCGCGATTGTAATGTTGATCAGCCAAGAAACCTGGCTAAATCTGTTACGGTAGAGTAACAGACATAATCTTAAAAGTATATTTAACCGCAAAAAATGCAAAATAATTTTTGTTTAATAAGGGATTGTTTAATTCCAATGTTTTGCGTGTTCTTTGCGATCTTCGCGGTTCAATTCTTATAACTGACTTCTGAGATTACATTTATCTTACAGTTTGTTTTTTACTGCATTCCAATCAACCAAATTCCAGAAATCTGCAATGTAATCCGGACGCCTGTTTTGTTTGTCAAGGTAATAAGCATGTTCCCAAACATCACATGTTAAAATCGGAGTGTGTCCATCTTTTAAAGGATTGCCAGCATTGCTCTCCTGGATGATCTCCAGTTTTCCATCAGATTTTTTCACCAGCCATGCCCAGCCTGAACCAAACAAAGTAGCAGCTGCTATAGAAAACTTATCTTTAAATTGATTAAATGAGCCAAAACTTTCTACAATAGCATCTTCAACAGTACCTTTCGGAGTTCCACCTGCATTGGGGGCCAGACAATTCCAGTAAAAAGTATGATTCCAGACTTGTGCACCATTGTTAAAGATACCCCCCGAAGAACTTTTTATAATATCCTCCAGGTATTTACCTTCAAACTCAGTTCCCGGAACCAAATTATTCAGGTTATTTACATAAGCCTGGTGGTGTTTTCCGTAATGGAATTCAATTGTTTGTTTCGAAATAAATGGTTCTAATGCATCCATCGCATATGGTAATGCAGGTAATTCAAATGCCATAATTAATATATTTTAAAGGTTAGTAATTAATCGATTTTTCCGTATTGATTTATGCTTCCATTAAACGATTCTATCGCTTCAATAAAAATGTTATCAATGGTGTGATAGATGGGATAAAATCCTTCATCATCAAATAAATTTCTGCCAATATAAGCCTTTAACATTATTTTTATTCTATCTCTCGCAAATTCAACCCCCTCAACGTCTTGCTTCACACCACTTGTATTTGCATTGTCAATGAATTCATCAAATAAAACATCAGATATTATAAATTGTTTATTAAAACTATCAAAATTCTTATACTGCTGTAAATCACTGCGGTATTTATCGGTATAATCAAATGCAAATCTAAAGATCAGGCCTTTTTGTATGAGGTTGTTAAAATATTGCAACCTTTCATCTTTATCGATGGGAACAAATACATCCGGCATAATACCACCACCTCCATAAACCACTTTTCCTCCCGGAGTAATATATTTAAGGGAGTCATTAAAATGTATGCTATCCTGTTCTTCCAACTCTCCATTTATAAACCGGTGATATGACTCACTATAATAATCTTCAAAACCATTTCCTTTTGTATAAGGCCTTTGAATGCAGCGGCCAGTTGGAGTGTAATAACGGGCAATGGTCAACCTAAGCGCTGATCCGTCAAGAAGATCAAGCTGCCGTTGAACCAATCCTTTGCCAAATGAACGCCTTCCAATTATAAAACCCCTGTCGTTATCCTGAATAGCGCCTGCAACAATTTCGCTGGCCGAGGCTGAACCGCCATCTATTAATATTACTACATCAATATCTTCAAGTTTACCCTTATTGGTTGCATAAAAAGACTCCCTGGGTTGATTGTTACCTTCTGTGTAAACAATCAGTTTTTCTTTTTCAAGAAATTCATCTGCCATATCAATAGCCGATTTTAAATATCCTCCTTCATTGCCACGAAGATCAAGGATGAGGTTTTTCATTCCCCTCTCTTTTAGTTCCCCGGTTGCATCATTAAAATCATCAAAAGTAGTAGCTGAAAATTTACTCACTTTAATATAACCGGTTGTTTCCAGTGGCATATAGGCAATATCAACACTATAGGTTGGAATGACATCCCTTGTAATAGTAAAATCAAGCAAACCAATCAAACCCCGTCTGAAAATCCCGACTTTTACTTCAGTCCCTCTTTTCCCCTTAAGCTTTTTCATAGCATCTCTGTCGGTAACCCCAACACCTGCAACCAGGCTATCATCAACAAAAACAATCCTGTCACCTGCCATTAATCCAACTTTCTCTGATGGCCCCCCGGCGATTGGGTGGATCACAGTAATGGTATCTTTTTCAATCCGGAACTGGATTCCAATTCCTTCAAAATTACCGATCAGCTGGTCATTAACATCATTAAATTCTTCAGCGGTTATATATTGGGAATGCGGATCAAGGTTATCAAGAATACCATAAATCCCCTCTTCGGCCAAATGATTTTTATCAATTGAATCAACATATTCCTGAACAATATAATTAACCACATCATTCAATTTATTATACCGGTTCAAATTCAATTGGAACAAATTCGACTGATTTGAGGAAACAGGGATCAATTTGTAGCCAAGGAAAATTCCACAAATCAGAACCAGTGCGAAAAGTATGGGCAGGTATATTACTAACTTGTTTTTCAATTAATTTCCAAATTTTATGCGAAATTAAGTAAAATGTTATTATGAGTATGGATCGGGGAATTAACTTTTAACATGATTTCTTTCCGAAGTATGACATCAAAAGGTTATTAAAGATAATTTCAAAATAACCCCTTACTTTGTTACAAGCTTGCTCTATAAACCCTCCCCATTTTAACAAGCACTATTTGTATTAATATCCTCTTTATTACAACAATTACTTATATTTACACCATCAATAAAAGTATCTAAAGTATGCACTCACTGTATTCTCCTCCAAAATGATTTTGGATAAACTGCTGCAGAGTATTTTAAAAAAGCATTTGAGGGGAGGCTGTTGAAAGTAAAAGAAAAAAGTAAAATTTATTTAAAAATGCCTGTAATATCAAAAGATTTCAAACAGGGTGTTCAAAACATCCCATATCAGGAACTTCAAAAGTTGGTTTTAAAATTAGCGAGAAGTAACAGTGATGTTTATGATTTAATAAATATCGGGTATCTGCATAAAGAAGAGGCCGGACAGGAATTATTTGAGGAAACAATGGCAAAAATTCAATTTCATTTGATAAATATGTCTTTCAAGGGTCCGGTTCAGAAAAGCATCGCAACATCAATAGGTAAAGCTGTGAAGGAGATCAATTATTACACAAAAATTACAGGTAACAAACGCAACGAAGCAGAACTTCTAAATATTTTATTGAGCGATGTTTTTACAAATTTTTCTGACGACCTGGGTACTTGCTGGACTATTTTTGATTCAAAACTTGGGGTTACAACAAAAAGATTATTGAACCTGGTAACCAAAAAGCTACATGAGGATTTTCTTTTAGATTTTAAAGATGATTTGAACAAATATCTCAGAATTTTACACAGCCATTCTAACCATATTGATTTAATTCTTAATTTACCTGATAAACTATAAGAATATAAATTTATTAACTGATGAATGGACTTGAGCTTACTAAATCACAGAAAAAAATTGCTTGGCAGGTGATTGAAAAAGGACTGCAAAAAGAATATGTGGATGGTATTATGAAACTTGAAAATGAGTGCGAAGATTTCAGTGAAGAAATGCGACTGCCGGTTGTAAATTCTCCAAGGATGGGCATTTGCGGATATGAAGGAGGCATGATTGATAAAGAAAGGGATGGAGTATAAAGTATTTTATTAAATAAAAATTCTATAAATTTACAGAGTTTATAGAATATTGGGTTTATGATGGGCATTAACCAAACACCCGAACAAAAAGCAAGAGATCAAATTGATAAGCAGTTAAATGCTTGCGGATGGATAATTCAAAATAAAAAAGAAATCAATTTGTCTGCAGGACCTGGAGTTGCAATCAGAGAATATCAAACTGATGCAGGACCAGCTGACTATGTTTTATTCGTTGATGGAAAGCCGGTTGGGATTGTTGAAGCTAAACGGGAGGAAGAAGGTGTTCATTTGACCGTTCACGAAGATCAGGCAAAAGATTATGCAGACAGTAAATTAAAGTACCTAAATAATGATCCGTTGCCATTTGTTTTTGAAAGTACCGGGGAGTTGACACGCTTTACTGATTACCGTGATCCCAAACCCAGGTCAAGGCCTGTATTTTCTTTTCAAAGACCGGAGACTTTTAGAAACTGGTTGAAGTCGGGCAATACATTGCGGGCAAGTTTTACAGATTTGCCCGAATTACCTAAAGATGGATTACGTGATTGCCAGATCAATGCCATCCATAATCTTGAAAAATCATTCAGGAAAAATCGTCCCAGGGCATTGATACAAATGGCTACCGGATCAGGTAAAACCTATGCTGCCGTTACCTTTATTTACCGTTTGTTAAAATTTACGAAAGCTAACAGGATATTATTCCTTGTTGATACCAAAAATCTGGGTGAGCAGGCTGAACAAGAATTTATGGCGTACCTGCCCAATGATGATAACCGTAAATTTACCGAGCTCTACAATGTTCAGCGTTTATCATCGCAATACATAGCGCCGGACAGCCAGGTCTGCATTAGCACCATTCAACGGTTGTATTCCATATTAAAAGGAGAAGAACTGGATGAAAGCGCCGAAGAAGTAAACCCGGCTGAGAGGAACTGGAAAGGTCGGACACCCTTACCTGTGGTTTACAGCGATAAAATACCATTGGAGTTTTTTGATTTTATTGTCATCGATGAATGCCACCGTAGCATTTATAACCTCTGGAAACAGGTACTCGATTATTTCGATGCCTTTCTGATCGGATTGACGGCTACACCCGATAACCGTACCTTCGGTTTCTTTAACCAAAACATAGTGAGTGAATATACCCATGAGCAAGCCGTTGTTGATGGTGTAAATGTAGGGTTCGATGTTTATCAGATTGATACACAAATTAGCCGTAAAGGCGGTGTGATATGGAAAGGGGAATATGTGGACCACCGTGAAAGATTAACCCGACGAAAGCGATGGGAACAATTAGATGAGGATAAAACTTATTCCTCAAAGCAGTTAGACAAGGATGTGGTGAACCCAAACCAGATACGGCTTATTATCAAAACATTCAAAGATCATTTACCGGAAATATTTCCTGATCGTTTTGATGATAAAGGTGAATTTGAAATTCCCAAAACACTCATATTTGCTAAATCCGACAGCCATGCTGATGACATCATAAATATTGTCAGGGAGGAATTCGGGGAAGAAAACCGGTTCTGCAAAAAGATCACATATCGTGAGGATGATCCAAAAAGTATACTGGCGCAATTCAGGAATGATTATTATCCAAGAATTGCTGTTACAGTTGATATGATTGCCACGGGTACGGATGTAAAACCGCTCGAATGCCTGTTGTTTATGCGCGATGTAAAAAGCCGCAACTATTTCGAGCAGATGAAAGGGCGGGGAACCCGTATCATTAAACTGGATGACTTGAAAAAGGTAACACCTTCAGTAAAATTCACCAAAGACCATTTTGTAATAGTAGATGCCATTGGGGTGACGAGAAGCCTGAAAACCGATAGCCGGCCGCTGGAAAAGAAACCTTCTGTTCCTTTAAAAGATTTACTGGCTGCAGTTGCAGTGGGTGCACGGGATGAAGAACTGTTTAGCTCACTGGCTAACCGGCTTATCCGGCTTGAAAAGCAAATTACCGAAAAGGAAAAGGTCGTGTTTTTGGAAAAATCAGGTGGAAAGTCTATTCCACAGATTGCAAAAGAACTGCTTCAGGCATATGACCCGGATGTATTGGCCGAAATGGTCCAAAAAGTTAAATCTGAAAATCCGGGGGCTTCTCCTGTTTTTGTTGAAGAAAAGATCAGGGAAAAACATGAGGCAATACTTGGAAATGCGGCCAGGGTATTTAACGGCGAACTGAATCAATATATCGAAAACGTTCGAAAAGTGCATGAGCAGGTGATCGATCACATCAACCCTGATAGACTGCTGCATGTGGGTTGGGATGCCGAAAATCAAGAAATGGCCGAAGGATTGATCAAAGATTTTACTACGTGGTTGGAGGAAAATAAGGATGAAATAACTGCACTGCAGATTTTCTATAATCAGCCATACCGTTTGCGTGAACTCACCTATGCGATGATAAAAGAACTGAACGATATACTGAAAACAGACAAACCCGCCCTAGCTCCTTTACATGTATGGCATGCCTATGAGTTGTTGGAAGAAACCAACGGATCACCTCGAAATGAACTGGTTGCCCTGGTGTCGCTGATCCGTAAAGCTTGCAGTATGGATATAGAATTGACATCTTATGATAAAACTGTGGACAGGAATTTCCAAACCTGGGTAATGAACCGCCATAAAGGGAACGCACCCAAGTTTAATGATGAGCAGATGGAATGGCTTCGCATGATTAAAGAACACATTTCCGGCTCCTTTCACCTTGACCGGGATGACCTGGACTATGCACCCTTTGATGCAAATGGTGGGGTGGGGAAGATGTGGCAGTTGTTTGGCGACGAGATGGATGAATTAATAAAGGAACTGAATGAAGTGTTGGTTGCTTAATAAGTTAAGGAGCTAAATTATTATGTTTATAATTATAGGTAGAAGTATCATACTTATGATCTATTTGAAGAAATATTATAGTAGATACATTATCATTTAGTTGAACATTAGTACAAGGATTAACAACATTATATTGTATATTATTACAAGTTTTATTAATATTATGTTAGTAATTATTACAATTATCACTACTTTTATCATATGATTTAGTACAATCAGCAACATGTTTAACAGGACCATCATAAATAAGTTAAGAGAGTGGGCCCAAGAAAAGGACCGCAAACCATTAGTGTTAAGGGGAGCAAGGCAAACAGGAAAAACAACAGCCGTCAATCTTTTTGCCCGAGATTTTGATCAATATATTTACCTGAATCTCGAAAAACCAGAAGAAAGTAAATTATTTGATGGTTCATTCACAATGCCGCAGTTGGTGGATGCCATTCTCTTTTTAAAGGATGCAGACAAAAACAAAGGGAAAACGTTGCTTTTTATAGATGAAATTCAAAACAATCCCAACGCTGTTGCTACATTACGGTATTTTTATGAAGAAGCAAAGCATTTATATGTAATTGCTGCCGGGTCTTTGCTTGAATCACTGATTGATAAAACAATCTCTTTTCCTGTTGGAAGGGTGGAATTCCTTCCTGTCAGGCCCTGTTCGTTTAAGGAATATCTCGCCGCCATGGGTGAGAATAAAAGCCTGGAAATAATCAAGAGTGATCAAATACCTGATTATGCACATGATAAATTATCGGATTTGTTCAGGAATTATACGATGATTGGCGGAATGCCCGAGATCATTAAAGACTATAGCGAAAACAGGGACTTGAATCGATTGAAGCGAATTTACGAGAGCTTAATTATATCATACCAGGATGATGTGGAAAAATATGCCCGCAATCAAACCATGACGACTGTTATCCGGCATATCATTGGATCAGCATTCCAGTATGCCGGAACGAGGATTACATTTGAAAAATTCGGAAATTCACAGTACCGTTCAAGGGAAATGGGTGAGGCATTCAGAGTGCTGGAAAAAACCATGTTGCTGAAATTGATTTACCCGGTAACCAAAACCAAATTACCCCTGGATGAAAAACCGAGATTGTCTCCCAAATTACTCATGCTCGATACCGGATTGGTCAATCATTCAGCAGGTTTACAGAAGGAGTTGGTTACCTCTAAGCGAATTGATGAAGTATATAATGGAAAAGTTGCCGAACA